>BTQE01000112.1:0-10575 GCA_036985715.1 Rhodothermia bacterium
ACTCTCGATTTTCATCGCTGTTGTCACTGGGATCTCCAGATAGATTTCCCGTCCGTTGAAAAACTAATTCCTCCTTCTATTGCGGTCGTTGATACCTCGTATGCCGTCTCTCTCCATCTTCGAATCACCTGCGGATCAGGGTGATCGAATCGGTTTCTTCGACCTACGCTGATTACTGCAGCCGATGGGGATGAACGAAGAACGAAAGAGGGTGAACTACTGGTTGACGAACCATGATGAGCAACCTTCACAACGTCGGATTTGAGCGACCACCCGTAGGCCGAAACAAGCCCGGTTTCGATAGAGCGTTCGGCGTCTCCTGCCATTAGAAATGATCGCTCCCCGTAAACAATTCTGATTACCACGGACGACTCGTTTTCTGTTCGTGTAGAAGAACCACCGGGTGGAGCGAGAACCTCGATGAAAACCGTAGGGTCTACAAAAAGCGAGTCTCCACGGCTTACGATTTCAATCAGACCGCCGTATTCGTCGGGGTTCCTGGGTCCAACAACTCGGCTGATGGTAACTTCTTCCCGCAAGTGATCCAGGCCGCCAACATGATCCGCGTGGAAGTGAGAAATGACGAGCAGATCTACCCTATCGATTCCAAGGCCGGAGAGATGCGCCTGAATGCTTCGAGCGCTCGAGAACCCTGTGCCGGCATCCACCAAAACGGTGTTGCCTTCCGGAGTCAGAAACAAAGCGGCATCTCCTTGTCCGACGTCCAGAAACGTCGCTGACAAAATGTTGGGTCTGGGGCCAGAACTAATCAGGAGCAAGGCAATGCTAACAAGAAGCAACCAGGTTCGTTTGCGCCGACCAACGCTACGAAAAGCCATGAGCAGCGAAACAGGAACGATCGAAGCCGGGTGAACTATTCCTGTCGATACAGCCAAAGAGGCGCCTTCAAGCACTTGAGACGCGGCTTTCGCTAAAGAAAAAAGCGTATTGGCAAGGACATCCGTCGCCTCGACAAACGAAAGAGTGCTTCCGACGGCTGAAGAAATGATCCCGGACAACAAAAGGATAGACGTGAGGGGAATCGCGAGGATATTGGCCAAAATTCCACCGAGAGGAGCAGCTCCGAAGTGATAGAGAAGAACGGGAAGCGTTGAACACGTAACGGCAATAGAAATCTTTGAGGTCGCCCATAGAAATCGAAAAGGTCGAGGTATGCGTCGACCACTGTCGGAGGACAGAGAGCTGTTTCTTTGCAAGAGAAGAATCCCGGCGACCGCAGAAAAAGAAAGTTGAAATCCCGGTGCGTAAATCTGGGATGGATCTACGCCGATGAGGAAGCAGCCCGCTAACCCCAACATATTCCATCCGGTGATTGTTTTCCCAAGCGCCGTACTCAGAAGAAATACTGTAGCCATCGCTACGGCGCGCTGAACGGAGGGGCTACCACCACTGAGCAAAACGAAACCGATCAGCGCCACCCCGGTGACCGCACTACGAATCGCCTTCAAGCGAATAAATGTAATCCGTATGCGGGCTAACCACAGACCCACCATAAAGTAAAGCGACATACCGATTATCCCGACGTGCAGGCCAGAGATGGCCAACAAGTGCGACAGACCGCTTTCGCGAAAAGCAGTCCGCGCCTCAAATGAGATGTTGCTCCGGTCTCCGAGAAGCAGAGCGGGAAGGATTTCCTTTGATGCTGCCGAGTGATGGACCCGGTTGATTCTACTTGCGATCCTCATTCTTAGATTTTCGAACCCGTACACAACGCCCCCGTGAAGGTGTTGAACGCGTTTCATCGCCGAGCCTCCAGACACGAGCTCGGCCGAGATACCCAGCCGCCGATAGAACATGGCCGTGTCAAAGTCATAGGGATTTCGCTTAACGGGCAAGCCGTGCAAAGAACCACTCACCCGGACAACGTCTCCCGGATGAAAATCTGCCCTTGGGGGAAGGGATCGAATCAAGACGCGGCCTCTAGATTCCCATCTGACAGAATCAAAAACGAAAGATCGAACATCGATTTCGGAGTCGATAAGACCCGATCGACGCTCGGATAGCCGCCGAATTCGTCCCTCGATTTCAACAAATGGCTCGTTTGCAGACCAATGAGAAATATCCTGTGGGTCCGCACTCGATTGGGCCACTGAATTCAGGAAACTGGATCCAACGACAACGAGTATGGATGCAACGACGTATAGGAGAGGAGAAAGATTGACGATTTCCCGCGCCTCTAATCGCCTCGCCAACAGGTAGAAAAACGCTGCAACCCCGAACCCAAACAAGCAAAGAGGAAGCAACCAACTTGACGGCGCTCTCGCCAAAAGGACACCCTGGCCCACCAAGAGTCCGGCGAACAACGCAGGATATTTCATGGATGGCGCAGCGGTTTCATAGAATCCGTTCTGTCAATAGACACGCCAGCCCAATGCTCGTAACACCTTTTCAGCGGATCGGGCGTGGGAATATTTGGTGACGAATTTGAAAAGCAGTTCAAACTGAATTATCCTCGGGCTGCATCACGAATTATCCGCCCGCAAGACGCGGATCGCCCCACCAGTTATTTGAAAGGACGCGTTCACAATGAGCAGTAGGCGCGAAGCGCGCGAGCGCACCATGCAGGCCCTTTACGCTTTTGAGCTGGGCTGTGGGGATGCACAACATGTCTTGGCGAACGTGATCAAGAAGCATCTCGAAAAGGACCCCGAATCTCTGGATTTTGCTAAAAACCTGTTTCTGCGAACACTCGAATTCACAGAGGAAGCAGACGAAATAGTGATCAAATACGCCCAGAATTGGGATATTTCTCGTATTGCTCTCGTTGACCGAATCCTCCTGCGGTTAGCCATGTGCGAGATGTTGTCCTTCGAAGACATCCCACCAAAGGTCACGATCAATGAAGCAATTGAGGTCGCGAAACGCTACAGTACAGCGAAGAGTGGTCAGTTCATTAATGGTATATTGGACTCCGTTCTGGTCGATTTTCGCGAATCAGGACGGATGAAAAAAAGTGGAAGAGGTCTGGTTGAAACAGACACCCCTGAGCAAAAAGAGGCGAAATAATGTGCGGCAACGACATGGTTTCAGCAAGAAGTAATTACCGGGCGTAACCAGATGGGACTCATCGCCATAGGAGATATTCACGGTTGCGCGAGAACACTGGATGGTCTTCTCAAGATTTTGGATACCCAGGCTGATGACCATCTCATTTTTATTGGCGATTACATCGATAGGGGACCCGATTCCAAAGGCGTCATCGACCGGCTCATTGCTCTCCGGGAAGAGAGACCCTGCACATTTCTCAGGGGAAACCACGAAGATCTTTTTCTCGGATATCTGGATGAAGGCGAATATGATATTTTCGCGATAAACGGAGGTATCGCGACACTTTCAAGTTATATGGACCCTGGTGGCGATATGGAAATTCCCCAGGAACACATAGACTTCGTCCGTGACACCGAACTTTTCCTGGACACGGAAGAATTCTTTTTCGTCCACGCCGGTTTGCGGCCGAATATGACGGTGGCGGAAAATCTGGAAGAGAATAATCAAGAGGTGTATCTCTGGGAGCGGTCGCACCTGAAGGCGGAGTCTCTACCGTGGGAAAAAACCGTCGTTTGCGGTCACACTCCAGTTCCAGAAGTCGTGAACAAAGAGCAAATCATTAACATCGACACGGGCTGCGTCTATCATACGCACCCCGCGATGGGCTTTCTTACCGCGGTTGTGCTACCCGAACGGCGCTTCGTTTCGGTACCCTATATGGGCTAAAGGCGGAGCCACACGCCGGCACGAAGGTGAGGCCGAGTCGTACCCACTTCGAGAAAAGCTGCGTTAAGCAAACCGATACCAAAAGAAAATCGGGCGTACGGTTCAAGGAAGAGATTGAAACGCTGGTTCTTAGTGGCGCGGGTTTCACGTGTTGAGAAGGAGAGTCCCGGGCCGATTCTGAATCCCAGATCGGTATCGAAACCTCTGTACGGCACATTCCCAACAGTGCGTTCAATTCCAAACACGCGAAGCGCCCCTCCAATCATGAGAACGATCTGATTCGAACCGTGCCCGGGATCCAATGCTGCGCGCACGTCTCCGAGAACCAATACCTCGCGGGTAAAGAAATCCTTTGCGTTGATGTAACCCACGTACACCCCATATCCGCCCAGCGCAGAGGGCCCCACCTGAAGAAAAGAGCCCCTTGGCTCCGTCCGTTGCGCGGACGCGCGCTCCGGAAAGAGAATGAGGACGATAAGCAGACCGAGGAAAGTTGAGTAATTCAAACTGTATTTACGGGTTGTCAGAAACAATACCCCGACGCCACGATATGCCCCGCGGTCAAAACGAGACCTCATCCAGGACAACTGTAAAACGAGAGAATCATGCCTTTACGGGCCGGTATTGTAGGGCTTCCCAACGTCGGGAAATCGACATTGTTCAACGCGCTGAGCCAGGCCGGTGCAGCATCGGCCAACTACCCATTTTGTACGATTGAGCCGAATATCGGGATGGTATTGGTGCCGGATAGGCGCCTGCATCAGATAGCAGGGGTAACCGGTTCTCCAAAGATTACGCCGACCACCGTCGAATTCGTGGATATTGCAGGACTAGTATCCGGTGCCTCAACAGGAGAGGGTCTCGGGAATCAGTTTCTCTCGCACATTCGAGAAGTTGATGCCATCATACATGTTGTTCGATGTTTTGAAGATGACAACATCACACACATTGCGGAGACGATCGACCCTGAGCGGGATATAGAGATCATCGAAACCGAACTCATGCTGAAAGATCTCGAAACGATCGAACGCCGCGTCGAAAAGGCAGAGAAAACTGCAAAAGGAGGCGACCCCAGGGCGCGTCAGGAGAAAAAGTTTCTCGAAAGGCTGTTGGCTCATGTTTCGGAGGGCATTCCGGTTCGTCGGCTCGAGCGAACGGACGAAGAACAGGTCTGGCTACGGTCGCTCTCCCTTCTTTCCGTGAAGCCCGTTCTTTATGCCGCGAATGTAGGGGAAGAGGATCTGTCGGAGGGAAATGCTTACGTAGACCGAGTCCGGGCCGTTGCACAGGAAGAAGGAGCGAAGGTGGTCATCGTGTCAGCGGAACTGGAAGCACAACTCACGGAACTGGATGAAGAAGAGAGCGCGTCCTTTCTGGAAGAAATGGGAATAGAAGAAGTCGGATTGGATCGCCTGATACACGCAGCCTATGACCTCTTGGGTCTGATTACGTTTTTCACGTCCGGCCCCAAGGAATCGCGTGCATGGACAGTCAAGAGGGGTACGAGGGCCCAAGACGCCGCGGGCGAGATTCACACTGATTTTGCCAGAGGATTTATTCGCGCGGAAACGATTAAGTACAATAGATTTTTGGATCTGGGAGGAGAAGCTGCCGCGCGGGATGCCGGGGTCATGCGATCAGAAGGGAAAGACTACATCGTTCAGGACGGCGATGTAATCTTGTTCCGGTTCAATGTTTGAGCACGGTCAGAATAGCTTTCCGAAGCTCACAAGAATAACGGGTGTGCCAAAAAAGTGAGCAGGCCGTCGAATGTTCGGTTCGAGCAGGCTAATTTTGTCCAGAAAATGAGTAAACGTATATCCGACGCGCACACTTTGAATGACGCCCGTCGTTGTTCCGAAATAAGCCCCGAGCGCGAACGTTCCGCCTACGCCCATTTTTAATTCACCCTTGGGTAGCGCACTGAAACCATCGTACGTCTTCTCGCCACTGTCCAACATACCATTGTCATTCTCGTCCCTGAAATAAGGGTAAAGCCAACCCGCGGTCGGGCCGACGGTAAAGTGGAGAAAGGGCCTGAAATTGTCCTCGATTTTCGATCGGAACAGCCGTTTCTCGATTCCGATATGAACCGGCATTATGAGTAGGTAGTTGGCCTTATTCGGTAACTTTCGCCTTCCGAATCGGTCGAGAAAAGCCACCTCCCGTTCGTCTTTACCACTTCCGATACTCAGTTCCGCGATGAACGAAACGTCGCGGCCGAGGGCCCGCGTGTAATAACCCCCCAGCCCGAAACCGCTATTGGTCAGCAGAATCTGGCCCCCCCACCCGTGAGTCGGCTCACGGGGATCAACGAAGGAATCGTCCTGAGCGCGAGCGGGGATAGCCGCAAAGGTCCACACAATGGCCAACCCAATTGTCAGCACAAAAGACAATATGAAGGTGGACGGATTGTTCAAGACGTAAATGGCGAGTTCTTCTCGTCGAAAACCTCCCCGGAAGCGGAATGTTCGAATGAACACATATTTTTGACCTACACGGATCTTTTTAGGGTCCATTCTGCTATTACCTGCCACTTCCACCATCCTTTTTGCACACATTTGGATTATCGGTTTCAGATAGCTCGCAGGTATCTAGCAAGCCCGAGATCATTCTCTCTGATATCAAAAATCACAGGGATATCGGTTGCTGGAGTTTCGCTGGGAGTGGCTGCACTGATTGTCGTTCTTTCTGTCTTAAACGGTTTTTTTGACTTCGTGAGGGACATGCTCGTTTCGTTTGATCCACACGTTCGGATCGTGTCCACTTCGGAAAGGGGAATCCTGGGCGTTGACTCGCTTGTGGGGCTCGCGAGCGCGATGCCTTCCGTTAAGTACGTGGCTCCTTACGTTGAGGGAAAGGCGCTGCTGAGACATAAGGGAGGATCCGATGTGAACAAGGTGGTTATCGTACGCGGCGTTGACCAGACCAACCTCTCGGAAGACGCTGGCGTCGTAGCGGGTATCGTATTTGGAGGATTTGATCTCTCGAACAAAGACGGCCGGCCGGGTGTCGTTCTTGGCCAAAGGCTAGGGGAACGATTGCTGCTGGCGCCAGGAGGAGGTGGGCAGGAGGCGAGCCGTGTTGCGTTGCTTTCTGCGCCGGCCCTGGAGCGAACGTTTACACGAGTGTTGTCCGGATTCCCCTTCAGGCAGTTCGAAGTTCGCGGACTGTTTCAACTGGAGGCGGTGTACGACGAAAGTCATGTGTTCATCGATTTAGCTGAAGCCCAACGACTCTTTCGGATGGGAGCCTATGTTTCTGGACTGGACCTTCGGCTGAACGATCTGGAGCGAGCATCGGAAGTAAAAGAAATGCTCAGTGAACGATTGAATCCAGCCGAGTTTACGGTGTTGACGTGGTACGATCTGCAGAAATCGTTATATGACGTGATGCGACTCGAAAAATGGGGGGCCTCACTGGTGCTCATTTTGATCGTAATCGTGGCCGTCTTGAATATCGTAGGTTCGCTCACGATGATCGTGATTGAGAAGCGACGAGACGTGGGTGCACTGCGCGCGATGGGAGTGTCGCGGAAAGACGTACGCCGAATTTTTTTAATCGAAGGTCTCCTGATTGGTGCTCTTGGCTCGGGGATAGGGCTGGTCCTCGGCGTTGGTCTCGCCCTGGCTCAGAAGAAATTCGCCCTGGTACCCCTGGCAGGGGCGGAGTCGTTTTTAATAGACGCCTATCCGGTATCCATTCAGACATTTGATGTGGCAGTGATTTCGCTCGTGGCGCTTGGCTTGTGTGTAACCGCGGCAGTTTATCCTGCAAACCGGGCCACAAAGATCGAAATTGCCGAGGCGGTGGCTGTGGAAGGCTAGAAATCGATCAAAACCTTCACAGAAATTCGGTGGAACCGGAGGTTTAGGGAGCGGTTGGTTGGTTGCTAACCGAAATGGGTCGCAGTATCTTCGTAAACTTTTGCCGTTTTAGCGGCATTTTTTGTCTCTGCTGTCGACTTGCTGTCGACTTGCTGTCGACATTGTGCGATTCGTTACCACAGCGAATCCATCGTGTTTCAGCAGGATTAGGGTGTCCGGAAGAAGTCTAGAAAAAGATGTCACGTAAAGATCAGTTGACCGGAAAAGGTCCCGTAGCAGGTAACCACGTCTCGCACGCGCACAACAAAGCGAGGCGCACATTTGCAATAAACCTGCAGAAGAAGAAATTTTTCATTCCGGAAGAGAATCGCTGGATTACACTCCGCGTATCTGCCCAGACGATCAAGACGATCAATCGGAACGGAATTTCAGCGGTACTCAAAGAGGCCCGAAAAAAGGGCGTCAAAGTCTGACGATGAGAGGGTAACTAGAGATGGCAAAAGGAAAAGACGTTCGCACGCAGGTTATTTTGGACTGTACCGAGGCGCCGGGCACGTCGCGTTATTCGACAATGAAGAACCGGCGCAACAGCCCAGATCGCCTGGAGCTGAAAAAGTACAATGCGAAGTTACGCAAGCATACACTCCACCGAGAAACCAAGTAGCGAAGCTCGTGCCCACGGCGAGAAGCGGCAATGAGAAGCATCGAGTGGCACTTGCTCAAATTCTGATAAGAGATGGCAAAGAAGCAATCATTTGGCGATAAGGTTCGGAAAAAGAAAATCGTAACAAAGCGCATGGCGCAAGTCGTTATTTCCGAAAAAAAGGCAAACGGACATTTCCGCTTCAAGACGAAGATGGTAGACTTGGGCCAGGTCAAAGATGAGATTGCGGCGGCCAAGATTTAGCTCTTTTCGATTCTTTCCAGGAGAACCAACCGAATTTCCAGTACGGGGTGTAGCGCAGCCCGGTTAGCGCGTCTGCTTTGGGAGCAGAAGGTCGCAGGTTCGAATCCTGCCACCCCGACTTCAATCCGGATTATCAACATCGTGGCGATAATCTGTCGATTCAATTCAGTTCGTTCTTTTACTTCCTGCGCCCGTAGCTCAACTGGAGAGAGCGGCGGACTTCGAATAGGAGCCTCTACAGAGAATATGTAATGCAGAAAGAATCTGTAGAGTGGACGGCGCTGTATCGGGGAAACCTCAGCGAATATGACGGTGGCAATCCCGAGGAAACCAACGGCGAACCAGTTCGCCAAAGGGATCCGTAGAGGCCATACGCGCCGCACCTGAGACGGTGAAGAGATGGTCCAGACCACAAAGCCGCTTCTGCGGTGGCGGTGAAAACCGTAGTGGTAGGCTAATCCGCAGGTTGCAGGTTCGAGTCCTGCCGGGCGTACAGAAACCCCGCCATGGCGCGAAGAACATGTCGTGAAGGACGAGGCGTAGTGAAAAGGTGACGTGGCCGAGTGGCTAGGCAAGGGTCTGCAAAACCCTGTACGACGGTTCGAATCCGTCCGTCACCTCAAATCCCATCAGCCGGCTCAAAGAGCCGGGATGTGGGCTTTGTCATGTATGGTACCGGATTAGAACCGCCGGAGGCGAGTTCGACACGAGCGAGCAAACGCGAGGGTAGAAGGGCGGTTGGGTAATCGTGAGCGACTGATGAGCCCGGAGGGCAAATAATCCGTCCGTCACCTCAAATCCCATCAGCCGGCTCAAAGAGCCGGGATGTGGGCTTTGTCATGTAAGGAGCCGGATGAGAACCGCCGGAGGCGAGTTCGACACGAGCGAGCAAACGCGAGGGTAGAAGGGCGGTTGGGTAATTGTGAGCGACTGATGAGCCCGGAGGGCGAATAATCCGTCCGTCACCTCAACCCGACATGATGGCAATAAATAATCATTCGTGTCCAGAAACAGCCTTTTTGATCACATTCTGGTCCGAAAGGCCTTTTTGTTTCTGATCACCTCGGCCACGTCACTAGGTTGGTTCAATGCCAATACTGTTGCAATGCCTTCCCCGCTTAAAATAGATAGGGGAACGAAATGGCAAGTTTGTTCAAGCGCGGAGAGTTGTATCATCTCTCGTTTTATTCCAAGAACCGTACACCGATCCGAAAACAAATACCATTAAGAACAAGATCGAGAAGGACAGCCGAAAAGCTTCAGATTAAGCTTGAGGATGAGACGGCACTCGGTCTGGTCGATCCGTGGTCCAACGCTTCGGGAGCTATAGCGAAGTCAATCCCAGACGCTTTGGGCAGTGCAACCGAAGCATTTCTTATCAAACGTTCAAATCTTTCTAAGCAGTCAATCCAGAAGTATCGATCCGTACTCGGTCAACTCGTATCGTTTCTCGGCCCAGAGCAGTTTGTCTCTCAGATTGGTTCCGACGGGATTCAAAAATTTCTCAATGCACGCGAACGAATCGTCGGCCAGTCACAAGAAAGACCTACTCCACAACACTAAATTCATTCTTTAACTGGTTGCTTGAAAACGATGCTGTTAGCGATAATCCAGTGTCCCGCATTCGCCTTGAGAGAGTTCCGGTGAAATTCCCTCGCTACCTAACACGATGCTCAGTAGAAAGTATCTGTCGTCGGATTCGAGAGAGCTCAGTCGAATATCCAAATGGTAATACTTCTGTGTGGTTGATCCCCGTCGTTTGGTCAGCAGTCTTCACTGGGGCGAAGCTTTAAAAAACCGTCAACTTCCGGTGGGTCGACGTTGATTTAGCGAGGCACCAGCTGCGCATATGCCAGAGAGGATCATACAACACCAAAAACGGACATGACCGGATAGTACCGCTATGTAATGAGATCACAGATATCTGGAGCAAACTCCCACTAAAATCGGACTATGTACTCAATTCTTATTCCGGAAAAGCTCTTCATCCGATGTACTTGTCAAGGAGATTCAAACGCTTTGCGAGATTTGCTGGGCATGAGGAAGTGTCATTTCACACCCTGAGGCACACAGCCGCAAGTTGGCTGGCTGAGTCAGGAAGTTCAC
>BTQE01000113.1:0-10366 GCA_036985715.1 Rhodothermia bacterium
ACCTGGACGCGGATAACGACGCAAGAAGGCGCATTGCAAGACTCTATGACAGTGGACTACGAGAGGTCGACTGTATCTTGCCTGACTGTAGACCACAGACGACGCATGTTTATCATCAATATGTCGTGCGCTCACCGAATCGAGATAACCTTCGTAAACAATTGCAGGATAACGGCATAGCAGTGCTCGTGCATTACCCGTATGCCGTTCATCAACAACCAGCCTACGATAGATGCCGAATTGGAGTCGAGGGACTTCCGAATACCGAAGCCGCAGTTAGTCAAATCTTATCCCTTCCAATCTACCCGGAGTTGGGCGACGAAAGCGTCCGCCACGTGATCGAAAAGATGAAGGGCGGTGCATGATCAGGTGCCCTGGTAAAGTAGTTTGCACATCGATACCAGGCGTAATCCTTATGGAACTGATGGTTTTCGAGGACGAGCGGGGATCATTCCATGAAATCTGGCAGCGGCGTAGGTATGCGGACCTCGGGATCGACGCGGAATTCGTGCAAGACAATCGGTCTGTAACGCGGAGGAAGGTCTTGCGCGGCCTTCATTATCAGATAGAACATCCCCAGGGGCACTTGGTCACGGTGAGTCACGGTCGAGTTTTAGACGTTGGCGTGGACCTCAGGCCAAATTCCCCCACGTTTGGGCGGTGGACAGCCAATGAGCTCTCTGACTCCCAGCCACGCCAAATCTATCTTCCCCCGGGAATCGCCCATGGATTTTGTGTTCTGAGTGAGCGAGCAGAGCTACTCTACAAGTGCACGGACTTTTACTATCCAGAAGACGAGGGCGGGTTGCTGTGGTCCGATCCTGATGTTGCTGTGCGTTGGCCCCTAACCGACCCGATTGTGAGCGATCGTGACAACGCTTTTCTCCCGCTAAAGGACATTCCAGCGTCGCGGCTACCGAAAGCGCCATTTGGACAAACGACGTGATGAACCAGAAGTGATGAACCAGAAGTGATGAACGAGACTGGTTTCGCAATTTGGGATGGAATCTATGAGACATTCGCCCAGTCTTCCGGGGATGAAAACGTGTTCGAGAGCACGATTTGGATCAAGAAAATCTCGGAACGCGCCAAGGAAAGTCTGCGGGCCATGCGCGCGGAGTCGGCCGTTCCTGCGGTGGCAGTTAACCGCAGCTACATCCTGCCCGTCATAGGTGCGTTGGTTCAGGCGCGTCGGGGGAAGCTGAGCGTCCTCGATTTTGGTGGCGGACTGGGAGCGAGCTATCTTCCCACGATAGCGGGCATGCCGGCGGAAGCCAACGTCGAATTTCACGTCGTCGAAGGCGAAGCGGTCGTCAAAGAAGGGAGAAAGCTGTTCGAAGACTATCCGCAGCTACATTTCTATTCGGAGTTGCCATCCCTCGATGAGCCAATCGACATAGTGCATGCCGGAAGCGCGCTACACTATGTCGAAGAGTGGAAGTCGATGCTTGGCGCCCTGGTTCACTACGCCCCACGATACCTCATCTTTGCAGATTTGCCTGCGGGCAATATCAAAACTTTCGTTACGATCCAGAACTTCCACGGTCGGAAGATCCCGGTTTGGTTCTGGGATATCGCCGAGTTCACCAGTGCTGTGGAAGGCCTGGGATTTCGCTACATCTACCGGTGTCGTTGTGTTGAAACAGGTGTGAAGGCAGGACAGCAACTGCCGATGTCAAATTTTCCGGAACGGTATCGACTCGACTATACTTGTCAACTATTGTTCGAGCGTGATTAAGAATGAAAAAGTATGCATGAAGAACGTGAGAAGGTGACCAATGTTTGATAGAGAGTCTTTCGAAAGATCAAAGCGAGAACAGGCATTCGCGCAATCCAACGACAAAAACCTGCGCAGGATCTCCCTCGACTTCGTTGTGGAGTCTGACAAGTATGCGTACGGGTATCAGTGGACATGGCTCGGAGTGCCGGTAATTCAACTACCTCAAGATATCCTGATAACGCAGGAGATTATTTGGAACACCAAGCCGGATCTGATCGTCGAGACAGGCATAGCATGGGGCGGGTCCATCGTTCTGTATGCTGCGATTTTAGAGTTGATTGGTAACGGCCGGGTGATCGGCATCGACGTGGCGCTTCCAGATAAGAACCGGCGTGAGATTATGAAGTACCCCTTTTCACGCCGAATTACTCTTTACGAAGGTTCCTCGGTCGAGCCAGACATTGTCTCGAAGGTGGTTGCCGAGTTTTCTCGCGGAGAGAAAGTCATGGTGCTTCTTGATTCCGACCACACACATGACCACGTCTTACAGGAATTGCGGATGTACGCGCCCCTCGTTACCCCTGGTCAGTACCTCGTTGTCTCGGACACCGTGGTAGACGATATTCCAATACAGGAACATCGACCTCGCCCATGGTCACGGGGAAACAATCCAAAAACCGCACTAAATGCGTACCTAAAGGAAACTGATCGTTTCGAGATTGATGACGAGATAGATGCGAAATTATTGGTAAGCTACAGCCCAAACGGCTATGTTCGATGCACGCGTTGAATGCGGTCAGATATCAACCCACGTGCGGACCCCCCCTCTATGACACTTGAGAATGACATCCTCGCCTTCTGGGATGGGCGCGCGCAGTTGGGTAGCATCGGGGGCACCAATGATTTCGTTTTGACCATGATCGAACATGATTTCCTCCTAGCTACCGTCCCGAGAGGGTCCCGTGTACTCGACATTGGTTGCGGCAACGGAGCGTCTCTGGTTCGTCTTGTAAAGGGGAACGATTGTTTTGGGATTGGTATCGATTACTCGGCACGTATGGTTGAGAAAGCAGATGAGGCGCTACAGGAAGCGGGAATCGAAGAAACGGCCGAGGTATATCAAAGGGAAATTCCGCCGATATCCAGTGAGTGGGGAACGTTCGATGTGGCGTACTCTCAGAGATGTCTGATCAATCTCACCAGTGTAGAAGAGCAAAGAGAGGCGGTTCTTTCTGTAAAGGATGTTCTTGAGCCTGGAGGGCTCTATATTATGCTGGAATGCTCGCTAGATGGTGGGGAAAGAACTAACGCGGTGAGACGTACACTTGGTCTCGGCACAATCGACCCGCCGTGGCACAACATTTTTTTAAAAGAGGCTGAAGTTGCGAGTTGGTCATGCGAGGATTTCTTCATCGAAGACCTGCTCCACATCAGCAGTACTTATCATTTCTTGAGTCGAATTGTATATGCGAAGTTGGCAGCGGACCGTGGAGAAGAACTTCGGTATGACTCGGAAATCAACCTGTTAGCTACAAAGCTTCCGGCGATGATCGGAGAATTCGGGCCGGTGAAAGCCTGGTTATGGCGGCGGCGCGGATGAAGCACGATTGGTACCTGGTGACTTAATCGGATAATAAGAATGAGCATTCAGATGGCTGGCCCTTGGATCACCGAGCACGAAGAGAAAATCGTGCTTGATGCGCTGAAACATGGATGGTATGGAGAGAAGGCATATCATTACTGTGAGACGTTCGAGACAGAATTCGCACAATTTCACGATAGAAAGTACGCGTTGATGACGCCGAACTGTACGACTGCGATTCATCTACTGTTGGCGGGTCTCGGTATCGGAGAGGGCGACGAAGTCATTGTTCCCGAGTGTACCTGGATAGCGTCAGCCGCCCCGATTACCTATCAGAGGGCGACCACTATCTTCGCGGACATAGACCCGGACCACTGGTGTTTGACGCCGGAAAGCCTGGAAAGAGTGATTACGCATCGGACTCGTGCGGCCATCGTGGTCGACTTATACGGCAACATGCCCGAGTGGGATGGACTTCGCGAAGTGGCTGAACGTCACGATGTAATCCTGATCGAAGACTCGGCGGAAGCTTTGGGCTCCATTTACAAGGGTATCCGCGCCGGTAAGTTCGGAGTCGGCTCTGTGTTCAGCTTTCACCGAACCAAGACGATTACTACCGGCGAAGGAGGCATGTTGCTTCTGGACGATGACAAGCTCTTCCGGCGCTGTAAAATATTGCGAGACCATGGCCGCGGCCCCGGCGATTACTCCAACGTTGAGGTAGCATTCAAGTACATGCCATTTAACATGCAAGCAGCACTAGGTTATGCCCAGTTTCAGCGACTTAACGAACTTGTCGAACGCAAACGGTGGATCTGGCAAAGTTACAAGGACAAGATGTCAGATGTGCCAGATATCTACTTAAATCCAGAACCGGAACATGTCTACAACGGGGTATGGTGCACGGCGCTGATGTTCGGTGAATCGCACGGCATGACGAAGGAGAAGGCCATGAAAGAACTCGGAGCTCTTGGACTTCCAACTCGGCCGTTCTTCTATCCTCTGAGCTCGCTGAAAGCGTATCCAGGCCGTGAGGAAGCAGGTCGGCACGCGAACCCGATTGCATATGATGTCTCCGCGCGTGCAATAAACTTGCCCTCTGCGCTAAACATCATACAAGAGCAGATCGACGAGGTGAGTAAGGGTCTGCATAGCCTTCTCGGTTACTCCGATTAGCCGCAGATGAATTCAATATCCGATCTACAACTAATCGAGCTACCCAGGTTTTCCGGGGACAATGGGGAGCTTTTTGTTGTGGAAGCGGATTCTCATCTTCCGATGTCGATTGCTCGAGTTTTTGTCGTACGGGCCGGTGAGGGTGCAATTAGGGGACAACATGCACATCGTCTTTGTAGCCAGGTGTTGTTCTGCGTGCACGGTGCAATACGGGTGAGTTGCGACGATGGTTCTAGCCAGCGTGACATCGAACTCGGGTCGCCAGAGCATGCCATACTGGTTCCACCATCCATCTGGGGGGAGCAGACTTTTCTAACGCGAGACTCAGTCTTGGTCGTACTGTGTGACCGAAAGTTCGAAGAGAAAGATTACATACGCAATCGGATTGAGTTCGATCGCTATCGGTTGGGGGAGTAGACGGCCCGACCAATGGGGGAATTATGAAGATCGTTATCACTGGCGCCCTTGGTCATATCGGTTCGCGACTGATTCGCGAGTTGCCGTCTTTTGACTCTGATCTGGATATTGTGATGGTTGACGATCTTTCTACCCAGCGATATGCCGCGCTGTTCGATCTTCCCAATTCTGCGCGGTATCAATTCGTGGAAGCCGATGTGACCGATGGTGAGGTCGAAGATCTTGTGAAGGGAGCGACGGCCGTGGTTCATTTAGCAGCGATTACAGACGCGACTAGTAGCTTCGAGAAACGCGAAGTCGTGGAACGAGTCAACCTCACCGCGACGGCACGAGTGGCAGAGGCATGTAGGTCGACGGACGTACCGATGGTCATGCTCTCCACCACTAGTGTATACGGAAGCCAAAATACGGTGGTCGACGAGTATTGTCCGCGTACGGACCTCAATCCACAGAGCCCATATGCCGAGACAAAGTTGCGCGAAGAAGAGCTGGTCCGAGAGATGACATCGTCCAAGGGCCTCAAAGCAGTCATTTGTCGATTCGGTACCATATACGGGACATCATCGGGTATGCGATTTCACACGGCAGTGAACAAATTCTGTTGGCAGGCCGTGATGGGACGGCCCATAACGGTCTGGAAAACAGCATATGATCAAAAACGTCCGTACCTGGATCTCGGAGATGCCGTCAGTGCAATCATATTCATCATCAAGAATAGGTTGTTTGATGGCAATGTATATAACGTTGTTACCGAGAATGCGACGGTCCGTGAGGTAGTGGAGCATATTCGTGTTCACGTGCCTTCGCTCGTAATTGAGTTTGTAGAAACAGAGATCATGAATCAGTTGTCGTACGAGGTGACAAATACCCGTATGAGAGACGTGGGATTCAAGGTTCACGGCGGTATGGCCGGCGGAATCCGAGAGACAATAACGTTACTCCGGAACGCCGGTAAACATTAGCGAAAATTCGGAGACACGGTCCGCAGATCATTACTGGACTCTTCATGTCCAACTTCCCCCTCGTCAGTATCGGGTTGCCTACTTATAACGGCGCGGCATGCGTCGAGCGGGCATTACGATCGTTGGTGGATCAGACATATCCTAGGTTAGAACTAGTCGTATGCGATGACGCTTCCGAGGACCGTACGGCCGACGTGTGCGCAAGTTACGCGAAACAATGCTCGTTTATTCGATTCTGGCGCAATCCAAAGAACCTCGGCGCCCACTTCAATTTCGTGAAAACCCTCGAGGATTCTCGGGGAAAGTATTATTTGTGGGCGGACCAGGAAGACTGGTGGGCCCCAGAACTCGTGTCCGCGCTTGTAGCGGCATTGGAAAGGGATCCCGCCGCTGTGGCCAGTATGAGCGCTGTAAAGATTCTGTCCGAAGAGGGATCGGAACGATTTGAAGTGCGAATCGACGACGTTGATAGGCCCCGGGAGCGAAGTTTTCTCGAGAACGCGAGCTCCGTAGTATCAAAGCGTGGAAGGTCACGCAACAAAATTCAGTCGAATCTCTTTATTCACGGCTTGATACATCGAAAGTATTTGGTGGCCGCCATAGAGGCATATCCAGGAGTTTTTATGAGCGAGCGGCAGATCGTATGTCAGCTCGCTCTGTCAGGGCGTCTCATTTTTGTCGATGAGGTCTTGTGGAAGCAAACGAGTCACCATACACCACTCGCTGCGCGGAGATTACCTGGCGATGCCAACATCATCGCACAAACTAGGCCGTGGCGAAGAATTCGCTACGTGTCAGGGTTAGGGATGTCCATAATTCGCTCGCGAATCATCCCGTTCCATCGCAAACTGTATTTACCGGTGCTAGTGTGGCGGTGGTTCTGGGAGTTGGTTGTCAGAAAGGAATCGCGAAAAGTACTGAGACGGATCGTACCAGCGCCGGTATACCGCCGGCTCAAGATACTCAGAGCTCGACTTCGAGAAAATTCATGATCGTTTTGTGTCGATTGCGTGCGAAATCCGGCGCGGTACTGATGAGAAAGTGTACCGTAGGAGACACGAGTCGGAGTGCTAGCTAATGATGAGAGTAGCGGGGTTTCTAGGTAGTACCTTTCGGTGAGTGCATTTACCGGCAAAGGCGGCATATCGACTCGTCAAGGGCGTACGAATTCTCGCTCATCCGATCAACTACGGGCGTCGCCGGCGGGGCGCGAAAGCAACTCATCGATCGATCTGAGTGTGGGGCTTTCATTGATAGCGAGAAGGGCTATGCGCGGTTCGGTTCGGGTACTTTTCCTGGAACTGAGCGCGTTTTGACTATATGTCGAGAAATTTGCGCTCGCCACCGGGCGAGGAAGGGAGAGGCCACTCAAGAACCTGTGAAGCCCTTTCTTTTCCATATCCTGGATGAGCGTAGTCTCGAAAGACAACGCGGAACTTTTGGAATTTGCTCTCAGCAGACCGGTGATCGAGGCGGTAACGGGTTATCTTGGCGTGGTGCCAATACTGCGTGGTCTCGAAATATTTCTCTCGACTAGCAACGAAAGCATCGAAAGTCGCCAGATGTTCCACATTGATTACGACGATTTTCATCAGATCAGATGCTTCATGAATGTCGTTGATGTGGACGAAGGTGGCGGCCAGTTTACTTTTGTTTCGGTCGATAAATCGAAGGAAATCAGGGTAAGGCTAGGCCATAGATGGCGTGACCGGCGGCTTACAGACAAAGAGGTGTTGGGACTTTTCCAAATCGATGAGGTCGTCAAGCTCGTAGGGCGGGCGGAAGGTGGCGGTATGGTGGATACGTCGAATTGTCTTCATTACGGGAGCCGAGCGAGAACTGGGGAACGCCTTGTGTTCATGTTCCAATATACGACCTATCCTAATGTGGCGGTGGATAAATCGAGTCGTTCCGGTCGGGATGGGCTCCCGTTGTATCACTTCCCTGTGGCTCGAGTGGGTAGTGATCCAATGAAAAAGGCCTTGCTCGGTCCGGAGATCGGGCGCGACGTAATTAGCTGTTCGGCTACGGGGTAGCAGTGCTCCCATCGCAGTGAGCAGACGTGGACCGGTGCTGCTGATCGTCAACTATCACTATATCGGGAATACCGCGTTCCCGTTTCCCGGGATTCACCCGTTATCTCCGCAGGTGTTCAGGAGGCAGCTTGAGGCTCTGGCAGACTCGTTCGAATTCGTAGGCGAGGCAGATCTACTGTCGGCGGTGGCGGGAGAGTCGGACTTGCCAGAGATAGCCTGTCTACTGACCTTCGACGATGGTCTAAGGGAGCAATACACGCAGGCCGTTCCGATTCTCGACGAGTTCGGGGTGTCTGCCATCTTCTTCGTACCCGGGCTTCCCTTGGATCAGGGCCGACCACTTACGGTTCACAAGATTCATTGGCTCCGTAGCCAAATGGAGCCGGTGGTGTTCCACGATTGCCTGTCGGCTGCCTGCCGGGAGTTCGGTCTAATGGATCGCGTGCAGGTGGCGGAAAACGATGCGGGCGGAAAGTACTATTGGGACGATTCAGAGACCAGAAAGGCGAAGTACCTCCTCAACGTGCTCTTGAGCGCACAGGAAAGGGCACAGGTGGTGGATGCCATGGAAAGTCGAGTCGATCTGGATGGGCGCGATTACTTCGAACAGCTTTACCTGACGCCCGAGCAGATCAAAGAACTCGACAACCGGTTTGCCGTTGGAACCCATGGTTACTCTCATTGCGCCTTGGCGTCCATGAGCAAGAGGGACATGGGGCACGATATCAGTCACAGCCTGGCGGTTCTTTCCCGGATGGGTTGCCATCCGAAAACGATAAGCTATCCGTACGGCTACGACGGGACTGTCTCGCCGACCGTATTCGATGTCGCCAAAGCGCACAATTTGTGTGCTGGTTTCACAACGGAGCGTAGCTTCAATACGACATTGACGGAGCCGTTGGCACTTGCCCGCATAGATACGAACGATGCACCTGGCGGTAAGCAGCCCATTGTCGTCCGGGGTCACGATGGCTTCCAACTAACAGGCGTCATGACGATGGGCCGAACTCGGTATTGTCAAGAGTGATCCTGAAGCAGATTAAACTTCCATGAATTCCGAAGCGACCATCAAGGGAACGAGTCCTAAGCCGATATTTGTCGGTGGCTTGATGAAATCGGGCACCACCTTGTTGCGCGCCCTTCTGGGACAACATCCGAGGATATATGCCAGCTTCGAGACCCATTGGTTCGACGACGCGATTCGACTCGGCTGGCGAGAGCCCGAGTCTCGGCGCATTGGGCTGTTGTTTTCGTTGTTGGGTTTGGATCGCGACGAGTACGAGCATCTCTGTCAGCAAATGCAGGCAGAGCCCGGCCGGGAATTCATCGATGTGGTCATGCAGTATTGCTGCGAGAGAGCGGGCAGGGCGCGGTGGGTGGAAAAAACGCCAGACAACATTCGCCACTGGCGGCTCATTCGGAAGAGTTGGAGGGAACCGACGTTGATTCATGTGACACGCGAGTACAAGGACGTGTACGCAAGCTGGAAAGTACGTCGAGGCGATTCCTTGGAAACTTTTCTAGCTGCCGCAAAGACTGCCTACGAGGACATAGGACCGACCCTTGGTCGAGACAGCCAAGGATACCTGGAGGTCGATTATCAGGACCTCGTCTGTGATACGGAGACGGTGATGCGACGGATACTCGACCGCGTGGGAGAAGATTGGTATCCGGGCTGCGCAGTGTTAGACGTGGATCACGGGACGAGGGAGAGAACCAAGTTCAAAGAGCTCATGGGTCGTGAAAGCTGGACGCTGGTGTCGCTCAGTAAGCCGATCTTCACTAACTCCATCGGGCAGTGGCGTGAGTGCCTGAGCAAGGAGGAAGCTGCGCGAATCGAAACGGAGCTCGCCGAGTACTACCGCATCTTCGGTGAGAAATGGAGCGAGACATCGGATAGTCACTCCTAGGCGGGGCATATGCTCAAGAGTACGCTTGCCAAGATGCGCGTCCGACTGTCGGAACAGGTGTTTACCATCTGCTCCCGATTCGAGTGGCCGACGGTTGCCGCTATCCTGTTCTACTTGACGCTTCGGGAGATTAGCGACGGCGGGCGACGCGAGAAGGGCGGAGACAGGTACAGGATTCTGATACTGGACCGAGTCGTCTTCACGGAAGACGTTCTCGCCAGTCTCGGTAGTAGCAGCGAATTCAAAGTCGTCAAACCCTGGAACAACAGCATAAAGGGACTCGCCCATGGGATTCTTCCACCTTACCTGGACGATAACTTCTACCTGACAGACGATGCGCATGCGATCGCGTCCAAGAAAAGGTATCGCGAATTTCTCAATGCCATGTGGCGTAAGCTCGAACGGTACGTGAAATTCGATGCGGTCGTCACGGGCAACTTCGGCTACTACGCGGAACGGGAGCTTGCCATGGTGCTCGAGGAGATGGGCACTCCATTCATTGCGATGCACAAGGAGAATTTGAAAAGCCCCGGGCGCATCGAGTTCTCGAGGACGATCTACAG
>BTQE01000114.1:0-10166 GCA_036985715.1 Rhodothermia bacterium
CAAAAATCTGGGCGTGCGTCCAATCCACGATCAGGCATTTCTCCTGCGACAGGAAGAGCTAAAAGAGGGATCGCGCCTCGAACTCGTCATTCAGTGGACGGAAGCGCCCCGCGAATATGTCAAGTCGTATGTGAATGGTATTGCCACGGAAGATGGCGGCACGCACGAGCAGGGTTTTAGAGACGCGGTTCGAAGCGCTCTTCGCGCATACATGGACACGCACGATCTCTTGCCGAAAAACCTGGAAATCGCCGCTGACGATATCCGTGAAGGGATTGTTGCTGTGATCAATCTGTATATGGTAGAACCCCAATTCCAGGGTCAAACCAAAGAGAAACTGAATAATCCCGACGCCCGATCGCTCGTCGCGGGCGCGCTGAGAATCGAGCTGGAGAAATATCTCAACAAGCATCCCTCAACCGGCGAGGCCATCGCCACCCGAGTCATTCAGGCAGCACGAGCCCGGCATGCCAGTCGCGCTGCGGCCACATCCGTTCGGCGCAAGGCACAAGTCAGCCACCGGTTGAATCTTCCGGGAAAACTCGCGGACTGCTCTTCGACCGATCCATCCGAATCTGAAATATTTATCGTGGAGGGAGACTCGGCAGGCGGCTCGGCAAAGCAGGGTAGGGATCGAAAATTCCAGGCCATTCTCCCGCTTCGGGGTAAGGTTTTAAATGCCGAGCAGGCGACGCTCAAGAAAGTGATGGAGAATAAGGAGCTCTCCAATGTGGTCCAGGCGCTGGGATGCGGGATAGGGGAGCATATGGACCTGGCTAAGCTCCGGTACCACAAGGTCATTTTACTCATGGATGCCGATGCAGATGGGCATCATATTTCGACCCTGCTGCTGACATTTTTCTATCGATACTTGAGAGCCCTGATCGAAGAAGGATACGTTTATCTCGCCCAGCCACCGCTCTACCGTTTGGACGCAGCCAAGAAGACGTACTGGGTTCTCGATGACGAGGCGCGGGATGCGATCATCACAGAGCTCCGGAAAGACAAGCGCCACATCAAAATCGAACAACAGCGATTCAAGGGCCTGGGAGAAATGATGCCGGCGACTCTGAAAGCCACAACTCTTGATCCCGAGAAGCGCCGACTTCTCCGCGTTTCGATTGCGCAAGATGACAAGCTGGTGACCGAGAAGACGATTTCCGAGTTGATGGGAAAGGATGCTTCAGCCCGATTCAAGTTTATCATGAAGCACGCCTCGGACGTTAACGAACTGGACGTCTAGCAAAGACGGTCTAGTTAAGGAGTTGTCCCGGGAAGCGTTTCTTTCATTATAGTCAGCACCACGATTCCGGAAAGCGCAGTCAGCCCTCCGACGGTTCCAAGCGCCCAGTCCGTCCCAAGCACATTGGTCAAGACTCCCACCAGAAGAGCGCCGATTACGTACCCGCTGTCGCGCCAGAGTCGGTAAACACCTACAGATGTGGCTCGCCAGTTTGGATGTGCGACATCGCCAATGGCGGCGATTAGAGTCGGGTAAACACAGGCGGTACCTATACCCATAAGTCCCATGGCCACAAGCAGTAGTCCGAATGAGTTAACGAATAACATCAGAAATATACCAACAGCTTGAAGTTGCATACCAGTGACGATCAACTTCTTTCTCCCAATCGAGTCCGATAGCGAACCCGTCCAGAGTTGCCCGAACCCCTAAACCACCGGATAGGTGGCCGCCAGGATTCCAATCTTCTCAATGGAAAAGCCGCTGGCTGCGAATAGGATGGGGAAGAGGCCCCACGCCATACCGTCGTTGAGATTATTCACCATCCCCGCCTGACTTGCAGAAAACAGCGAACGGTTTTTCCAGGTAGTCAGCGCAAATACACGCGCGAACGAGTGTTCGCCCTCGGGATGCACGGTTTCTGTTGCTTCCAGGCGGGCGTGATCCCTCGTCTCGCGAATGACTGTCAGGGACAGAACGGTGCCAATGACTGCGATCACCGCTCCCAGATAAAACGACTCGATGCCCAAGCCATATGTGGAAGCGATATATCCCGATGCGAGCGCAGCCAGTCCTACAGCAATATATCCCGACGCCTCATTGAGTCCCATTGCCAGGCCTCTGTTCTTGGGTCCTACGAGGTCGATTTTCATGATGACCGTGGACGACCAAGCCAGGCCCTGGTTGATGCCGAGCAATACGTTCGCGGCGACGATCCAGGACCACTCCGGCGCAAACATGATGATGAAGGGGACCGGCAGGCCAAAGAGCCATCCTGTAACAAGGATGCGTTTTCGACCGTATTTGTCACTCGCGCGGCCGGCGAAGAGATTCGAGAGGGATTTCGTTACGCCGAAGGTAATAATGAAAGAAAGGATGGCTGTTCGAGAGGCAACTCCGAACGCATCCTCCGCCAGAAGAGGAAGGATCGCCCGCTCCAGACCGACCATGGATCCTACGAATGCATTAACAAGGACCAGCAAGGAGAATTGATGCCAGTTTTCCTTCAGGCCGAGTTTCGTATCAGAACGGATCGCCGGAGTTCTCACGGGGCTCCCTGCTAATTATCGCAAACGGTATTTTACGGAACAACGTATATTGGCGCCCCGCATATAGGCCCATAGCTCAACTGGCAGAGCATCTGACTCTTAATCAGAGGGTTCGGGGTTCGAGTCCCCGTGGGCCTACGCCTAAATCAGCCTCTAAAATGCATTTTACGTTGTTTTATAGGCTTTTCTCTTTTTACGTGGTTTGTCCTGTTTGCAGGTTAGTGCAAATATATGCAGGTACTTCGGTAATATTTCGGTAATGAGATTATGCATCCGAGAGCGTGAATTTTCCCGCCGCGCCCTCCATTGCTTCCTCGGTGATCCGGTCAACGATTTCGACGTAGATCATGGTCGTCTGCAGATCCTTGTGTCCTAAAATTTTCTGGACCACTGCTGGGTTCACTCCCTCTTCGATCAGCCATGTCGCCGTTGTGTGGCGAAGACTGTGAAAGTGGATGTTTTCGGGGAGCCGAGCGAGCCGAGCGTAGTGCTTGAACCGCTTTGAAACGTAACCCGGCACAACGGCCGTGCCGTTCGCGTACGTGAAGACTGGGCCGTCTCGGTCGTCGGCGCGCTCCTCGTATCGGCACCTGACGACGTCCAAGCCACTACCCACGAGCTTGATACGCCTGCTCCGGTGGGACTTGGTTTTAAAGGATCCGGAATCACAAATCTCAATTGTGCCTCGTTCCAGGTCGACGTGGCTCCAGCGGCGTGATGTGAGCTCGCCGAGTCGCATTCCGGTCGCCACCGCGACCTTAACGATGTCCTTGAGCCAGACGATTTCTCCGTTCCTGGCATGGCCCCCGCTGCGTTTCAGGGTAAAGTCTGCGTCGATTGCATTCAGAATGCGCTGAATGTCCAAAGCGTCCAGATAGGAAGGCACCTGCGCACGCGCTCTAGGCTTACTGACGCCCTTCATCGGGTCCGTCTCGATGTAGCTCTCTTCCCGAAGCCAGCGGACGAAAACCTGGAGGTGCCTGTACCGATGAATCTTTGTGGAGGGCGAAGGGGATGTGCCGTCCGCTTTCGTGCGCTGAATGTACCTCCGAATATCCTCTTTTCGAAGATGAGAGACCATGATGCCGGCAGGAGCAGAATCGACGAGGCCATCAACGGAGGCCCGATAAGCCTCGAGTGTTTTAGGGCGCTTGTCGTCCTGGCGCTTGAACTCGACAAACCGATCGGCAGCCTCTTTTAAGGAGAGCTTCGACTGCGCTCTTTCCGGCTCCCACGGATCATACTTCCCTAATTCGTACCGCTGGACAAGCCCCGCGAACTTCACCATCGCCGCATTCTTTGTTTTCACTCCTAGCGGGACGCATTTTTCCCGAAAACTGCCCTTCTCTGCCTTGGAAGCTCGAGCCGAGTCATAGAAATAGGCGAAATAGTAGCCTGATTTTCCGAGTTTTCGCAGGCGTGCGCTCATCTACTTATCCTTTCGTAGTTTCCGAGCACGTATGCCAGATTCAAGAACCGTGAAGGCATCGTATAGATCATCCTTGACGACGATTCGGCTATCGCCTACTCGAAAGCCATTCAAGTCTCCTCGTTCAAGAGCATTGTAAATGGTCTGCGGAGTACACCCCTTTTCTCGTGCGGCCTCAGATGGAGTCGTTATTTTTTCCGAATTCGTCACGATTGAAATATATTAAGCGATTAGGTATATTGCAAGTAGGACAAAGCATATGGATAACCGAAAAACCATAGAGCAACTCTGGCAGGAGCGCTCGGGCGGTCGGTCGGGCGCAGCGATCCAACAAGAGGTACTAAAAAGCACCCGCCAGGCGCTAGCCAGCGCCTCAAATGCAGAATTACAAGCGACCAAAGCCTCCGTGGACCAGCTCTTTGAGGAAGCGCGGCTAATACTCAAATTGAATCAACGCAACCCTGATCAGCGCTCCGAGTGGCTATTCAAAAGCGCTGTGTTTGCATCGCAGGGAATCGAGATCGAACAGGTCATTCGTGAAAGACGCGGTCTACCGGTTATATCCGAACGAAATAAGCCGTCGGGAGTGGCGGACACGAGCGATTCTCTTGCCGGAGATTCACGTTCGAGCGAGACATCAGAAATAGAACCTGTCGAACCGGCCCAAAAGTTGGCAGTCCTCCTTGTGGATGTGGAACTATCCAAACTGGATGCGCGGTTCCTCCGTGACCTCCACCGGCTCGCACAAAACAACAACGACGTTCTCGAGACTGACTACTCTAATAACGAAGTTTATCGCGAAATGGAGATGGAGGCCATGTATCCGGACAAGAAGATGAGACACTTGACGTCCGACGAGCAAGTCAAGGTGGAAGCGTCTCAGCAGAAACACAAGAAAAGACACATGCGCCTGTCGATAAAAGTCAGCGGCATCAAGAATGCCCCGTATCTACCCCTGGCTGATCTCGCTAACGCTGCTGAAATACTAGCCAAAATGGAGCATCCTCCCCTGACGCTATGGCACGCGGACGTGTAATTCGGGGACAACGGGTACACTTCTCGAATAGGCTGAATAATCGTTTCTAGCTTCGGGAAACCAGACGAGATAATTGTGTCGGTTACCCCAGGCGAAGTTAGAAAAATCGTGAGAGAAGAGGTTCAGGCGTGCTTAAGAGAGCACCTGAATCCCGCTGACTCATTCTTGTCGGTTGACGACGTCGCTCGTCTGCTTTCCGTCTCGAGACGCACTGTGGAGACCCTCATCTCAAATGGCGAAATCCAGCCCCTCAGAATCGGACGGCAACGTCGCTTTGATGGACGGGCGATTGAGGCATACGTGAGAAGCCAATCATGCGCACCATGAGCGAAAACAAGAAAATCCATGGCCGCGGCGACGAGCTCGCTGAGGTCTTTTACGGAGAGCCCTCTACGATCTCGCGCGTCGACAATATCAGGCGAAAATCGCTGGTCGATCGTTCGGACGCTGAAACTGCATATTTGGAAGCATACGATTTGGCTGAAACCTACCCACGACACATCGCCGATATTTGTCGCGCAATCTTCGACGCTGGTCGCAAATGAGACCACCCGACGAAATATCAGCAGCGATCGAACGCGTCACCGGACAAGCAGTCGCAAAAAACGGATCTGCGCGTTGCCCGGCGCACGATGATCAGACTGCAAGCCTGTCCGTCTCGGAAGGCACCGATGGCCGCGTCCTGCTTCACTGCTTCGCCGGCTGCAGCTTTGAAGACATTATGGCCGCGCTGAGTCTCGATGTCACAGCTGCTTTTCCCGAAACGACAAAAGCCGCGAAAAACGAAATTGTTGCTACGTATGATTACGTCGATGAATCTGGGTCTCTGCTTTACGAGTCCGTCCGTTTCGAGCCAAAGCGCTTCCTGCAGCGCAAGCCTGACGAGAAGGATGGCTGGGTTTGGAATTTGAATGGCACGCAACGAGTGCTCTATCGATTACCGAATGTTCAGGAAGCGGCCAGAAACGGCGGGGTTGTGCTAGTTGTCGAAGGCGAGAAAGACGTTGAATCCCTTGAAGGGATCGGCCTGACCGCCACGACAAACCCGGGAGGGGCCCTGAAGTGGCGCGATGAGTATAGCGAATATCTCACGGGCGCGCATGTGGTCGTCGTTCCTGACAATGATGACGTTGGCCGGCAGCACGTCAACAAGGTTGCTCGTTCCGTCTATGGAAAAGCTGCATCTGTCCGGATTCTCGAGTTCCCGGGCCTCGCTGAACACGGCGATGCTTCGGACTGGATAGCGGCCGGAGGCACGCGTGAACAGCTCATTGATCTAGCGAATGAAGCACCGGATTTTGTGTTGACAGTTACCAACGGGCAACACGAAGAGAGCGAGTTCGCCGACATCCCGAAAGATACCGATCTCGGTAACGCCAAACGTTTTTGCGCAGATCACGTGGGCGATCTGCGCTACGCCACTTTCATTAAGAAGTGGATCCACTGGACCGGCCAGCAATGGGAGTTTGATGAGAAGGGAGAGGCTCACGCGCGAGCTCATGATACAGTCGAAAACATGCTGCGCGAGGCAATCGACATAACGGACAACGACAAGCGAAAAAAAGCAATCAAGTGGGCGATAGCATCTCAGAGCGCAAACAGACTAAACGCCATGGTCAACCGCGCCCAGAGCATCCGCACGATTCCTATTGATCCGGACGCCCTCGATCGAAACCCGGATCTTCTGAACGTGCAAAACGGAACGGTCGACCTCGCGACCGGCGAACTTCTTGAGCACGACCGCGACGGCTTCATTACAAAGATCTGCCCAGTCCGATACGATTCTGAAGCGACGTGCTCAAGATGGATTCGGTTTCTCGAAGAGATATTCGAGCAAAAAACCGACCTGGTTCGATTTGTTCAAACGGCATTCGGATACTCAATGACGGGGAATACGAGCGAACGCTGTCTATTCATCCTCCACGGCGCCGGCGCAAACGGAAAGAGCGTTCTGCTCGAAACGATCATGTACCTGCTCGGCGCTTATGCCCAGGCAGCCCGATCGGAGCTGCTCTTATCTCAGAAAATCGGTGGCGCGTCTGAGGGAGAAGCGGCACTAAAAGGTGCTCGGTTTGTGATTACGTCCGAATCCGGCGCGAAGCAGAGCTTTAATGAGGCTGTAATTAAGCGGCTCACAGGCCGCGACACTATCCGGGCCCGATTTCTCTATTCCAACGAATTCGAGTTCGAAGCAACTCACAAAATTTGGTTCGCGACAAACCATAAACCCGCTGTTGACGATACCGATGATGCCATCTGGGACAGAATTCGCCTTGTCCCATTCCGGGCGACGTTCAAGGGCGAAGCCGCGGAAAAGGACTTACCGGACCAACTGCGTAGCGAAGCTCCAGGCATTCTGAATTGGCTGATCGAAGGGTGTCTTAGATGGCGCGCGGAAGGTTTGACAGACTCAGTCGAGGTGAAGAAGGCGACAAGGAGTACCGCGACGATATGGACGTGTTGGCAGGCTTCATCGGCGACTGCTGCGTGACCGGGGATATGTTTCAAGGCAAGGCACGGGCCCAAGATCTGTACACGGCTTATCGGTCTTGGTGCGAACGCGCTGGAGAAGAATCAGTGTCGCATCGAGAATTTGGCGGCCGGATGAAGATGAAATTCAAAAAGGACCGAGAGCCGGCCGGTTTGTTTTACTACGGTATCGGACTCCGGGACGACAGGCACGACAGCAAGACCGAAACAGACAATAATGAGGACGAAAATGAGAGCTAAGGGTACATACTATGTACCGTCTATGTACCCAAGTATCGGCCATTTTGTAGGCAAGAAGGCCGATCATGTATGGTCTGTATGGTCTAGCGCAAACTTACCTCTAACACTTGCTCATGTGAGAGACTTTATGAGTAAAGGGTACATAAAGGTACATGGGTACATAGAAACGAAGCGTGCAACGATTCACACACAGAAAATGACCCCAGGGGGTAGGCATGGAAGACAGATCGAAATCGAACCTTAACGGCCAACACGTGCCTGGCGTGAAGGTACCTCGTACTCGAAAGGTTGGCGATATCGACGCGTTAAGAGCAATCCATTGGAGCGCTTTGAAGACAGCGTGGCGCCTCATGAAGCGCGAGGGAATAACGCACGCTCAGCAGCTGAGCGCAATTCATGCGATCAACCAGGCAAGCGGAAGCTATGTGAAACTCCTCGAGCAAACCGATTTAACAAAGCAGCTGGAGTCGATCAAGAAGGAGCTGACAGAGCTCAAGCAGGACGCTTCAATGCGGATGGTTGCCTAGTGCCTTCTGATTTCTAGTTAGTGGCCAATGATTTCAATAATGTCCTATACAGAACAGAAAGTACGATTATTCGAGTATGAAAGACCATCGTTACCGAAATATTACCGAAACAATCCATTTCAGGATCTAAAATGACACATTCAACAAGCGGCGATCTGAGCGAGCGCGAAAAGAAACTCTCGAATCGGATTACAGAGCTCGAGGAATTGAAGGAGACGCTCAAGGCTGAGCAGGAGGAGGAGCTCAAAGATCTCAAAGCCGAACGAACCAGAGATAATACTGATATCGAATGGGACAGATTCCGCGATCGCGGTAAAACCGACTCTCCGCAGAACCGCGAAGCGGCACAGAGGTCTCGAGAAAAACGTCTGGCCAGTCTTTAGTCGGCAAGCCATACACGAGCAGAAGACATTGATATGAGCACCCGTACCGAAATACGGAAGATCCAAGCGGAGGTTGGCCGTCTGTCGACGGTCTCGATCGCACATCGTACGGACTACGCCAAGGACCCGGCCGGCCTGATGGCATGGGGAGGACAGGTTCCGGATCCTTGGCAGCGTACGATTCTCGAGAACACGTCCGATGATCTCTTACAGCTCGTTTGTCGCCAAGGTGGAAAGAGCACGACGGCAGCTGCCAAGGCGCTCTACACGGCTCTCTTCGAGCCGGGTTCTCTTGTTCTACTTGCAGGGCCATCGCTTAGACAGGCGCAGGAACTCTTCTACAAAGTGGTCTACCTACACCGCGTGACGCAGGAGATCGTAGCCACAGAGAGTCTCTCGGCTCTTCGGCTTGAGCTTGTCAACCGGTCGCGCGTCGTTGCGCTGCCCGGCACGGAGACCACTGTGCGCGGCTATAGCGGTCCACGGCTCGTGATACTGGACGAAGCGGCATGGATACCGGATGCACTCTTCTATGCGCTAACGCCAATGTTGGCGGTCTCTGGCGGACAGCTCCTGGCGATGTCGACACCTGGCGGAAAGAGGGGATGGTTCTGGCGCGAGTGGACGGAGGGGCGAGATGACTATACGAGGGTAGAGATTACGGCCGCCGAATGCCCGCGGATTTCGGAAGAGCACCTGAAGCGCGAGAAGCGGCGGATGCCCTCGCCGGTATTCGAGAGCGAGTATTTCTGCTCGTTCACAGATTCGATTGACAGTGTCTTCCGCTTCTCAGATATCATCGGCTGTTTCACAGATGAGCTTATGCCCCTCATTTCACTTGAGGAGGTAGCAGCATGAACAAGCACTACATCGGTCTCGACCTGGGAACGAGAAGCGACTATACGGCGCTTACGATCGTCGAACGGTTCGGAGAAATGAAGTACGTTCCTCGCCGGAAAAAAAACAGTGGACGTTTAAGGAATTTCGCCTTTGGCACCTCGAGCGATTCCTCGACGAGCCCTACACGACGATCATAGATCGCATTCAAGAGACGATAAAGCGTCACGAGCTCGAAAAGGCCCCTATTGTCGTTGATGCCACAGGCGTCGGTCGCCCGGTCGTTGATCTCATGCGCGAGAGAGGACTCAAGAATATTGTGCCGGTTACGATTACGGGTGGCGACGCAGTGAACTCCGATTTTGTGAACGGTCACAAGGAGTTTCGGACGCCCAAGCGCGACTTGGTAGGAACGCTTCAGGTGCTACTTCAGAACGGCGAACTGAAAATTCCATCGACGATAGATCTGAAAGACGCGCTCGTGACTGAGATGCAAAACTTCAAGGTGAAGCTAAGCGCTGAGACCGGGCACGACACGTATGAACACTGGCGCTCCGGGGACCACGACGATCTCGTGCTCTCGCTTGCACTGGCTCTCTGGTATTCGAGGCGGGACTGGCCCAAAGGACCATGGCCTGCCGTTACGTATCCGCGAGGGGCGTACGGTAACAGAGGCGGTCAAGGAATAATTATTCATGGTAAGTGGCTTGACTAAA
>BTQE01000115.1:0-10156 GCA_036985715.1 Rhodothermia bacterium
CATCGGAGCCGCGTCCAATTCACATCGGCTGATCCTTCCATCCACGGTTCGTTGTACGAGTCCGGCTTTTTCCAGGACCCGAAGATGTTTGGATATGGCCGGGCGGGATATTTCAAATGGCCTGGCTAACTCGCCCACCGTCGCCTCACCACTCGCCAGTCGCACGAGAATCGCACGACGTGTCGAATCGGCCAGGGCCCCGAACGTCTGGTCCAGGTTGTGGGCGTTTCTGCTTATGGTGGTATGCATAATGGTAACCATCTGGTTACCATTATAAACATTCCCATGATGGATGTCAACAGATAATCGATTTTCGAGCGGCAGATACTGTTTGAGCGGTGATGCGTCGAAACCGTCAAGCCTTCGTAATCGCCTATTCGTCCCTGAGCGCGTCCACGGGATTGGCAAGTGCGGCTCGGATCGACTGAAATCCTACTGCCACCCACATGACTAGCGCCGCTCCTAAACCGGCCAAGGCGAACGGAAGAATTCCGATGCTGGTCCGATATGCGAACGCCTCCAGCCATTCATTCATCCCGAAGTAGGCGAGCGGCACTGCCAAGACAAACGCGATTCCCAGTAACAGACTGAACTCCCGGATGAAGAGTCGCACAATAGTCGTGATATTGGCTCCGAGCACTTTTCTGAGCCCGATCTCTTTCGTTCGTCGAGCCACGGACATCGCCGCCAGGCCGAATAACCCGAGCCCGGCTGTGAATATCGCGAGCAGCGCTCCAAGTATCGTCACGTCTGAGAGACGCTCTTCCTGGACGTACTGAGACGAAATCGAATCATCGACAAATGTGTACGAAAAAGGCAGATCAGGAGCTGCCTCCGCCCACGCGTTCTTCAGATTCTTAATCGTCGCCGGAAGATCATCGGTTCGGACCCGTATAGCGATTTTTGCAGTCGTCGACGCTCCGTAGTCAAAATCGGCGGCGCCGGAAAAGGCGACGTTAGGGTTCACCACCATTACTGCCGGTTGTATGTCCGTATGAAGCGAGGCGAAGTTAAAGTCTTCGATTACACCGATAATCTCATGTTCGTCGAAATTCCCCGGGATCGTCTCTGAGAGTGGATTTTCCCAGCCGTACGCCCGGGCAAACGATTCATTGATCAACATGCCCCGCTCCAGGTCGGCGGGCTGATCCAGGCTGAAGTCCCTTCCTTCCTTCAATCGAAGCCCGAGTGTCTCTACGAATTCGTGGTCGATGACATTTGCGAAGAATCGCTTGTACGTACCATCCGTTGTATTGTAACCTATTCTTCCCCATCCGCTTATATCGAATAACATAATGGATGAGGTGAGAGAAACGATATCGTCGTTTCCGGCTGAAGCGAATCGAAGTCTGTCGAGTAAATCGCTGGCGTTTGATTGACGAATTTCGGTGGGAATAACCAGAACCGATTCGGGGGTGAAGCCCAAATCCTTGTTCTCGATAAAGCGCAACTGACTTTCCATCACAAATGTGCTCACCATCAACAGAATGGCCAAGCTGAACTGTATGACTACAAGGCCCTTACGAATGCGGCCTCGATTCAATTTGGCGTCCGACTTTCCGTACAGCGCATGATGCGGATTAAATCCGGAGAGGACGACTGCAGGGTAGAGTCCGGCAACCAAACTGATGACGACGAACAGGCCCACGATTATTGCAATGGTTAACGGCTCGAACGATAGGGTGAGGCTCCGCGTGCTCAGATTGTTGAACGCGGGTAAAAGAGCTTGAGCGAGAACAAGACCGATCCCAATCGAGAGTCCCGTCACGAGCATCGCTTCTCCCCAGTACTGACGCATTAGCTGCAATCGGCCGGCGCCGACCACTTTTCGGATTCCTACCTCCCGGGAACGTGCGGTAGATCGGCTAATGGTAAGCGTCACGAAATTGATACAGGCGATCGCCAGGATAAGTAGAGCTACGCCCAGTAAAATGTGAACGTAGAATGGATTAATCACAGGTGCATATCCCTGTGGAATTGCCGGATTCATATGAATATCCAGCAGCGGTTGCAAGCCAACCTGGTACTGACCTTCTTCCACGCGATCACCCAAAAGCTGATTTACAACTGCCGGCAACTTGGCCCGGACGTCGGCGAGCTCCACGCCCTCTCGCAAAAGGACATACGTTTCCGGACTTACGTTCATCCACGCCTGCTTCATCCGGTCTGAGTAGAGCCAGTCAGTGACCGAGTACGAAAGGAGCATTTCGAACTGAAGGCTCGAATTCTCCGGGACGTTTGCCAGCACACCTGTGACCTCGAACTCTCTCAGGTCTTCACCGAACTCAATCGTGAGTGTTTCACCGACCGGATTGTCGTTTTCGAAATACCGTCTCGTCGCCGACTGAGTAAGCACGATCGCGTCCGGATTCGCTAACATCTGTTCTGGATTTCCAAGTAATGCAGGGAAATCGAACACAGACAGAAAATCCGAATCGACCATGAAGAGCGTCTCATTCAGGCTCGTATCTCCCTTTCTCACTGTATTGGTCAGCCGATCGAAACGTACGAATGTTTCGATTTCCGGAAGATTTGCCTGGAGGCCTGGTCCCAGCGGAACAGGCGTGGTCGTGTTGAAAAATTGCTGATCTTCGCCGTAATCCTCAAGTACCCATGCTCGATAGATTCGGTCTGCGTTCTTGTGCTTCTGATCAAAAGTGATCTCGTTGTTGACGAATAGCAGAAGCAGAAACGAAGCAGCGATTCCGATCGACAAGCCAGTAAGATTGATCGCTGTGTAGCTGGGGTGTCGGCGTAGAACGCGTAAAGCCGTGCGTAGATAATTGCGAAGCATGACAATCTAGGTTCGGGTCTGAAAACCGAGCGAGGAAGCGCCCCGGGAAAATGATTGTATATCGGGATAAGTATGAAAAAGTTCACGTGCGGCTGTGCCCGACAATTGCGAACATGTCCTCAAGCGTTTATATAAAATTTTGTATATTACGCATCGGCGGGTAAGTGCTCTATAGAAGAAGTCTCAACGTGAGTTCTTCTATGGGTAAAAAGGGATTAATCCGGCTAGGTTCTGCGCAAAAGGACTTTCGAAAGTTTCCAAGAGAGGTACGGGAACGAATCTCTGTGGAGCTCGAGTCTATCCAATTCGGAGACAGGCCATCCAGCCTCAAATATCTCACCGATGTTGGTGCGGGTGTGGTCGAATTGAAAATCAAACATGTCGGCAGAGCATTCCGCGTAATATTTGTACCCACCCACCCAGGGTCGATATTCGCCAAGGTCGATATTCGTACTCATGTATTCGAAAAGAAGTCACGAAAAACCTCCCGTTTGGACATTGAGACAACTCGCAGGAGATATCGAGAATTAAAAAGAATGCATAGCTGAGATAGAACCATGAAGATTACAATATCGTGCGGAAACGTTTTTCGCGATGCAGGAATTGAAGAACCGGAGGCTACGAAACTTATGCTGCGCGCGGATCTAGCCATCTTTCTACGGAAAGAAATTCGACGTCGAAACCTGACCCAAAAGGATGCTGCAAAACTAGTTGGTGTGTCCCAGCCCCGAATCAGCGACCTGGTAAATCACAAGATTGAAAAGTTCAGCATTGACACGCTGATTGTTATGCTCTCCAAGCTTGGATTAATGGTCGATTTCTCGGTCAAAAAAATCGACGGCCCGCGAACCGTACGGGTGAAGGAAAGGCGGGAGAAGCAGACAACGTGACTTGAAGAATGACTCGTCTTCCTAAACACCGACTGCCGACGCACCCTGGAGAAATGCTGCTCGAGGATTTTCTAACACCCTTGGGGATGACGCAGGTTGAGCTGGCAAGAAGGATTCACGCCTCTTATCCACGCGTTAATGAAATCATTAACCGAAAGCGAGGCATTACTCCCGATACCGCCTTGCGACTTGCAGTACTGTTTGGAACCTCAGTTGAGTTTTGGCTGGACGGTCAACAGAACTGGGATCTTTGGCATGCAATGAGAGCTCCGTCGGCCAAGATTCTGAAGTCGATTAAGAGAGTGACGCCTTCATCCGAGTAACTGTGAGCCCGTATCAGCCAAAAGGAAAATCACCTGCAGCCCGCAGATAGTAAAAATGATCCGTCGGACCGTGGCCGGTCCCCAGGGGCAATCCTGCCCGAATCGCTTTCGTCACGTATAGTTTGGACCTGGCAACCGCGACGCGCAATAAATAACCTTTAGCCAGATTCGCCGTGATGGCGGCTGCGTATGTACAGCCCGTTCCGTGCGTGTGGAGTGTATCGATGCGGTCCTCTCGAAAAGAATAAAATTCGGCTCCATCGAACAGCACATCGACGGCCTCTTCTTCTTTTTTCAGATGCCCACCGGTCACCAGGACAGCGGCGGGACCCATGCCTGCAATGGCTTCAGCAGCCTTTCGAGCGTCTTCTTCTGACTCGACCGGAAAACCGGCTAGCAGAGTAGCCTCGTGCGCGTTGGGGGTAACCAGAGCTGCCAGTGGCAAAAGCTCGGTCTTCAGCACGTCCACGGCGTCATCTTTCAGCAATTTGAAACCGCTTTTCGAGATCATCACAGGATCCACGACCAGCGGGCTGATGTTTCGCTCGGATATACTTTCGGCTACAGCTTCAACAATCTCCACCGATGAAAGCATGCCGGTCTTGGTTGCAGCGACCTGGAAATCGTCGATCACCGCGTCGATTTGAGATCGAATCAGTTCGACTGGTAACTCAAATGCGTCCGTGACTTCACGCGTGTTTTGCGCTGTGATTGCCGTGAGAACAGATGTTGCAAATACACCATTCGCCTGCATCGCCTTGATATCCGCCTGGATCCCGGCACCACCGCCCGAATCGCTACCAGCGATCGTGAGGCAAATTTTCACGTTAACCATTCGCCACAGCCTCCGGTTGAAGTGCGTCGAAATACTGGTTTACGACAGCATGGATGTCTTCCGCGGCTAGAATTCCCGATAGAACCGCCACGCCGTAGACGTTCGAAGTCAGGCATTCCTCTACCGCGTCAGGCACGATACCTCCCATCGCATATACGGGTATCGGAGAAGCCAGTTCGCAGGCTTGCAACAGTGCGTCAAGCCCCGTTCCCTGCAGACCGGGTTTGCTTTTCGTTTCGAAAACAGGACTCCAAATCAGATAATCAGATGTAAGATGCTCAATTTCTGAAAACATATGGATGGACGTGCCTACTGGAAGACCGTCCGGAATGAGTGTTCTGGCAGAATCAACCGTCGGACCGCTAAACCGCAAATGAACCGCACATTGAAGTTTTTCAGCCACGGCAATCCGTGAATTGATGGAAATAATCAGATCGGGTCTTACCGACCGTAACGAGTCGACAAGGGATTCCGCTGCATGAAGAAACGTTTCCGTATCGGCGTCGTGGTCCCGGAGCTGCACCCAGCGAACACCACACCTTACCGCTTCCACAATCCTGGAAGCGACCTTGGGATCGGTGAATCGATCGCCGATCAGAAGAAGTCTTGGTAGCAATCCTCGCTGGTTCACTTACCGACCCTCCCCTCCATGGAAGAAGAGGCTTGAGCGTAAAAGCGTCTTGGGATTCGTCCTGCCAAATGAGCGAGTCGCCCTGCCCGAACTGCGTTTCGCATGGCGGCAGCCATTTGAACGGGATGTTTTGCTTTGGTGACAGCGGTATTGATGAGTACCGCGTCATAGCCCAACTCCATTGCCAGAGCCGCGTCACTCGCGGTTCCGATTCCGGCATCGACAACCAACGGCGTATCCGTATTCATCTCTCGAATTAACTGCAAATTGTAGGGGTTCACGAGCCCCATCCCGCTCCCAATCGGTGCCGCCAATGGCATCACGGCGGCGCAACCGAGATCAGCCAACTTTCTGCACGTAATCGGATCGTCGTTGGTGTAAGCGAGAACCACAAATCCGGAATCGATCAGCGTCTTGGCTGCCTGAAGCAACTGTTCTACGTCCGGCATCAACGTTTTGTCGTCTCCAATCACTTCCAACTTGACGAGATCGGTTTCGAGTACTTCCCGCGCCAACTCGGCCACCAGAACAGCTTCTTTTGCCGTATAGCAGCCCGCTGTATTCGGCAACACATCTATCGGAAGGCGGGAAAGCAATTCCAACAGACTTTCATCGGAGCGATCATGAATATCTATTCGTCGAATGGCGACCGTAACCAGTTGTGTACCGGAGGCCGCCAGAGATTCAAGCATCACCGATGGGTTAGGGTAACCGCTGGTCCCCAATAAAAGTCTGGATCGGAGTTCGATGGTTCCGACCGACCAAAAATCACCGCATGGTTTCGATTTGGATTCGATGGCGACCTCAATTGATTCAGGTTGAAGCAAATCAGTATCGATCGCCGACTGAACTTCCTTTACCGGTTCCATATGCGTTTCCTCGATGACTTCTTCGTAGCGCTCTATCCCCCCTGCCGGGCCGTTACCAGTTCGACCAAATCACCGGTGTTGAGTTCTCTCCCCTTCCACTCTGGTTGGCGAACAATCTCATTATTTATCGCGACAGCGATTCCACGCGTCTTTTCAATGTCAAGATCAATGGTTTCGAGTAGGTCTGCAAGCGTCGATCCGTTCTCGAGCGTACTTGCATCACCGTTCACAATAATATCGATCGCCATTGGCTTACCAGTTAGAGGCGGTCATTTTAAATCTTTGTGGTCGAAACCCCGTCAACCAGTCGGATTCGTTATTCACCCCAATCTCCAACGCCGCTTCCTGCGCCGTGATGGGCGCGAGCAGAACTCCGCTTCTGTAGTGGCCACTGGCGTAGTACACGCCGGGCGCGTCAGACCAGCCCACGATTGGATCGTTATCTCTTGACCCTGGCCGTAGTCCAGCAAACGAATCAAGGAGTGGAAGGTCGTAGATCCCCGGCACAATTTCCCAGGCCCCCTCCAAAAGTCGATATACGCCTCCGGCAGTTACCTGCTCATCGAAGCTCACGTCCTCTTCTGTAGCACCAATAACGACGCGTGTCTCATCTTTGGGAACAACATACGCATGTGGACCTCGAACAACGTGTTTCAGGTTGAACGGCTCCTCTACCCGGAGATCAAGAATCTGACCCTTGACGGGTCGAACGGCAGGAAGGCACTCCGGTGCAATGCCCTTAAATAGGCGCGACCAGGCGCCTGCAGCCAAAACCACTACCTCTCCGCTTATCGAATCCCGACCGTCGATTTCAATCGACGGAGCCTTGTCGTCTGGAACGATTGCAACCACCGGAGATTCTTCCTCCAGGCGTCCCCCTCCCTCAAGGACCAGATGCCGAAGCACGTCGAGGACGCGTCGATTATCGACCTGATGATCAAGCGGTGAATGAACGGCTGCAGACAATCCCGTGGCCAGGAACGGTTCCATATCCAGCGCTTCGGCGCCAGACAGCCAACGGACATCCAAGCCGTGTTCAACCTGGAACTCAAATTTTCTTCTGAGCACCGCTGCGCTATCTCGATCATCCGCGACCGAAATGGAACCCTCTTCCCGATAATAAACCGGCTTTGAGCTTTCCTTCTCAAGCATCCTGGCATACTCAGGCCATCTGCGAAGACTCTCTGACGAAACCCGGTAGAACTCCATTTCTTCGAATCCAACTTCCGCGTTTGCGGCCAACATGCCACCCGCAAGCCAGGAAGCTCCTCGGCCTACGCGATCTCGTTCTACGATAGTCACCTGGTGGCCCGAGCGAATCAATTCCCAGCCAATAGACATCCCGATGATGCCGCCTCCGACAATGATGACAGATTTTTTCTCCAATCCCCTGGCCTTTCGCGTGTCGATCCTATTTTGAAAATTCCGGTGGATCCAACGTAACGTAATGCATGGACGCGAAATAGTTTCGCGATGGACGTATGACCCGATGAATCTTTCGTTTGATACGATTATTGCAGGATCCGGACTCGCGGGTTCGTGTGCAGCTTTCGTGCTTGCTGAGAATGAACGTGTCCTGGTCCTGGATGCGAGCCAGCCAGGATCCGGTGCGTCAAGCGTGCCCGTCGGTCTAATCAGTCCGCTCATGGCGCGACGAGCTCGACCAGTGTGGCGAATGGAGGAAGCAGTCAAATCCTTTCATCACGTGCTCGCTGAGTCGAAGGCCTTAAACCATTTCTTAGCGTCCGGCGTACGGAAACCAGCCAGAAGTGAAGAGCAGGCGATCGCCTTTAAGGACGCTTCGGCGAAATGGCCGAATCACGGGCGCTGGTTTGAGCCCGAGAGTGCCGCCGAACGCTGGCCATACCTCTTTACTCAGTATGGTGTATTGGAAGTCATGTCCGGCGGCGCGGTTTTCATGCCAAAATTCTGCCAGACTCTCATTTACGCGGCCTGTAATAGAGGCGCAGAATCGAGATCTACTTGTTCGATTCAGCGTTGGGAGGAATCTGGAGACAGTGTGTCGGTTAAGCTTTCAACGAACGAGGAGTTTACCGCGAGGCGACTCCTGCTGTGCCTGGGCGAAGGGTATACTGAGTTTTCGGAACTCCGCGCCCTCCGACTTCACCCGATCAAAGGCCAATGGATCCGGCTCAGTGCTCCAAACGATCTGCCACAATCGGTGTCCATTTCTTCTCGGTCCTATCTGGCTCGGGACGACAAGGGTATCGTTGTTGGCAGCAGTTATGAGCACGAGTACGCTGACCTTGAACCGAGCCACGAAGTGATCCATGAACTTCACGGAGAGGCACGTGTGCTGGTGCCATCTCTTGGGGCGTCGACCGTATTGGATGCGGGAGCCGGCGTTCGCGTAACGGTTCCAGAGATTCGACTTCCAATGCTTGGCCCACTCCCTGGCAGGAAAAACATTTGGATCTTTACCGGACTGGGCGCTAAGGGCCTATTGATGGCACCTTTTCTGGCATGCGAATTACCAAAATTCTTCGCGAAACCCAGTGCGATTCCAAAGGAAATAAGCGTTAATCTTCCTTCATAGGGGCACCGTACTTTTTGTCAGGAGTAGACTCTTTTCTCCCTTTCTACTCGGGTTATCAGAATAGTGCATTTTAACTGGAGGGATCCCTCATGGCGGAAGTAATCGCATCTCAAACAGCTGAAATACTTGGAGACGAGGCCGGCTATCTGCTGGACCACACGTGCTCCACTTTTTCGAAAGAAGACCTGCATCTACCGGGCCCTGATTTCGTGGATCGCGTGTTCATGGAATCGGATCGTAACCCGCGAGTTCTAAGATCCTTGCAAACTCTTTTTGGGAATGGAAGACTTGCCGGCTCGGGATATGTCTCAATCCTTCCCGTGGATCAGGGCATTGAACACTCCGCAGGGGCTTCATTCGCTCCGAATCCCATCTATTTCGATCCGGAGAATATTGTTCGACTCGCTATGGAAGGTGGCTGCAACGCGGTGGCTTCTACGTACGGTGTTCTAGGAGCTGTTGCCAGAAAGTACTCACATAAGATTCCCTTTATTCTGAAGATCAACCATAACGAACTGCTGACCCTACCAAATTCTTTTGAGCAGATCGCCTTCGCTCAGGTAGAAGATGCGTGGAACATGGGATGCGTAGCCGTAGGTGCAACCATCTATTTCGGATCGGAAGATTCCGGCCGACAGATTGTTGAGGTTTCTGAAATGTTCTCTCATGCGCATGAACTCGGGATGGCAACGATTCTCTGGTGCTACCTCCGAAATTCCGGGTTCAAAGTGGACGGAGTCAACCACGAATCCAGTTCAGACCTGACCGGACAAGCCAATCACCTGGGCGCGACGATTCAGGCGGACATCGTGAAACAGAAACAACCCACACAGAACGGAGGCTACGCAGCGCTCAATTCGGGCAATGGATCCTACGGAAAATACAGCGAACTCATGTATTCAGAACTGAGTACGGATCATCCTATTGACCTGACTCGCTATCAGGTCGCTAACGGATACATGGGCCGAGTCGGACTCATTAATTCTGGTGGCGCTTCCGGATCGAACGATCTACAGCAAGCCGTCACAACTGCCGTCATCAACAAGCGAGCTGGCGGCACTGGGATGATATCGGGTCGCAAAGCTTTCCAAAAGCCTATGGGTGATGGGATCGAATTGCTAAACGCGATTCAGGACGTGTATCTGGATGAGAGCATTACGGTTGCCTAGCGTTTGAACCTCCTGCGGTAACCGATCGAATGGAGAAGGCTCGCCTCGCGGTGGGCCTTTTTCATTACTGCGAGAATTTCTGCGAGAA
>BTQE01000116.1:0-9713 GCA_036985715.1 Rhodothermia bacterium
ACGGCGAACACGAATGGATTAGAATTTTTCGGAGGCCGAAATGGCACATAAAAAAGGGATGGGATCGACCAAGAACGGTCGAGATTCAAAACCCAAAATGTTAGGAATTAAGGCGTACGGAGGCGAATTCGTCAACGCGGGTACGATCGTTGTTCGCCAACGAGGGACCAGATTTCACCCGGGTCAAAACGTCGGGCGGGGCAACGACGATACGCTGTTTGCTACTGCCTCAGGGACGGTGCGATTTTCGAAGGGAAAGAAAAATCGCAGCATCGTTCATATCGATTTGGCTGCTTCGTAGAAAAACTGAAGCCGACTGAGGTTTGCAAGGCTCCCGCCGATACGGTGGGAGCCTTTTTTTTACCCCTATAAATAAAGCCTCATTTTCGAAGCGTCGTGAGCAAAAAGTGCCTCGAAAAGGGGAAAATCATGCCGTCTCCCGGGCGATAAAACGGCTAAATCAGAGAGCAATCGGACATTTGTGGCTTGGCAGACGATTTGATTGGCCTTCGGTAACAGCGGGAAAGAACTCTCGTTGCCAGGACAAACCAGGATTTCCCTGGCACAGCTCTGAATCCTACGGAGAACCCTCATGATGAAAAAAGTAGAACTTAATGAACAGTCCGGGTCCTTTTTTGCCCGGTATCGCTTCCCGAATCTTGAATTCGCTGCTTCAGATCTTCCTTTCGAAGAACTGGTGCCGATTTGGGATGCGCTTCGTGACGCTAATCACGCCACGGCCAAACAGCTGGCAACTACGCTTCTGACAACCCAGGAAAATCTAAAAAAGGAAACGAGAGCAGCGATAAAAGTAGCGTTGGCTGCTGCAGAACTTATGGCCGGCGATTTAGACCGAGCCAAGAGACAAGCCGGCCGTGCTCTTGATCTTCACCCCAAACAGTATGCAGCGCACCGCATCCTTCTCACGATATTGAATCGCCGTCAGGGATTCACAGCTGCGTATTTGCAACTTGCAAACCTCTCTCTCCCGAAGAAGACTCCCAAATGGGATGAGCCCCTCACGATTTGTGAAATCCATACAGCCCTGGCAACGTGGGCATGGCAACTTGGTGAATGGGACGACGTGGCAAAGCATCTATTGCGTGCCTATCCGAGAGGTCTTGTGGCGATGCCGCCGGAGATACGCGAGGAGTGGTTCAGACTCTCCCTGTATCGCGGGCATCCCGAAGATGCAGCGGCTGCCGCAGCTCTCATTATTGAGCAGTCGCCTCTCGAAAGTACGGATGAGTTGCTACAGACGATCGTTCAGAGTGGATGGACGAAGGAAGCCCTACCTCTCTACCGCGACGCCTATGCCAAACAGCCGAAGAGCGAACTGCTAAGACGACGCCTCGTCGCTCTCTGCATTCGCGAAGGCGAAATCGACGAAGCTCGCGCACTCGCAACGCGCGGTGCCATACGTCTTGCTGCATAGTGGATCGAACGCATAATTTATTTACATCACCGTGAGCCAGTCCAATCCTCAAAAACGAATAGCGGCGCTAGCACTCGCCCGACTCCGTCTCAGAAAGGCTCCCAGGGTCGTTCTGAGTGATTATGCGGCTATGCTTCTAAAGCATGCCGAGTCTCCTGAGCGTGAAGACCTGGTACGGATGATTTCTCTCGACCCTTTGATGGCCGTCTGGATTCTCAAACGAGCCAACAGCTCATACTACGGGCTTCGCTCGACGGTTGATAGTCTTAGCCGAGCCTTTGACGTGCTTGAGGAAGGCGCCATTGCCGGTATGTTCGCAGACACTTTCGGAGCGAAGGAAGCATCCCAGGGAGAACTACCGAGTGATTCGCCTGACAGCTTGACACAGCACTCCGTCGCAACGGCCATTCTTTCTGCCCAACTGGAATGCGGAGACTCCTCCGATCGAGGTCCGGCCTTTACAGCCGGACTTCTTCACGACATCGGTAAACATGTTTTCTCGCTCAACTTTCCTGACGAAGCAAACAAGATGTACTGCTCCTCTACCCTTTGGGAAAGCCTTCAGGGAAATGATCTCGTCTCCGTCGAACAGCTTGCGTTTGGAATGGACCACAGGGAAGTAGGCGAATTCGTGGCTCGCAAGATGCAATTTCCAGAGATTCTAACGGAGGTGTTGCGCACTCACGCAGATCCCTCAGTGCTCTCATCGAATCATGAGGCATATCGCCTTGCATGGATTGTAAACACTGCGAGCCTGGCCGCTACGGCATTAGGTTATGTTGCAGGCGAACCTGTGTCCTGGGAGTACTGCGAGTCAGATTCGCGCTGGTCAAAATTGATCACAGAGGAACTGGTAAGCTGGAGGTCAACTTCTGCGCTGTTAGACGAACTGAGATCGAAGAAGGAGACGATCGAGGAATTCCTCGATTTTGAGGTAAACAGATCAAAAACACTTATGAAACCGGATTCTCAGACGAATAGGATGAACAGAGGTCCGGTGCAAAGTTTACGTAAGCTAGATCGAACACCGGGCAAACAAGGTGAGCGACAAGAATCGTAAACCGAAATCACCACCTGACCCGGGTGGCTAATCAAGAAAACAAAACATTGTCAAGTAGCGATACCTCAAGAAAGCCCCGAGCCGATAACAGACCCTCTATCGGATTTGCGCGTCATCGGCGCTTTACGTCCGAAGAGCAACCGACGATTGCGACGTTTGCTCACGTCTTGGGACATAGGGTACGCGGCCTGATCACAAGTATTGAAGGATTCACAGATCTTCTAATTCCGACATTGGACGATCCGGACCAGCGCGAGTTTGCTTTCCGGATTCTTGAAAGTACCAGCCGGATCGAAGGGATTCTGAAAGACCTTCAACACTACAACGACCCGATTGAGGCTCATTTTCACAAGGTGCCTGGAAATTCGATTTCAAATGATCTGAAAACCATCCTGGCCGATTCAGAGGTAGCTCGACTCAGCGTTGAGGAACACGTCGCCGAGACTGTGTTTGTCCGGGCTGATGAGACACTGATCAGGCAGGCACTTATGGCGATTCTAAGGAATGCGTATGAGGCATGCGATTCATCGGAGGAGGTCGTGCAATTGATCGTTGACCGATCAGACGATGGCGAACATGTTATAATCAAGATTCAGAATCCCGGACTCTTTTCCGACATGGATGCACGGCTTCGCATATTTGAGCCGTTCTATACCACAAAAGCCAGTAATCTAGGACTTGGTTTAACGCTCGCGCGAAGAATTGCGCGGGTTCACGGTGGTGAGCTCTCTCTCTCATCCGACGATCTTTCCGAATACACTGAGCTCACCCTGACACTTCCCGTTCTAACTGACGTTTAGGCCGCGCCTCTCTTTCAAAGCGGTAGAGAAAACCTTCATCGGCCGGTCCGTTTCTCGGACTGCAGAATGCTCGAGAATTCCATCGTGCCAAAGCGACTGGTGTCGATTATATTCGGAACCTAGTGATGCGCTTAGATTGAATTCCCTCTGCATTTCATGGCCGGCCAACAACACATTCTGTTTGTGGATGACGAACAGCTCCTACACAGTCTGTTCCAACGTCTCTTCTCTCGTCACGGCATTGAGGTCACCAGTTGTTCCAGCGCAGAAAAGGCCATAGAAGAGCTCAAAAATCGCTCGTTTGACCTTGTCGTAACAGATTTCATGATGCCCGACATGGATGGATTTGCTCTTCTCGGACATATCCGGGAAAACTATCCGGGAACTCGAGTGATCATGATTACGGCGCATGCCAATGTTCAGCACGCTGTCCGGATGATGCAGCACGGAGCGATCGACTATATCCCGAAACCGTTTTCCACAGCTGAATTGGTCGACCGGGTTCAAGCCTCTCTAGCCAGGGATCCTGAACAAGTTGCCCCTCCCGAAGCCGATGCGCCCGCCCTTACCGCCGCGAAGGAATCCGGGGTCCGGTATATCGGTGAGGCACCCAGTATCAAACGTCTAAAAGATGTACTGCCGCGGGTCAGTAATAATACCGCACCCGTATTTATACAGGGAGAAAGCGGAACGGGTAAGGAGATCTTGGCCCGGCTGATTCATGAAATGAGTGACCGGTCGTCCGGCCCGTACCTGACGCTGAATTGTGCGAACCTGCCACGCGAACTGGTGGAGAGTCATTTGTTCGGTCATCGAAAGGGTGCTTTCACGGGTGCAATCGACAACATGACCGGAGCATTCGAGACCGCAGACGGCGGTACGCTTCTTCTGGATGAAATCACCGAAATCGATTTACCGATTCAGGCTAAGCTTCTTCGAGTACTCCAGGAGCAGGAATTCCAGACCATTGGCTCGACCGACGTGAAAAAAGTCAATGTTCGAGTCGTGGCCACCAGCAATCGGAATCTCGCTGAAGCAATCCAGTCGGGAGCATTCCGGGAAGACCTGTATCACAGACTGGCGGTTTTTCCGCTCACGGTCCCCCCTCTTAGAGATCGTATGCCGGATGTCCCGATCCTTGCAGAACACTTTGTTCAGAAGTATTGCAATCTTTATCAGTTGGGGACCAAGACGTTGTCGGAGAAACTTCTTGAGCGATTTTCGTCATACGATTGGCCCGGAAACGTACGTGAGCTTGAGAACATGGTACAAAGAGGCGTCCTGCTTTCCGCTGAGCGCAAAAGCATAAAGGTCAGCGATGTGTACGATGACTTCTTTACAGATGCGGGTACCGTCAAAACGTCGACGAACGGATCAGCAAACCCGAAGCTTGCGACCATAGAAGACATGGAGCGGTACATGATCCTACAGGCGCTCTCAGAGACAAACAATAATCAGCAGGCCGCCGCGGACAAATTGGGCATTAGCGCCCGCACCATTCGAAATAAGCTTCGAAAGTACCGGGAAGAAGGCCATATCGACTGATATCGGTCCGTTTGCGCTCTTTAATCGGAGTTCCATTCGCATCGAAATGACCTCCCTGCCAACATGCACGAGGAAACAATTTCCCCGGAATCTCTGACCACCTGACTTCAATATCCGGAATAATTTTCCTGAGCGATCTTGTCCGGTCGACAAGGAATAGCGACTCGCAAAAAAACTTTCTCCTACCTCTAGTTCCCTCTTCAAATCGAGAAACGCCTTTACCGGGATTTCTGGCCGATCTGGCAAGAAACGTCGAATAAGGCTTTATCGGCAGCTCGTGATCGATTTTAAGCCCGACTCCAATAATTTCTTTCCTTTTCTGAAAACGTACTGACGCCGGAAGCACCTGGCGAGGAACCACCGACGCGCGGCCCCTTACCCACGCCCATCTCAGCGACTGGCACATGCTTTGTTCCAAAAGCTGGCACTGAATCGAATCGCTACTTACGGACTCGGCCATGCGTGCCCTCTTTACTCAATTAAGCTTACTCATTGGACTGGTAACGGCTTTCGAGCTTTATGCTCGGCAGCCAAATCTTCCCGTTTCGGTTCTACTCGGAGTTTCAGCCGCCTGTACGATTTACATCGTCCTGCTTCTCGGAGACTATGCAGTACACCGCTATTTCGAAGATACAACCAGCACCCATGCATCGCTGACCTATCTGGAGACTGCATACGATCCGTCAGATGCACATGCTTCCAGGGATCCGGAAGAAAGACAGGCACCATACGAGAAGCCAGACGCTCTGGCAGCATAGTTGGTAGCGTAGCAAAACCTGAAAAACCGTCGCAAAAAAGACATGTCTCGAGACTTACAGAGCCACGCAATCACGTACGTCGAATCACAGACGGAGGAAAATCGAACCGCTGTTGTTGTAGCTGCAATACCGCTCGTTCGCTCAATCGTTGGACGCCTGAGCATACCCGATCATCCGCTGGCCTCCCGCGACGACCTGGAAAACGCCGGTTTACTCGGCCTCCTTCAGGCACTCGACGGCTACGACTCTGAACGAGGAACTCCGTTCGTATCGTATGCCTACGGTCGAATTCGAGGAGCCCTTGTGGACTATCTGAGATCCATCGATGCGCTCCCGCGCGAACGGCGGCGCCGACTCGCAGAGGCGCATCGAGCCATGGATCTGCTCCGCCAGGAACTGGGCGAAGAGCCCTCGGACGAGCAGGTTGCCGGCCAATTGGAGATGACCCTTGTCGAATACCATACGCTCTTGAGGGACGCGCAGTGTCGCTTTTCACTCTCTCTCCACTCCCCTATTGATTCTGAGGGCGAGCAGACTGTATTGGAATCAATTCCGAACGTGGAAACCACAAAAGCGTTTGAACGGATCGATCGAGAATCGTTGAAGGACTACATCCAGACGCTCATCAATGAACTACCGGAGCGCGAGCAAACCATTGTGGCTCTCTACTACATCGAAAACCTGACACTCAGGGAAATTGCCAGTCTCATGGACCGGACCGAGGCTAGAATATCCCAGATATTGACCAAGGTATTGAAAACACTTCGCGCTCAACTCGCCGTAATGCAGAGTAGGGCGGCGTAGCCAATTTATGTACGACTCGTTCGAAGAGAGGCGCATCGGAAACGGTGGGCCTTTTTTGTTTACATATCTTTCTGTCAGAGCCGAATCGCCATCATTCGGGTATCCATTTCTGCCGTTCTAATCTTCGGTAACGCCCGAACTATTGCTGTTCCTTCCAGTATATTTCGCGGTTGATCAAAAACCGGCTTTACGACCGAAATAGGGCGTCCAAGCCCAGATAAAAAAGTTTTGTAATTCTGAATTCGCCCACATGGACCGTTTCGACTGGATTCAGGCGGCACTTCGTTGTAGTTGTACTCTTTAGAAATCGAACAGATCACTTCATCTGGTGAGGTAATGTCATGGGAACGATGACCAAAATGCGGGAAAACACGAGTGTGGTACTGTGGATCCTCGTCATTTCTTTCGGTGTCATCTGGGTATTGCAGGATTCAGGTGGTCTCGATGTCATCGGTCAAACAGGCATAAACGTCGGTTCGGTAAATGGCGTACCCATCACCCATGAAGAGTACTCTCAAGCCGTCGACCGGCAGGCGCAGAACTACCAGAATCAGACAGGTGAAAGTATGCCACCTCAGATGCTGGATCAGACGCGCGACGGCGTCTTCAATCAGCTCATTGACTTGCGGCTACGTGAGCAGGAGGTGGCGCGCCTGGGAATCGAAGTCACAGATGACGAAATAGTGGATCTCATTCTAGGAGACAATCCACATCCGATTATTGCTGCCAATTTTGGCGATGAGAATGGAGTTGTCGATAAAGCTCTCATGCAGAGCTATATCCAGGATCCGGCGATGAGTTCAAATTGGTTCCAGATTGAATCTATTCTTCGAAACGAGAGACTTCGAGAGAAACTGGACAAGCTTCTCGCTGGCACTGTCCGCATTTCCAATCAGGATGTTATAGCCGAGCATCACCGGCGAAATCGAAAAGTTGATGTCCGATTTGTCTCGCTCAGATTCACCTCCGTGCCAGACGATTCGATCTCATACGATGACCGGGGTCTTCGCCGATTTTATAACGATCACCGCGACGAATTTGAAAAGAATCGATCCTACACGCTTTCGTACGTAACACGGTCGAAATCACCGACAGCAGCGGATTCGGCAGCGATTTTGGGTGACATTGAAGACTTGAGAGATCGCTTCTCTACAGCGGAAAATGATTCTCTGTTTCTTGTTCGAAATGGATCAGAGCGTCCTTATACAGACGCTTTCTTCCGACGTGATGAGTTGGATGACGAGATTGCAAATGTGGTCTTCGAGAATCCCGTAGCGGGCAAGGTGGTGGGGCCTATTGTATCCCAAGATCAAGCCCACCTCGTGAAAATTCTAGAGGTTCGACTGATAAAGGTGACTGACAAAGCCACCGTTGAGGCACAAATAGCTGACTACGCGCTAGCGTTCAGAGCAAGCGTTTCGACACTCACCCGGGCTCGGGAGCAGCTCGAAGATCTACAATATTTTGCCGATGAGAACGACGACTTTACCGGGGAGGCAGCGAGGCGTGAGCTCGACGTAAAGACCGTGCAGGTTGAAGCTGAGCAAAGTTATATTCCGGGCATCGGTATCAGTCGAGCCCTGATGAATTTCCTGGAAACGGCCGGAGTTGGCGACGTCAGTCTCCTTGTTGAACTTGACAACGAATTTCTTGTCGCGATTGTTGACGAAATTCAATCTGCGGGATATCGTTCATTTGAAGACGTAAAGGCTCAGCTCGAGCCGCGTCTTCGGAACGAACTCAAAGCCGACGTTTTGGTCGAGCGAATAACAGAAGGATTGAGCGGCGGTTTTGACGGTCTCGCTACCGCCGTCGGGTCTGTTGAACAGACGGCAGAAGGCGTATCATTTGATAATATGGTCGTTACAGGTATCGGTAGGGATCCCAAATTTGTCGGAGCGTCTCTGGGAATGACAGAGGGTGAAACGTCCAGCGTAATCACCGGAATAAATTCCGTATATGTGATCAACGTTACTCGCTCAGAAGATCCTGATGTGATTTCAGACGACGATCGCCGGCTCATCACCAGTCAGTTGCTTGCGCAGGGTCAGGGACAGATTCGTTCCCAGTGGATCACGGCTCTTCGCGAGGAAGCCAATATTGTAGACGATCGCCGGCTCTTCCTTCAGTAAATGAGGATCTTTACCTGCGCACCTAGATTTCGATGGTGCCTCTGTAGACCACATCGGCGGGGCCCTCCAGTGTTAATTCACTCGGATTGTCCAATTCACCTGAATACGAGACGCGTAGAACGCCACCATTCATTTCGACGGTGACTGAAGAACCAGATCTCCTCGCTCTCAGCAACGTAACAACGGCACTCGCTACCGCTCCTGTCCCACAAGCCATCGTCTCCGCCTCGACGCCTCGCTCGAACGTTCGGACCCTGAGACGCAGTGTTTCATTTCCCTCTGGCTCCAGCAACTGGACGAAATTAACGTTGGCACCATTTCGTGAAATTTCCTGATCATTTCTCAGCACCGGTCCGACCTCCTCGACTGGATAGCTCACAACATCATCGACGGATACAACGATATGATCCGTTCCAGCCCAGATGTAATCCACTTGCTTGGGCCCTGACACAGCAGCATGCGCGAGCGTGCAGGAGGGTCGATAATTTTCATACGGTGGCAAATGAAGACGAACATTCGCTCCGCGCTCCTGTGGCACGTCGACGCTGTATCGTCCCGCATCGGCCTCAAACCGTAACGGGTCTTCTTCCATTCCGGCGATTCTAGCGAATCGGCCTAGACACCGGGCTCCGTTGCCGCACATAGACCCTCTGGATCCGTCTGCATTAAAATAGACCATACGAAAATTCAGCGACTCATCTGGACTCTCTTCCAGTGCGAGTAGGCCGTCCGCACCTACACTCATCCGCCTGGTGCAGAGTCGTATTGCCAGATCCGAGAGCTCATTCTCACTAAAGTGGTAGAATCGATTGTCCAGGACAATGAAATCGTTACCAGCCCCGGTCATTTTCGTAAATTCCAGAACCAGTTGTCGGGTGGGCTCCGATTGCATATCAGATCGCTGGGTTTTGAAGAAGAGTTTCGAAGAAGTGCAACGAATTTAATCGAACTTGGAAGAAAAACACATCCAAATCCAAAATGCCGAACCCCTCCTCCTGTTCGGTTTCAATGATATTTATTTGCGGCGAATCGAGGCGGCATTTCCCAAAACGCAAATCATAGCTCGGGGAAACCAGGTCTTTCTCAAGGGCAAAAAGGAGGCGATCGACAGAATCGAGCGCATCGTTGATGAGCTGATTATGCTCCTCAATCGTAACGGAAATCTTACCGAAAATGACG
>BTQE01000117.1:0-9442 GCA_036985715.1 Rhodothermia bacterium
TTAAAAAGTCATCCCAATCTGAATCGCCATCTGGATCCGAGTCGTCGTGTATCTGAAATTACTTGCAATGGATGCAATTGTTGATGATGTTGCGAGTTGGAGTACGATTGACAGCACTTCGGAACGCCTTAGCTCATGAGCACACTATTTCTGGGAATTGATGTCGGCACCTCGTTCGTCAAAACGTGCGTCTTTGACGGCCATACGGGCGCGGTAATTGGAAAGGCTAGCTTTCCGATGTCGGAGCAGCGAATTGTTTCACTTCATCCTGGCTGGGCGGAGCAAGACCCGGAAATGTGGTGGGAACACTTCAAATCGGCGTACGCAGCCGTCGTTCGCGAGAATGACATCGACACGTCGCTTATCGAGGCGATCGGCATTTCGTACCAGATGCACGGGTTGGTGATCGTCGACAAAGACCAGAACGTGCTTCGAGATTCCATCATCTGGTGTGATAGCCGTGCTACGGAGATTGGAGAGGCTGCGTTTTCCGCAATTGGAGAAGTCCAGTGCCTGACTCGTCTCTTGAATTCTCCGGGCAATTATACCGCGTCCAAACTGAAATGGGTCAAAGAGAACGAGCCCGAGACATTCGATCAGATTTTCAAATTCATGCTTCCCGGTGACTACATCGCCATGCGTCTGTCCGGTGAGATTACGACCACGCGAGGCGGACTGTCCGAGGGTGTGTTCTGGGATTTTCCCGAATCGAAACTCTCCCGGGACGTCCTCGATTACTTTGAATTTGACGAAGGCCTCTTTCCCGAGCTCGTACCCACGATTGGCGAACAGGTCAAGGTTTCAACGGAAATAGCCGCAGAACTGGGTTTTCAACGAAACATCAATATCTCATATAGAACTGGAGATCAATCTAATAACGCATTATCCCTCAATGTTTTACGGCCGGGATATACCGCGTCTACTGCCGGAACGTCTGGGGTTATTTATTCAGTTTCTGATAGGGACATATCCGACTCTCGCTCAAGGGTAAATACGGTTCTCCACGTTAACGACTCGCCGATACAGAAGCGGAACGGGGTGATGATCTGCATTAGCGGTGCCGGCTCATTGTACAGGTGGCTGAAACACCTTCTGGGCGTTAAATCCTACCGACAATTGAATAATCTCGCGGCTCAAGCTCCGGTTGGTTCGGACGGTCTGATGATCCATCCGTTTGGTAATGGAGCGGAACGCATCTTTGAAAACCGACTCGTGAACGCAAGTATCCAAAACATTGAATTCAACAAACACTCGCCGGCTCATATCGCTCGTAGTGGTATCGAAGGGGTTGCCTGTACGATGAATCTTGGGTTTGAAATTCTGAAATCGAATGGGGTGAAGAGCCGGACCGTAAGAGCCGGGTACTCGAATTTATTTCTCAGCGAGGTTTTCCAAACAGCATTTGCTTGCCTCACGGAATTATCTGTCGAATTATACGATACCGATGGCGCAGAGGGTGCTGCGCGAGGAGCTGCACTGGGAACCGGATTTTATAGTTGCGAGGAAGACGCGTTTTCTTCCCTAAAGAAAATTGGCATCGTCGAGCCACAGACTGACCATTTAGAGCAATACCGCGACTATTTTGAGATATGGAATCAAAATCTCGAACGATTCTCCCGTTAAATCCGAAGCTGAGCATGGCAACACAGAGACCGTTTTTCAACAGCATCTCCCTTATCGAATTCGAGGGGCCCGAATCCACGAATCCATTGGCGTTTCGGTACTACGACCCAGATCGGGTAGTCGCCGGGAAACCGCTGAACGAACATTTCAAGTTTGCCTGTGCCTACTGGCATTCGTTCGGGAATCCGGGCGCGGACCCATTTGGAATGCCGACACGAAAATTTCCCTGGGACGATGAATCGGATCCGTTGACCCGCGCGCGGCAAAAAATGGATGCAGCGTTTGAGCTCATGACAAAGCTTGGACTAAGACACTTCTGTTTCCATGACTACGACCTGGTGGATGAGGGCCCTTCTCTTGCGGAATCTGAGCAACGACTGGGCACGATTACTGATTATGCGCTCGATAAAATGAGAGCTTCGGGAATCAAGGCGCTTTGGGGTACGGCCAACCTTTTCGGTCACCCGCGCTATATGAACGGCGCAGCGACGAATCCCGACTTTCACGTGGTGGCCTACGCAGGAGCCCAGGTAAAGCAGGCTCTGGACGCTACAATCAAGCTGGGAGGCGAAAATTACGTCTTCTGGGGAGGGCGAGAAGGATACATGTCGCTCCTGAATACCGACATGAAGCGGGAGCAGGAACACATGGCCCGGTTCCTCCATATGGCCAAAGACTATGGACGGAGCCAGGGATTCAAGGGGACGTTTTTCATTGAACCCAAGCCGTGCGAACCGAGCAAGCACCAATACGATTACGACTGCGCAACAGTTGTCGGGTTCATAAATCAATACGGTTTAGCGGACGACTTCAAGATCAATGTCGAGGTCAACCACGCGACGTTAGCCGGGCATACGTTTCAGCATGAACTGCAGACAGCCGTCGACGCGGGAATGCTTGGAAGTATCGATGCCAACCGCGGCGATTATCAAAACGGTTGGGACACGGACCAATTTCCGAACAATCTGCATGAGCTTACGGAGGCCATGCTCGTCTTCCTTCGCGCAGGAGGATTGCAGGGCGGCGGCATTAACTTCGATGCAAAGCTGAGAAGAAACTCGACCGACCTGGTCGACTTGTTCTATGGCCACATCGCAGGAATGGATATGTTCGCGCGGGCACTAATTGCCGCCGATAAGATCCTGTGTAAGTCTCCGTTAGAGAAAATGAGACAAGAGAGGTACACTTCTTTCGATTCCGGTATCGGCCAGCAATTTGAAAAGGGATCCCTTTCCTTAGAGGAACTGCACGGACAGGCAGTCCAAAACGGAGAACCCGACCAGACGAGCGGTAAGCAGGAGCTATTTGAGACCATCATCAACCAGCAAACGTAGCGGTCGGTCGACCAAGACGAGTCCCCTTTAATATTTTCGTCCGCGACTCATTGATATCGCCCATGGAGCATCCATTTGGTGCGAGATAGCGATAGAGCGTCCTGAGGTCAAAAAGGGCTCTATCGACGTGAAAGGGGCATTTTTCTGGAGGGTTTTCCCCCGCAATTCCTGCGGGGAACACCTACCTCTCGGTTCTACCCTCCCTTACAGACCGATGTGAGGATTGCTTTCACCTTTCCCCTGCAATATTGACGATTATTGAACCGAAAGCGGGTCGTAGTCCCGGAATTACCGAATCCGACCTTTAACAATCGGGCATAATCGTGAAACAACGTCTAATCATTCTCGCCTCGGTAATCGTCATTTTAAACACCAGCGCTTGGACGCAGCGCAGTTCGTTGACCACCTACAAGGTCTCCGAAAATTCTCGGGTTTGGGTGGAGGGGACCTCTACGATTCATGCCTGGACGTGCGATACACAAAGCGCTATTGGCACGGTTGAAATAGAGAGCGGCCTCGATGCTTCACTTGAAATCGTCAGTACTCAAATCGTAATTCCGGTATCAGGTCTCGATTGCCGCAATGGGACGATGAACAAGAAAATGTTCAAGGCACTTGGGGCTGACACCACGCCAGACATTTTATTTGTCTTGGATGACGCCATTGTTTCGACAGACGAAACCGGTAGGCCGACTCTTGTTGACGTAGATGGCTTGCTCATGATCGCAGGTCGGACAAAGTCGATCAAAGTTTCAGAAATTTCGATTGAACAAGTATCTGAGGGCCTAGAATTTTCTGGATCAGTCAAGCTTCTTATGTCTGATTACGGCGTCAAGCCACCGACTGCACTTCTTGGAACAATAAGAACAGGAGATGAGGTTGAGGTCCATTTCACGTTGAATATGTCGGTAACCAAAAAATATTCTTAGCTCAGTCTTTGTTGCAGATAAAACCATGAAGACGCTAACAACCATTATCTCGATCGTCGCCAGTGCCATGGTGTCGCTCTCGCTGGGACAAACGTCAATGACTGACGCTATCCGCTTCGATCTTGAAAAAGGTAGCAAAATTTCGATCGAAGGGATGTCCACGATCGGTCGATTCAAATGCGAGTCATCATTTGTCCAGGGGTACGGCATCTTTTTCGATGACCAGAACCTGTATACAAGCCCGGTCATCGAAGCTAGGATCGCAGCGCAAGTAAAACTTTTCTTCTGCAATCTGACCGCGATGAACGCCGACATGTGGGATGCGCTCAAATCAGACCAATTCCCGCTCATTGAATACGTGATTGATGATGTCTCGATCGATTCCGTCCCCTCGGTAGCGAGAGGCACCTATACCGTTCACTCATCAGGCCAAATGTTTATCGCAGGGGTCGGAAGAACGATTCAGATAGAACTTTCGGGCTATCAAATCGGACCGGAACGATTCAAACTTGAGGGAAAAACAGAAATGTCCATGAGTGATTTCGACGTTGAGCCTCCAACGGCTCTCTTCGGACTGGTTAAAACTCATGATAGAATCTCGGTTCATTTCAATCTGATTACTACATCGAGACCATTACCAAAAAGCATAGCAGAATTATTCTGACGGATTTACAAAAATCTGATGCCCTAATGCACCCTGCCTCAAAAGAGGTGAAAGTCATGAAAAAAGTCACAACATATATTACATTGGTTCTTGTACTGGCGCTTGCGTACACAATCAACTCCAGTGCTCAGAAACTGGATATCGGACTTCGAAGCTCCGTCACGTACCAGTCACTGGCACAGTCCAATGATGACCATTCGCTCACAGAATTGGCGAGCGGGTTTCAGACGGCTCTAGGCAATTTGACCGGCGACTACAGACTGTTCGACGGGGGCCGTGTCTATTTGGCCATGTTCATCAGTTCGAAGCATCACACGGAAATGTGGGGCTCCGAAGGCTACTTTGAAATGTCAAAACTTCCGGGATGGATGGAAGTCGGTAGTTTCGGAGATTTCTTCGACGACCACGTTACGCTTAAAGCGGGACAGATGACAATTGACTACGGCGACGGCCTACTTTATCGATCAATTAACGGTGATGTGTACAACAATGAGTTAATCGGTAATCCCGTCCCAAGTCCTGCGCTAACCTCAATTGGAATAGAAGCACAAGTCTCTGCGGGGATTACCAATTTTAAAGTTGGAATCACGAATGGAACGACCAAAGGAGACCTAAACAAAGGCCATGGCACCGCTCTCCTTGGAAAAACCTGGATCACACCACTGAAAGGCAACCTGAGACTGGCTGCCTCATACTACGCTGTTAATCATTCGAAAAACGCGACCGGTTATCCACATGGAGGAACGAAGTCATACCTCTATGCCTTTGGTGATCGAGCTGGTTCCATGTACAACATCTGGAGTGGCGCTGATGGGGGACAGGTAAAATTTGGCAGCGGACAAGACGTCAATGCGTTTCAATTCGATGCAAGGTACACGTTTGGAAACGCTCTGATTTATGCCGCATACGGGCAGTTCAGTGACGGCGACACAAATGGCGTAATCGACGGAGAGGATAACGGAAATCCTGAAGAGCGGTGGAACTACGCCATGGTAACTGGGAAGTACAACTTCACCGATTGGCTCTACGTTGCAGGGAGGTACAGTACGGCCTCGTTCACGATGTCAAAGAGTGAATCGGTCGACGGGACGGTTTCAAGAGTCCAACTCGGTGGAGGATTCATTCTGAGCGAAGGAATCCTGCTCAAAGCGGAATATGTGAAACAAACATCTGCCGATTTCGGTGAGGGATTCGTAAACAACGGCGTCGATCTCGGAATGAGTCCTGAGTTCAGCGGGCTGGTAGTTCAGACTGCCGTCAGTTTTTAAGTATTGTATGGTTGAAAAATTTGTTGCTCGCATTATTCGTGTAGCGGGTCGAAGTATGCCGTTTCAAACGGGCGGAATTAGACGGTTCCCGCGTTGAGCAGATCTGACTCCGACAATTCAGTTTCAACTTCATTGTGGCCCATAAAGAAGCAGTACAGGCAACGAAGAGCAGGAGAAACGATCATCAGCACACCGACTGCGAGTCCAACTCCGGAAATCAAGAACCCGATCAAATACGGGCGCAACGAGAGTTGCAATGCACTAAACGTAACCGTCGTATCGTAGTTCAGCCATCCGCTTCTTTCGATTCCGCTCATCACGAGGAACGCGAAGAACGCGAAGAGAGAAATGTGGAAAACATAGATGCCTTTGTTGATGAGCCCGGAGTATTGCTCTAGAACACCGGAGTATTTCTGGGACAAAATGTAGAACACCGAAGCCAAAAGAATCGTCGAGTTTATTCCAATGGTCGTTCCCATCGCGTGTGCGACTGTAATGCGGGTTCCGTGGGTGAGGATGTTAATCGCCGGAACCGAGATCATCAGGGCGAGAACAAGATTCAGAAACACCCACAGGTCAGCCGAATAGAGAAGCCGGGCAGGCAGGAGTTCGGAGTATTTGAGTGATGATCGGACGGTTTTTCGCCACTGCCAGATGATGTTTCCCAGAATGATCAACTCCGTCATGCTGATGGCATATGCAATCGTACGGATCCACGGATCGGCGGGAACGATATAGGTGTGATGCCCCCAGCCGTAGAGGAGATTTGCAAGCGCGAGGAAGTACAGGGCAAAAGATTTCGCACCGTATGCCAGCTTCTCGTCCTTCGTAATACTGTACATCAGAAAAAGAGCCGTTCCGTAGATGAGCATGTTCAATGAGCCCACCAGAGAACCAAATGATTTCCACTGCACCGTCAGATCTCGAACAAGACTGTTTCTGAAGTACGGAATCAGCCAGAGATATGCTTCCGTAAAGGTGAACAGAAAAAAGACGATGCCCGTGGCCCACATCCAGAGAAATACGGGCCATTTTTCGAGTCGTTTATACAGTGTGCGAAAGTAGTTGAATCCAAAAAGCCCCCATCCTATCAGTACTGGAATCGATAAAATCGGCGAAAAGGCCAGGTACTCCCGGCCGCCAAAGACGCCCAGAGCAAGAGCGAGAATGATCGTGATTCCGGTGGCTGCGAACAGGTATGCGTGAACCCTGGAAAGTCCTTTGGAATGGAGCTGAGCACCACAAATACGAGGTAGATAGTAGTAAATACCTCCAAAAATGGACAGCACGATCCACGAAAAGGCAAACGTCACATGGATAGGCCTGATCTTGTAAAAGGCCAACTGCTCTTTCAGAAACGAGGGGTACAAGTACTGAACCGCAGCGATACAGCCAATCGCCAGCGCTGCAACCAGCGAAATAAGTGCGATTCCTATAAATAGATGGGGAACGAAGTCCTTTTTCATGCCCGGCTGGATTGAACACGTGTTGATTGACTGGGATGACGCGGTCGCGCCCGGTCCAAAATGGTCACGGCGTATTCCCCAGAATCTTGAAGGAGCCATACCAGGTTCGTTGAGCCATTTTTTCAGGAAAATGGCCCGTTTCATTCACATATACCAGATAGGCGGTGATGGCCTCTATCTCATGTTCAGGGAGATTGTAATTGGGCATAACAGCAGACCCGTTCTGAAGGAAGGCTTTCAGGTAGGCTTCTCCCTTGCCTGCTGCATTGGTTAGATCGGGGCCGATATATCCGCCCAGACCATACAGCTGATGACAGGAGGTGCAGTTATATTTCTGGTAGAGGAGTCTCCCGTCTCTTCCGATATTCGAAATCGGTATCGGGCCGGGCTCCACGTCTGTTCCCGCGGTGTAGACGAATATCGTAAATACTGCAAACCCGACAAGAAGCGTAAAAAGGACTCGCTGATTTATCCTGGGTGCTTTTTCAGCCATATGCCACGTAGTTGACAGGAATCAAGATCTAAGCCATATATGGAGCAATGATCGAACTGCTCGCACATGGAAGAAAAGATATTTGGGTGCACGTTCTCAAGTAGATGAGCTATAATACCATCCTTTTGAGAAATAATCGGACACCGGTAACTCAGTATCGGATAATTCCTAAACCTCTCTTGGTCATAGTATGACTGCAAGACATTGGCCTGCCGATGTTGGAATCGGAATCCTTTGTTCGGATACTGATTTCAACGGTATATTTTCGTTCAAGAATCCAATATGCAATGAGACTCCTTTTTAGAATCGCCTATCGCGGCCTCTTCCTTTTCTTGCTGGTCGCTTTCGATGCCGCTGGCGTTACCGCTCAGGACCGCGTCGAAATTCCGTTCGAAGTCAAGGAGAGTATACACCAGCGGGTAGATCGGGGCCGAAACGTCGGCATTGTTATTGGAATCGTAGGCCCACGAAATGTCGAGTATTACGGATACGGACGAACGAGAGTAGGCGGTTTTGAAATTCCCGACGAAAATTCGGTGTTCGAGATTGGTTCAATCTCGAAGGTATTCACAAGCATTCTTCTTGCCGACCAGGTGGTTCGGGGAAAGATCGGCCTGAATGATCCTGTTCAAAATTACGTTCCCGACAGCGTGTCTATTCCGAGCAAAAATGGCGTGCAGATATCGTTCGCAAACTTGGCCACGCATATGTCTGCCCTTCCCAGGCTACCGGACAATATGGCACCCGCGGATCCCTCCAATCCGTATGCGGACTACACGGTGGATCAGTTGTATATGTTTCTTTCGGGTTACGAATTGAGGCGAGATATCGGCTCTCAGTATGAGTATTCAAACCTGGCGGTAGGATTGCTGGGGCATGTACTCGCGTTACAGGAAGGCGTCTCGTACGAAGACCTTCTGGGCGCACGAATTCTAACTCCGCTCGGGATGGAAAGCACGGGCATCACGTTCACGGAGGACATGCTCTCTCGTCTGGCGAGAGGCCATGACCAGGGCATTGAAGTGTCCAACTGGGATATTCCGACGCTCGCGGGTGCAGGGGCTATTCGGTCGACAGCCCGGGATATGCTCCGATTTCTAGTCGCCAACATGAGATTGGAGACCGCTCCTGAAGACCTTTTGATCAAACCCAATCCGCTCTCTGAGGCCATGCACCTCTCGCATCAAACCGTGGTGAAGGATGCGACTGACGGTATGGATATCGCTCTTGGATGGCATGTTCGTGTGAACGGCGATATCGAATCTGTCTGGCACAATGGAGGCACGGGCGGCTATCGCAGTTTCGCAGGTTTCAACCGCGGAGGGAGCATGGGCATCGTTGTCCTGACGAATTCAACGGCGAGCGTGGATGACCTGGGGTTTCACTTGCTCGACGACTCGTTTCCCCTTCAGGAAGTAAAGTACTCGGCCGCTGCCCTGATTCGTGCGGCTATCGAAGACCAGAGCGTTGACGCAGCGTGGGAGACATACTATGAAATGCGAGAGGCTGTTGTAGATGAATATGAATTCAACGAGCAGACCATGAACGCCATGGGATACCAATTTCTGCAGAATGAAAATGTGGCTGCGGCACTGGCCGTGTTCCAGATGAACGTAGATGCCTTTCCTGATTCCTCGAATCCGTACGACAGCGTTGCCGAAGCCT
>BTQE01000118.1:0-9437 GCA_036985715.1 Rhodothermia bacterium
GAAGGTCGCGATTCCAAGCGCGACGAAGGTCGCGATTCCAAGCGCGACGAAGGTCGCGATTCCAAGCGCGACGAAGGTCGCGATTCCAAGCGCGACGAAGGTCGCGATTCCAAGCGCGACGGAGGTCGCGATTCCCGCCGATCCAACTCAGATTCTCGCGATCGAAATGATCGCGGCCAGAAGCGTGACGGTAGACGTTCCCGCGATAACCGAAAAGATCGAGATAGCGGTGGAAACAGAAACGACCGCCGAGGCCGAAGAGGCCGAAGCCGCCACAAAGAAAATCGGGAGGAGCGAAAAAAGCGTGTTTACGAGGACAAGCCAGCTTACATGCAGGAGTATGATCCTCGAACGACCGAACTCGATGGTATGATCAGAAAGGTCGGCGTCCTCGAAATCTTACCGGATGGATACGGATTTCTACGGTCGGCTGAATACAACTATCTGCCGAGCCCCGATGATATTTATGTCTCGCCATCCCAGATCAAGCGATTTGCCTTACAGCTTGGAGATACTGTCGACGGAGAAGTAAGACCACCCAAGGAGGGTGAACGATTTTTCGCACTCATCCAGGTGAACTCGATCAATGGAAGATCACCGGCTGATCTGGAACAGCGTCCTGGATTTGATTTTTTGACACCTCTGTATCCGGATGAGCAACTGAATCTCGAGACTCTGGGCGGCGAATACAGCACGCGAGTACTGAATATGTTCGCGCCTATCGGGAAGGGCCAGAGAGCGTTGATCGTCGCCCAACCAAAAACGGGAAAGACGATCCTTCTTCAGAAGATCGCCAATGCGATCACGACCAATCATCCTGAGTGCCATCTGATTATTCTCCTCGTGGACGAACGGCCGGAAGAGGTCACGGATATGAGGCGACATGTTGAAGCCGAGGTGATCGCATCGACGTTTGATCAGGATCCGGAAAGGCACGTTGAGGTCGCTGAAATTGTACTCAACAAGGCGAAGAGACTTGTTGAGGCTGGTCAGGACGTCGTAATTCTGTTGGACTCCATTACGCGACTTGCTCGCGCGTCCAACGCCGTTACGCCGACAACGGGAAAAACGCTATCAGGAGGCATGGAAGCTGGTGCCCTGCGCGAGCCCAAACGCTTTTTTGGCGCAGCCAGAAATGTGGAAGAGGGTGGCTCGTTGACGATCGTGGGTACAGCCCTGATTGACACTGGAAGTCGAATGGACGAAGTGATTTTCGAAGAATTCAAGGGCACTGGTAATTCAGAAATCGTCCTGAATCGTGAGATGGCGGATAGAAGGGTATTCCCGGCTATCAATATCGTGATGTCAGGTACGCGGCGAGAAGAACTTCTCATCCCGGAAGCCAAGCTTCAGCGGATCTGGATTCTAAGGAAATTCCTGGCCGATATGGATGCCCTCGGCGCCATGAACTTCCTGCTCGAAAAAATGCGAGGTACAAAAACGAACGACGAGTTCCTGGTCGTGATGAATTCGTAGAAACGTTTAATCTTCGACCAAGACTCCTACCACCAGATGTGGTTTTTCGTCTTCTTTCGGTTCAGGTAAGCTGAAGTAAACAAGCACTGCCATCAGTATCATGGCCAGCGCACCTGCCAGCGTATTGCTAACGTAACCGTAATCGGTATACCCTATACCTGCCACGGCGCCGCCGATTCCAATGCCAACTTGACCGAGAGCAACGGTCATGCTGAAAAGGGCTCCTCTGCGGTTCTCACTCACGAGCGCGGTGAGGAGGGACTGAAGTGGGCTTATACGCAGGGCGACCATCAGCATAGCCACACCAAACAGGACATACGCCCAAGTCATATTTGTTATGAGATAGGTGGTTAGCACCATCACGATGCTAAATCCGATACACGATGTGATTATTAGTGGTTTGCGACCCACCGTATCGGAAATGCGACCAGCCATGGGGCCAAAAATGATATTCGTTATGCCCCCGACCAGGAATAACGTCGCGATCTGATTTCCGGAAACTCCGAGTGAGGTTTCCAGCCAAATCGGTAAATAGATCAGATAAAGTCCGATGGCGAAGAACATCAGGAAATAAACTACGGACGCTGCTACCACTACCTTGCGCCGGAGAAGCTCAGCATAATTTCGTATGGCGCGTTTGGCTGTCAATCGTTCTTTGTCGCGGTAGATGTCCGGCTGAGGTATGTACAACCAAACGAAAATGGTAGCGACAAGCATGGTAGCCGCGAACATCAGAAACGCTGATTTAAACCCGTACGCTTCAGCCAGTACGATCCCGATCGGGATACCCACTATCTGACCGAATGCCACGCCGCTCATCACCCATCCATTTGCCCAACCCCGGCGGTTGTACGGAAAATAATCCCCCACGAAAGAGACGGCTGCTCCGCTGAGCATGCCTCCCGCGGCGCCGGCCAAAGCTCTAATAGCCAAAAGTGTTCCGAAGGAGTCGGCGACGGCATGAAGCGCCAGCGCCACCGCCATAGTGCCGCACCCCATAAGAAGCACAAGACGTCGGCCAAATTTGTCGGAGATTGGCCCTGTGATGAGCGCAAAAATGCTCAAAAATAGCGCATAGGATGTAACCAACCACCCCAGCAGAGATTCGGCAACCTGAAGTTCTTCGCCAATACGAGGCAGAATCGGAGAAATGATGATGACCTGACTACTCGCCGAGAACACCATCAACCAAAGGGCAAACAGAATTAGATAAGGGTGGGTGTTGCTCGCCCGCATGGGTGCTCGATCTTGATGGGACCGCCGTAGTACAGGCCGCTCCGGCGCACAGTTCCCACTTGATTTGAGGCCCTACGGGACAATGGATTGTGTATTCTTCTACCCCGAATCAGATTCTACGGCGGTCGCTGCCTCCATGAGCTCCGTCATGCGCGCCACGAAATCAATCGGTTTTTCCAGCGTGCCGTCGAGAAGGAGAGCCCCTTCGAACAACTGTAGGATGGCATGTCCAACCAACTCATCCTTTCCGGAGGAATCCCTGAGGTGCGACAAATTCTGAATCAGTAAATGGCGCGGATTGATTTCGAGTACTTTTTTTGAACCGCTGAAATTCTGGTCCATCATGCGCATCATCCGTTCGGTCTGCGCATCCATGCCCTGTTTACCGACGACGAGCGTTGCCGCGGAATCAACCAGGCGCTTCGAGGCCACGACGTCCTCAACGCGGTCACCCAACACCGACTTGAATCTCTCAATCAGTTTCTTTTCTGCATGCTCAGATAGTCCCGCCTTGTCTGAATCGGATTCTGTTTCGAGATCCAGATCCGCCTTTTCAATGCTTTTGATCTCATAGTCCTTGTACTTTATCAAACCTGAAATCGTAAAAACATCGACCGGTTCGACCAGCAGAAGGACTTCTAAATCATTAGACTTGAAATATTCCAGATTGGGACTGTTCTCGGCGCTGGTCCGGTCGCTACCCAACAGGTAGAATATTTCCTTCTGACCGCTTTGTATCCTATCCACATACTGCGAGAGTGATGTGGTCTTTCCTGCTTTCGTGGCAGTTGATTCATAGCGAAGCAGTTCGATAATCTCATCTCTGTTTGTGAAATCGGAACCGAGTCCCATCTTAAAAAGTGTCCCGAATTCCCTGAAAAACGCGTCGTACTTCTCGCTGTCGTCAAGTGCCCATTCCGTGAGCATATTGAGCACTTTTCCCGTAATGATCTGCTGAAGCTTGACCATAACGGGGCTGTTTTGGGTGATCTCCCTTGACACATTCAGTGGGAGATCCTCCGTGTCCACAACACCCCGAATAAACCGCAAATATTCCGGGAGCAAGCTTTTGCAATCATCCTGGATGAAGACGTTGCTCGAATAGAGATGGAGTCCGAATTCGTAATCTTCTCTGAGAAGGCCTACGGGTGCGCGCGACGGGACAAAGAGTATCGCGCGAAAGCTGACCCTTCCCTCGAGATGCAAATGCAGGTGGTCCAGTGGGTCTTCGAAGTCGTTCGAAATGAATTTGTAAAACTCGTTCAGCTCATCCTCATTCAGCTCGTTCTTCTTTCGGTGCCAGAGTGCTTTGACGGTGTTGACTTGCTCATCATCCACATAGATCGGAAAGTCAACGAAGTTGGAATATTTGCGGATGATTTCCTTTAGTCGCCAAGTTTCTGCAAACTCGGTTTCGTCATCCTTCAGATGTAGAATGACGGATGTTCCGCGATCTTCCTTTTCTATTGTCTCAACCGTATAGGATCCACCTCCGTCCGAACTCCATCGGTAGCCGGTACTGTCAACATCTGAAGCACGAGTCTCGATCGTCACCCGATCGGCCACCATGAATGCTGAATAAAATCCCACCCCAAATTGACCGATCATTTGGGCATCGATGGGCTTTCCTGATTTCTGCATCTCCTCTACGAACGCCACCGTCCCAGAACTGGCAACCGTACCGATACGCTCGACCAGATCTTCCTTGGTCATCCCGATTCCGGCATCCGCAATAGTCAGCGTATTCTCGTTTTTATCGCCTCGGATATCAATTCTGCGGTCTGCTTCCGGTTGCAACACGTCTGTATCCGTCAGCAGCCTGAATTGAATTTTATTCAGCGCGTCAGAGGCGTTAGAGACCAGCTCGCGAACGAAAATCTCCTTGTGTGTATAGAGCGAGTGGATAATCAGATGAAGCAATTGCTTCATCTCTGCTCGATACTCAAACGTTTCAGCTTGTTCTTTGGTCTTCGGGGGCATTGGATCAGTTAGTTCATTCAGCCGAACAGACCGTGGTTCGACGGCATCAGAGAATACGTTTCCGCTATTCAGATGAAAAAATAGTCGGGTCGGGAATGAGCGTATTCTTGCGACTCGAAAAGAGTTTGAATGTTGCCCGGGGCTGGCCCGAGTAATCCAGCGCAAGTTCGTTCTCAAGCTCCGTAAATGTGAATGTCATCGACTCGCCTGTCGAAAGAACCAATTCCACTACGTGCTGATCGGCATCCTCTTGCGGAGGAGTCGAAATAAATCCATCGGCGCGGAAACGGTTGAAATTCCGAAGGTATCTCTCGACGGCTACCGAGTCCGCTGCCGTTTCGCGCCCGTCTACCGACAGGCGCCACCCGGTGTCGCCCTTTGAAAGTGAAAAACTGTTGTCTGGTGAGGTCACGTTTGCAGCGGTTAGAATCTGACTCGGAATCGTTGCGATCATTTTGTCTCGCCAACGGTCAGCGTCGGTCGGAATCGAGAGTCGGGGTCTTCCGACGAAAACACGCTCGTCGCCTTCCAGCCGAACATACACGGTCATGAAATCCGAGCCCTCCGAAGCCACGGTCATCTTTTGAACCTCATCGCCTGACGTTAGGGTGAGCAATGAAGCTGTGGAGTCGACTCCATATCGGCCGTAGCGCGCGGGGTTTCTTGATACGACTGATTCAAGTTCGAAATCAGCCAGACTCTCGGTGAACGCATTAATCGATACAGAATCGGCCATCCAGGCAATGGGCTCCAGAACCTGCCAAAGGCCATTCACTTTCTGAACGTGGATGTTAAACTCAGTACTACTTACTTCAATCTGATCGATTTCTCCCACCTGGATTTCGAACTTCGGCACGTCCACGGTGGAAGGCGCACGATCAAACGTCCCGGTTGCATACGCGATGAGTACCAGCAGGACGAGAAGGCCAACCAGGGCGGGGATTATCTTGTTCTTTTCCATCTTATCAACTGTTGCAGTCTTCGACGAAGTTCAAAACGTAGTCCAGAATGAAGTCCAATACAAAGCTCAAAATAAAGCTCGGGGGCTATCGCGAAATGATGATCTGGCGGTTTTTCTTTCCTCGCCAACGAATAAGCCCGAATAGCATCACGAACAAGACCGGAGCGAGCATATTCCCGTATTTGATCCACGGCTTGAGTCCGGGTGAGACTTCCCGTAGAGCTCGGGGAGCAATTTTCTTTGCTCGAATACTCAATAGAGCCTCGTCCTGAACGAGCCAGTCCACGATGTTGAGACCAAATTCGGCATTACCCGGAATGGCACCGACCAGTGATTCATTGATAAAGTCACCGTCACCAACGAGCACCATTCGAGTTGAGAGGCTGCGTCTTCCAGATTCGAACGCGCTTGGAAACTCTCCACGAAATGCAGATGCGAGTACGAAGGGGCCGTCTGAAAACTGTGCCTGTTCCAACATCGGTTGAATGAAGAAGAAACCCCGTTGCAAGCTGCTGCGCGAACTGGAATAGACCAGGTTCTCGCTTTCCACGCCACTGGGGAGTACGAGCGACGTGTCAATCGTACTAACGAAATAGAAAACCACATTCCGGAGGCGGTTGACCATCATATTCTCCTTACTGAATCTGTTGGTTACCGGAAAGAATGGATACGGAATCTGCTGCTGTACGTTGAAGAACCCCTGGCGCCTTTGTATGGTCACCATGGAATTCTGCTGATCCATAACGAGGTTTTCCGAAAGTCCCATCCCGTACGAGGCAAGAAGAGAGTCGAGTCCGGTGTGAAACGTGGACGCCTGCCCGTTTTGCAAGTCGGCTGTGATACGGTTCAGTAGAAATCCTACCCGTCCACCATTCAAGATGTAGGAGTCAATTTCGCGTAGATCTGCAGTGGGAATCGTATCTGTAGGCGCAACAATCATCAGTGCCGTAGGAGGATTGGACTCAATTTCAGCAGCTGAAATCGTCTCCACCGAGTAGTTTCGGCTTAAGCGCTGGCTGTAATTCTGCATTTGTTCCTCAGGAACCGGTTCGCCATGTCCGGAAAGGAATCCAATTCGCGGAGTTGTTTCTCGGGTGAGACGCCGCATAGCGCTCGTGATATCATACTCCAACGAAGACAGATCCTGTACAACGGGAATGCTTTCCCGCTCTCCACCGTATTCGATGACCACGCCCATGAATGCATTCTTGAGCTGGACGTTATCGCTCTCGATCACCTGAATCTGAACGGGCGGTATCTGATACGACATCGCTTCATTGCGCAACTCTTCGCTGTCTTTCGGATCGATGAATCGATACTGAAAATTTCCCCCACCGTAAGCTCCGTAATCATCGAGTTTGTCTTTCAGAAACCGGCTATTGCTGCTATATGGTGCTGGGAGATCGGCCGTGAAGAACGCCGTAACCGTTACCGGGTCGTCCAGATCGCGAACCAGATCTATCGAAGCCTCCGATAAAGAATACACTCCGTCGTCAGTCAGATCGGCACGTGTGAAGAGATTGAGTCCGATCAGATTGATTACAACGAGGATCAGCCCGAGTAATACAATCGATGATCGAGATGTCCAGTCCCGTTTCATGTGACTATGGTTGAATGAAAATCTTTTGTTTGAACAACGTCGGCTACTCCGGCCGGCGAGACATTGAATACGACGTCAGCACACAGGCCAAAATCGTAAGTGATATATAGTAGAGCACGTCTCGACTATCGATGACCCCTCTTAACAGGTTTCGGTAGTGGAAGTCGGTGCCCAGGTACTGGAATATTCCAGCCACTGAGCCAGGTACAAAGGCCGTAACCTTGTCGAGCAGAAACAACCCAAATATGATCGCAAAGCCAAGAATGAAAGAGACAATCTGGTTGCGCGTCAAACTCGAGGCAAACATGCCGACCGATGCGGTAGCAGTACCCAAAAGAATGAGCCCGATATATCCGCCAATCGTTGCGCCGATGTCAAGATCTCCAAAGGAGGCAATCGTAATCGCATAAACAATGGTCAGTGCGACCGACGCCATCAAAAACAGCACAACGGCCAGCAGCTTACCGGTGATGACCTGCCAATCTTTCACGGGCATCGTCAGCAATAGCTCGAGCGTCCCGGCCCTCCGCTCTTCAGCAAACGTCGACATCGTAATTGCCGGAATGAAAAAGAGAAAAATGAAGGGTACGAGGTCGAACATCGACCTCAGGGAAGCACTGTTTTCAAGAAAGAGTGTCGTTCCGAAAAACCAGCCGGTAAAGAGCAAAAAAACACTCATGACTACATAGGCGGCCGGGCTGTCGAAATAGGAATGAAGTTCCCGTTTGGTAAGGGTCCACGTCTCATGCATGGATTCGGTATAGATAGTTTATTCTTTCGGTGAGTTTTAATTCCGGAAAATGTTTCAGGATAAGTTGCAAAAAACAATACGGATATCGAATCGGAAATTGTCTTGGGGGTCGTTACTCGGTCGTTAAGTGCCTGAAAACGTCTTCCAAATTGGCCTGATCTCGTCCGAGTTCAGTCAGGATCCAGCCTTCGTCCACCGCGAGGCGAAAGAGTTCTGGACGCAAATCATCCTTGCGTTCCGTGGTCAGGGTAAACAGCGTTTCGGCATCGCCTTTACGCTCCGTTTCCTTGACCTGAATTTGATTCCATCCAGAAAGGACGGATAGCACAGGATCCGGCTCCATTTGCACACCAAATCGAACCTGCTGCCCCGACGAGAAGCTGGCCTGAAGATCTTCTGGAGTTCCATCAGCCACAAGTTTTCCTTTGTGAATGATCAATACGCGATCGCAGGACATCTGCACCTCAGAAAGAATGTGCGTCGAAAGAATGACCGTCTTCTCTTTTCCAATGTGCTTAATAAGCTCTCGAATCTCAACGATCTGATTCGGATCAAGTCCCGTGGTCGGCTCATCCAGAAGGAGAATTGGCGGGTCGTGAATCATGGCTTGAGCCAGCCCAACGCGTTGACGAAATCCTTTGGATAGGGCTTCGATTCTTTTTCCGAGAACCGTTTCCAATCCACATACGTCCGCCATCTTGGCGATCCGACTCTTGTGTTTCGCCGTTTCCACTCCTCGCATGGCCGCTACGAAAGTCAGATAATCGTAAACGATCATTTCTTGATAGAGGGGCGTATTCTCGGGCAAATACCCGATTTTGCGCTTCACGTCAAGGGCATGAGTCCGTACGTCCAACCCATCCACCTTTACGGCTCCTTCCGAGGGAGGGAGATAGCAGGTAATGACCTTCATCGTCGTGGTCTTCCCGGCTCCGTTTGGACCCAAAAATCCTAATACTTCTCCGGTCTGCACTTGAAAGGAGATGTCATCAACGGCTTGTTCCGGGCCGTATCGCTTGACCAAACTATCTACTTCTATCATGTCTGAATGAATCTGTCCTTTTTCACAATCCCACCGGTACACCTGCGAATAGTGGGTCACATCGGCTGTGCACTCGCAGCTCTTAAACAGTTAGCGGGCCGTAATTGACCTTTAGTGCCATTTTGTTCCTGATGGGAGAAATTTTCACGTACGAACTAACGTTCGATGAGCGCAATTATTGTGCGGCGTGTTGCCAAATCGGTTAGAAGATTCGGTAGTGACCCAACTCGTCTTTCTGTCCCGATTTGATAAAAAAGGCTACGACTCCCGGTCTAAACAGGAGTCTTCCGGTCGGAATATCAGAATCGAATGATTCGAAAAAGGTGCCGCTCAGATGGCTCTACGAACCTTACTGGATGATGGAATGGAGTGCCGATCACCGCTCAGGCGA
>BTQE01000119.1:0-9378 GCA_036985715.1 Rhodothermia bacterium
ACATCACCCGGACCATCCGGGAGAAATACGGGTGGGACTATTATTACTATGGAAATCTTCCTTTTCGAAGGGGCGCGGAGCCGGGATGGTACACCTTCGATCATCGTCCGCGATTCAACAATAACTACATCGGACTCCGTAATCGAGTCGCCATCTTGAGTGAGGCCTATGCCTACGCGTCTTTTGAAGATCGGATACTGGCCTCGCTTTATTTCGTAGAGGAAATCCTGAATTATTCGCGTGCCCATGCGACGGACATTCGAACAGCCACCGAAGAAGCCGATGCTGAATCCGTGATCGGTCAGCGGCTTGCCGTACGCTCGGATTATGAGCGGAGTAAAGACCAGGTAGACATCTTAATGGGAGAGACGTACACCATGCCAAATCCATTTTCAGGTGAAATGGTTCGTGTGCGGCGGGACACCCGGCGTACCGAGCGGATGTTCGAATACGGTACGTTTGCTGCCACGGAGTCGGAGCGCGCTCCTGAGCGATACTATGTTTCTCCACAAGCGGAAATCGTTCGTGAGTACCTGAACATTCATGGTATTCGATATGAAGAGACCAAAGCCCGCGAACGAGTGAGGGTCGAGTCTTTCATAGTTGATTCCACAGAGGTATCTCCTCAGGTTTTTCAGGACATCCAGGAGCGAACGGTTTTCGGATCGTATGCGCCGGTGGAGAAGGAATTGGAACCGGGGACACTCGTGGTGCCCATGGATCAAGAGCTGAGTCGCCTGATTTTCTACCTTCTTGAACCTCGATCTGACGACGGCCTGGTTAATTGGGCGCAACTGGATGCGTTCATTGAGGTTGGCGGAGAATATCCGGTTTATCGATCGATTGACTGAGTCGTCAAGAGATGCTTCTTCCTGGAACACCTATTGACATCAAGACCGTCGAGACCCATTTCACTGATCTGGAAGCAGGGGACGAAGAATCATTCGACAGGTTTGCCCAGAGCGTGATCGAGTACCAGCGCGAGAACAATCCCGTATATCGCCGCTTCGTCGACTTTCAATTTCTGCCGGTTGACGCGTTCAAGCGGACGGACGTAACCTGTTTTCAGCCAAATGAAGCCGAGGCCGTGTTTAGAAGCAGCGGAACCGCTGCGCACGCGGACCGAAGCTCACATTATGTAAAAAGTCTCGACGTGTATCGACGCTCCGTCCTTTCGCACTTTGCGGCCGTTTACGGGAAGGGACCGTTTACGATTCTTGCTTGCATGCCTGTCAGCGCTGATATGCGTGAGACTTCCTCGCTCCTGACCATGGCCCGCATTCTGATCGCGGATCTTGGAACGCCCGCCAGTTCATTTATCACGGCAGATTCGGATTCTCTTCGCGAAGCATTTCAGTCTGCACGGGAATTCGAGGCGCCCGTCATCCTCTTCGGGTTGGCTTTCGGACTGCTGGATATCATCGAAGCGGGAGACTTACCGTTGCCGCAGGATTCCATGGTCTTGGAAACCGGTGGCATGAAAACCCATCGGCGAGAAATCGGCCGGGAAGAGCTGCACCAAAAACTGAGCGACGGATTTGGAGTTTTTCCAGATCGCGTGTGCAGCGAATACGGAATGTGCGAACTCATGAGTCAATTTTACATGCGGGAAGATGGCCTTTTTTACCCCCCGCCGTGGGTTCAATTTCGAGTCTTTGATTCGCAGACGCCAGAAAGGGAACTGGCCGAAGGTGAACCCGGCGCCTTGGCCGTCATGGACCTCGCGAACATGTACTCGGTGTCAAGCATTCTTACGCAGGATTCCGCAATTCGTATGGGGACGGGATTCGATCTGGTCGGTAGATTAACAGACGCGGAACTAAGGGGCTGCAACTTCCTGTTGGAAAACATCGGATGATCGTATTAGAAAAATCGGATCGAGCCGACATTGTCACGTTGACCCTCAAGCGGCCGGAGAAACGGAATGCACTCAATCAGCAACTCGTCGGTGAGTTGACGAGTGTCGTTGAACGTCTCTCCTCCGACGAAACCGTGCGGGTCATTGTGCTGACCGGTTCGGGGAATACGTTTTCCGCAGGAGCCGATCTCGAAGCGTTGGAACAGATGCAAACGGCTTCATACGAGGACAACCTGGAGGATTCGCAAAAGCTCGCCAACCTGTTCACCAGCATCAGATCTTGTTCTCAACCTGTAATCGCTCGGGTGAACGGCCATGCCATTGCCGGCGGATTTGGTCTTCTGATCGCCTGTGATTTTGCCATCGTGGATGATCGTGCCCGACTTGGGTTTACCGAAGTCCGAATTGGATTCATGCCGGCTATCGTGATGACCTTTCTCCGTACGCGACTTCCCGATCTGGCGGTGAGAGACCTTTTGCTCACCGGAAGGCTGATTTCAGCTCAGGACGCTCTGGAGTTCCGCTTGGTGAACCGAGTCGTAGATGGGGCCCGGATTGATGATGCCGTACGGGAGTTGGCCGATGAGATTGTCCGTGAAACGAGCCGTGAAGCGGTCTCCGCAACAAAGCGAATGCTATTCGAAACTGAGTTTATGAATATGCGGGAGGCACTCGCGATTGCTGTTGAACGAAACGCCACCACACGCAAGTCAACAGAATGCCAGGAGGGGATCCGAGCTTTTCTGGAGCGGGAAGATCCACCCTGGAAGAAAAAGTTCGAATCGGATTAGTCAAAAAAGAACACAGCTAGATTATGACTACGTATCGAGAGGCGGGAGTTGACATCGAGGTGGGCGAGCAAGTCGTCGACGAGATAAAACCGCTGGTTCGAAAAACATTTACTCCCGGTGTACTGGCTGATATTGGCTCGTTTGGTGCATTCTATCAGCCGGATTTTACGGCGTATTCAGACCCGGTGCTGGTCTCGTCGGTGGACGGTGTCGGGACGAAATTGAAAGTAGCCTTCCTGGCGGATCGCCACGACACCGTAGGGCAGGATCTGGTGAATCACTGTGTGAACGATATCGCGGTCTGTGGCGCCACTCCACTGTATTTCCTTGACTATTTCGCCACAGGGAGGCTGAGCCTTACGGTGGCACGCGATATTATTTCCGGATTCTCAAAGGCTTGTGTCGAAAATGGATGCGCATTGATCGGTGGTGAGACTGCGGAGATGCCCGATCTGTATCAACAGGGAGAATACGACCTGGCAGGAACTATCGTTGGAGTCGTCGATCGAAGCTCGATCATAGACGGACAACGGATTGAAGCAGGGGATATTCTAATCGGGATTCCGTCCACCGGACTTCATACAAACGGGTTTTCATTGGCGCGAAGCGTTCTTTTCTCCGTATACGATGTGAGTGACGCTCTCGATGAATTGTCAGGACGAACAATTGGGGACGTGCTTCTCGATGTACACAGGTCCTATCTGCACCTCATTCGGGGGCTCGTCGAAGGACCGGCGAATATTCGAGGACTGGTGCACGTCACGGGGGGTGGGATTCCCGGGAATACGGCCCGAATCGTACCTGATGGACTGAGTGCGGCGTTTAATTATGATTCCTGGGACAGTGCCCCGATCTTTAAACTGATTCAGGACATCGGGAATGTGCCTGAAAACGATATGCAAAAGACGTTTAATCTGGGAATTGGCCTAATCATCATTGTTCATCCTGACGATACACACTATATCAACACGTACTGCAGGAAGAACGGTGAAGAACCTGTCGTTATGGGTTTTATAAGGGTGGAATGATTTGCCTATTGAACCTTTTCTCCCGTTGATAGAGTTTAATACCTTTCTGTAAATTAGAGCGATCTTCAGCACAAAGCAGTCACCCTGAACTATGTTATCTGTCGCCATCATTATCATCATTAGCTACTTCATCGGCTCCATCCCTGGAAGTGTCTGGGTTGGGAAGCAGATGTACGGCACCGATATCCGTCTCCACGGTAGTGGAAACGCCGGGGCAACCAACACATTTCGCGTGCTCGGCTGGAAGGCCGGAATTCTTGCTACGATCGTGGATCTTGGAAAAGGGCTGTTTGCGGCTGGCATTGTCGCCACGATCCGGATAGATGCACTCCCGCCCGGATTAGGATTCTGGGAAGCGTCGTCCGTGCTGATGTTGATCGCAGGTGTCGCGGCCATCGTCGGACACATGTTTCCGATTTGGGCAGGATTTAGAGGTGGCAAGGGTGTTAATACGGCAGCAGGTGTTCTGTTCGCCATCACGCCTGTTACCATGGTGATCGCTGTCGGTATCTTTGCCGTCGTGCTCCTGTCTTCGAGGTATGTTTCGCTCGCGTCGCTATCCGCTGTTGCCGCTTTTCCGTCGACAGTCGCGATTCGAAAATATCTATTTCATGTCGATTCAATCGATGCGAGCATTCTCTTCTTTAGTATTTTAATGGCGATGACCATCTTCCTGGCGCATCGAACAAATATTCATCGGCTTCTGAACGGCAGCGAAAAAAGAGTTCGAAGCTTCCGCCCAGGATTGGGGATGCGAGGCGGAAAAGATCCAACCTGATTTGCGTCCGATGCGCCGAGGCCACTCATTCAGAAAATAGTTCATGAGCACCACCGGCTCCCCAGAAAAATCAATTGCAATAGTTGGTGCGGGTAGCTGGGGAACTGCGCTCGCAGTGAGTCTCGCATCAAAGAATATCCCTGTTAGGTTATGGGCCCGGCGAGAAGAAGCAGCAAAGCAGATTCGCGACGACCGGCACAACCCTACATATCTCCCTGACGTCGTAATTCCTGAATCCATTGTGGTAACCTCCCACCTGGAGGAAGCCGTGGAAGGTGCCGACTTCTGGGTTTTTGCCACTCCCTCTCAGGCAGTCCGTTCCGTAGCCGAACAACTGGCCGAATTTGCCACGGCAAAGCATCTCGCTGTTTCCGTGGCCAAAGGAATTGAAAATGAGACCCTGTTGACCGCGACAGGAGTCCTCCATGAAGCGCTTCCTCGTATTCCTTTGGGAAATCTTGGCGTCTTGTATGGACCCAGTCATGCAGAAGAGGTGGCGGTGGGCGTTCCGACGGCAGTAGTCGTATCCGCGCGTGACTTGGCCGCTGCCGAAATCATGCAGGACGTGTTTATGACGTCCACGTTTCGTGTGTATGTAAATCCCGACATCGTCGGGGTGGAAATAGCAGGCTCGGTTAAGAACGTGCTGGCCATCGCGACAGGTATCGTGGAAGGAATTGGTTACGGAGACAACACGAAGGCGGCCCTTATCACCCGCGGATTGGACGAGATCAAGAGGCTGGGTATGGTAATGGGTGCCAACCCGAGCACTTTTTCGGGCCTGGCCGGCATCGGCGATGTGGTCGTTACGTGTATGAGTAAATTGAGCCGGAATCGATATTTCGGCGAACAGATCGGGAAGGGTAAGACGCTATCGGAAATTGAAGCCGAGATGACAATGGTTGCAGAGGGTGTCAGAACCACGAAGTCCACCTACAAATTGTCGCGGCAACACGACATTGAGATGCCCATCACAGAAGGCGTCTACGCATGTCTCTTTGAAGGAAAACGACCCGATGTGGTTATTCAGGAACTCATGACACGTACGGCAAAACGTGAGGACTGGCTACCTGAGATGCTTAGAGAGGACGCCCTATAATTTCGAATGACGACAGCAGACGTACAGCGACTGGCCAAAAGGGGAGAGGGTGCGACGCTGGAATTCAAACATCGCACACCTGAACCTGAACGACTTGCGAAAGAAGTCATCGCGTTCGCGAACACGAACGGTGGACGCCTTCTCATTGGCGTTGACGACAACGGAACCGTCTTGGGAGTGAAGGACTCGGAAGAAGAAGAATTTGCCCTCCGAAACGCACTCGATGCTCACTGTAGCCCTCCACTGAAATGGCATACGGAACGGGTCGAGATCAGCAGAAAAAGAGACGTGATTGTCATTGCCGTTCCGCGAAGTAAGGATCGTCCTCATGGTCTGATCTCTTCGAATGGACATCGCGAAACGATTCCATACGTGCGAGTTGGAGATCGATCCATTGAGGCATCGTCGGAAGCCATCGAGTTGATGCTCGAAGAGAAGGACCAGGACGTTCAGTTTGAATTCGGTGAGCATGAACTCGCCTTGATGGAGTACCTCGATGAATACAGTCGGATCGGAGTAGATTCATTTGCAAGATTCGTCGACGTAAACCAGGATTATGCTCGAAGAATTCTGGTTATACTAATGAGGGCAGGCGTTCTCTCACATCACCTGGACTATGAAGGCGACTATTTCACTCTCGTAACCAATGGAGTGAACTAAGTCGGTACGGGTTGGTACATTACAAATAGGTCCTTTTAATTCCGTTATTGTTCTTTTTCGATGCCCATAGTAGATAGCATCCCACTACATGAAACGGCAAGAACGAAGTATCTCAACTACTCGTTATCCGTTATTACGAGCCGTGCTCTGCCCGATATTCGCGACGGTCTGAAGCCCGTTCAGAGACGGATTCTCTACGCCATGCATTCGAGTTTGCATCTCTATCCGGACTCCCGATATCGAAAGAGTGCTACGGTAGTGGGGGAGGTGATGGGAAAGTTTCACCCGCATGGTGACACGGCCATCTACGACGCCATGGTGCGAATGGCACAGGATTTTTCGCTTCGACATCCTCTTGTGGACGGGCATGGAAATTTTGGATCTCTGGATGGCGACAGCCCGGCCGCCATGCGCTACACGGAGGTCAAACTTCGACCGGCCGCCATGGAATTGCTCGGGGATATTCGCAAGGATACCGTCCAGTTTCGACCCAACTTCGATGGGTCGATTTTCGAGCCCGTCGTCTTGCCCGCCAAGCTTCCGAACCTGTTGCTGAACGGCGCGAGCGGGATCGCTGTCGGGATGGCCACGAATATCCCGCCTCACAATATATCCGAACTCCTGGATGCGCTGATCTATATGATCGGTTCGCCCAACGCTCGGGTTCAGACCCTGGTTGAGAAGTATATCAAAGGTCCCGACTTCCCGACGGGTGGACGAATACTGAATACCCCGGAATCTCTCCTGGAAATCTATACGAAAGGAGAAGGCGCTATTGAGGTTCGCGGAGAGTACGAGAATGACGGGAAGTCACGTGTGGTCATTACGTCTATTCCGTACGGCGTTTCGAAGAGCACAATCATTGAGCAAATTGCAGATAAGATTATTCAGGAGAAGGTGCCGCAACTGGTGGATGTTCGAGACGAGTCGACAGATGAGGTCCGGATTGTTCTTGAGATCAAACGGGGAGCGAAAGCAGATGCAGCCATGGCCTATCTGTTAAAGCATACTTCACTCCAGACACGCTTCCATGTCAATTTGACCTGTCTGATCCCGACAGATAATCCTGAAATAGGCCGGCCCGAAAAAGTTGACCTGCAGACTGTTCTTCACCACTTTCTCGACTTCCGCCTGGAAGTCGTTACGCGGCGTCTGCGATACGAGCTGGCTCAGCTCGAGAAGCGGATTCATATCCTGCGCGGGTTCGAAAAGATCTTTGACGCCCTTGACGAGGCGATTCGCATTATTCGCGCATCTGAGAACAAAGCGGACGCCGCTCAGCGTCTCATGCATCGTTTCGCCATCGACGAAATGCAGACTGAGGCCATCCTGGAGACGAAACTGTACAAGCTCGCCAAAATGGAAATAAGTGCCATCCGGGATGAGCTGAAGGAAAAGGAGATCCAGGCCACCGACATTCGGTCTCTTCTCGACGATGAGGCCGGACGTTGGCGCGTGATCAAACATGAATTCAAGGAACTCAAATCCCTATTCGGAGAGGAGCGGCGCACGCTTATTTCCGGACCGGATGAAACCCGCGAGTATTCCGCCGAAGACTACATCGTAGACGAAGACGTTTATGTGATCGCAACCCGTGACGGCTGGATCAAAAGACAGCGATCCTATACCGATATATCGAGTATTCGCGTTCGGGATGGAGACCAGGTCGGTTGGGTTCTTCCGGGATCAACCAGGCAGACCGTTGTTATTCTGACGAGTTTCGGAAAGGCGTATTCGACGCGGATTGAAGCGCTACCCAGCACGACGGGACATGGCAGCCCGGTGCAAAAGCTTTTTGATTTCTCGGATGCCGAGCATGTCGTCGGCGTTGTGTCATTGGATTCAAGAGCCCTTCCCAAATCCATACGGGAAGTTCAGGACCAGCAGGCTCTCTTTGATGAGGACGGAGAGATTATCGAGTCGGGACCCTTCGTTGTTGCAGCTACGTCAGCCGGGATGTGCCTGCGCGTGTCCACCAGTAAATTCTCGGAGCCGTCAACCCGATCGGGTCGGCAGTTCATGAAAGTAAAGGGGGACCAGGCGATCGTAGCAGCGAGCGTGGCGTCGGGTGATGAAAACATCTGTTTGGCTACGCGGAATGGTCATGTACTGATCTTTCCAGTTCGTCAAGTTCCGATTGTCAAAGCGGCAGCCAAGGGCGTGATCGGTATCCGTCTGAACGAAGGGGATCGGTTGATTGGATTTGCGCTTTCCGCTGCGGCGCGACAGGGTCTTGAAGTGGAAACGAGCCGGGGTCGACGGGAAGTCGTGCGCACGACTAAATTTGAAGTGAGCAATCGGGGAAATAGGGGACGCTCGATCATACACCGTGGAACGATTTCGAAAGTGATTCTGGGCGTTACGGAGCTAAGGATTAACGGCAGCAACGGGCAGAACGGATTAGACGAAGTGTAAGACGACTAGCGTGGCAACCAAGACGTACACAGGCGAAGATATCCAGGTTCTGGAGGGGCTGGAGCCCGTACGCAAGCGGCCCAGCATGTATATCGGTGGGACGGGGAAGCCCGGGCTACATCATCTCCTGTGGGAAATTGTAGACAACGCCGTAGATGAGGCCACGAATGGCTATGCGACGAATATCGATGTGACGCTTCACAAGGATGGCGAGAGCATCACGGTGAGCGACAACGGCAGAGGGATTCCGGTCGACAAGCACCCCACGAAAAAAATCCCAACGCTCGAACTCATCTTGACCACGTTGCATGCCGGCGGGAAGTTCGATAACTCCAATTATATCACGTCTGGAGGTCTGCATGGCGTGGGTGCCTCGGTTGTCAATGCGCTTTCGGAAGAAATGATCGCCACCATCAAGCGCGATGGGGGCACGTTTGAGCAGCGGTTTGCTCGCGGTTTTCCCATCACGAAACTCAAGAAGACATCGTCGAAAACGCGACGGACGGGCACCACTATCTTTTTCCGACCGGACCATGAGATTTTTAGTTCGACGACGTTTGACGGAGAATGGATTCGGGAGCTCCTTGAAGTAAAGACATTCCTGAACGGCGATTTACGAATCGTTTTTAAGGATGAGACCTCGGACCGCAAATACGAATTCCATCACGAAGGAGGAATTTTCGAATATCTCGAGCACCTGATCAAAAATCTGGGCGTGCGTCCAATCCACGATCAGGCATTTCTCCTGC
>BTQE01000120.1:0-9042 GCA_036985715.1 Rhodothermia bacterium
GTCGGGGCGGCGTGGATAACGTGTTATTCGGTAACGTATTCAGGTTCGCCTCTCCAAGATCCGCGTACGTAGAGGTCCAGTTTCTTGGAGGGATGATCCCTAATCTCTCTAGCGAAGATCTCTCGAACCGTCCGGTTGATAGACGTATCTGAACGTGTAATTCCGAGGCGTGCCCCCGTCCTCGACCCCACCAAGGTAATAACTCAAAATCTCCAGCTTCGCGTACGTATCGTTTAATGTGTGAACGACGATCGTGCGGTCTGGAATTGGCGATACAATATGCGTGTTGGGATCATAGTCAAACCACCCCGTGCCATTTGCTGATTGAATGGCAGGGCCTTCAGTTACGTCGTCCTCTTCGTATCCATCTTCCGGCGCACGAGCGATATAGTCAAATGTTCGTTCGAGTAGCTGAGCTTCGCCATTGACATAGATGGACGTGCCTTCAAAACGAATATCCCAGAGTCCTGCCTCGGCCTCCGAATCCGAGACTACTCGATTTTCAATAAAGCTGAAATGCACTGCATCGCCTGACGCATCGATATCGCTCACGGTTACCGGGTCTAATGAATTCGACTCCTGTGCGCTAGCGGTGAGACCGACTCCAACCAGGCCTGAAAAGACAAATAGTGCGATAGCTCGACGGCAAATAACGTTTGACACGCTCATATCATTTGGAAGATTTGAATGAATAGGGGAATTTTCTACAAACTACATCGCACAAGGTGCCCGGAGAGACTACGGGTCGAGTAAATACGATTTCCGGAGATATTGAACTGGGGTTTTCAGCTTACCATTTCGCCGACTACAGCACCGGCTCAATACTGTCAGGGGAATGCTGGGCAGCGCTTGCTTTTTCCTGTGGACACGAAAAGGGGAGAATCAGATAAGTTCTCCTAAATTGTTTTCCATCCTGAACGACGAATCGATAACCAACCCAATCTCTGTGAGCCTGTTCGTTATTTCCGTTCTTCTCTATCCGGTTCTGCTTATCGGCATTGGATTCTGGCGCGCAAGGGCTATCAAGAACCACGCAGATTTTATGGTGGCTGGTCGGTCGCTGCCGGTCACTTACCTCGTGGGTTCGCTCGTATGCACCTGGATCGGTGCGGGAACGCTGTTCGGCTCTGCAGGCCTCGCGTATAGATCTGGTATTTCGGCTCTCTGGTTTTCTATAGGTGCGTGGGTTGGGCTCGTAGCAGTCTACATCATAGCTCCACGCGTCAGGAATTTGGCCCAGTACACCGTACCCGATCTATTGGAGCAGCGCTACAACGCAGCAACACGGATTCTTGGTACCATTGCCATTATCCTGGCATACGTTACAATCGCGGCCTATCAATTCAGAGGAGGCGGATGGATTTTGAGCATCGTTACGGATGGTGCCATCTCACCTGCAACAGGGATGTTCATTACAGCAGGCACGATCGTTCTTTTCACTTCTGTAGCTGGAATGGTGTCGATTGTCTCCGTAGATATCATCAACGGCGTTTTTATTGTCCTGGGCGTACTGTTTGCACTTCCATACTTTGTGTTTACAAACGGGGGTATTGCAGAGGTGTATGGATCCGTCCCGGATGAGCTTCTCAGTCCATTGGGTGGACATAATTTTCTCTGGGTTCTCGGGGTTGCGCTGCCAACATTTCTCCTGCTGTTTGGAGAAAGTGGGATGTACCAGAAGTTTTTCTCGGCGAAAAATGCCCGGGCTGCTCGAAAGGCCGTTGTTGGAATGATTGTGGGCATCGTCGTCGTCGAATCGGCCGTTGTTCTCCTTTCGCTTGCCGGGCGTTCGATCTATCCAGATTTGATCACAGAGACGTCAATACTCGGCCGGGCAGCGTCGGAGACGGTCGTACTATATATAGCACGGAATGGATTGCCGGCGATTGGAGGAGCGGTTCTGCTGGCCGCGGCTATAGCCATCGTGCTTTCTAGTGGAAGCACAATGCTCCTGGTTCCTTCCACGAATATTACCAGAGACATATACGAGCGTTTCATAAATCCCGGCGCCTCTGATGTTTACAAACTGAAGTTGCAGCGGCTTTCGATTGTAGTTCTCGGAGCCATCGGCCTGATTTTGTTGACCCAATTTGACACGGTCCTGTCTATGGCACTGTACGCCTATTCAGTCGTCGGAGCTACGTTAACGCCGGTTCTGATGGCCGCCTTTTTCTGGAAACGGGTTACCCCTCAGGGTGGTGTTGCCTGTATTGCCGGTGGTCTGACTACGATCGTGGGTTTGGTCATTCTCAGTCGAATGGGAGTCGGTTTCGAAGTCTCAATCGGTGGCACCGTATTTGATTTCGCGAGTAGTGACTACATCGTGATCCCGGCCGTGATGATCTCGATCGGATTACTAATTATCGTAAGCCTCTTCACTCTCGCTTCCCCAGAGGAAAAGTGGTCCCCGTTTTTCAATTCACCCGTAAGAAACTAACCCGATAAATGAGTAAATCTGAATTTTCGGTTGCAGGATTGACGGTCGACGCTGGCCAACGGATGGCGGTCACTCGAACCGTCACAATAAAAGACGTTGATGTAAATCTCCCCATTTTTCTTCTCAATGGATCTAGCGTCGGACCAACTCTCGTCGTTACTGCGGGCATTCATGGCGGCGAATATCCTTGCGTAGAAGCAGCGGCTCGACTTGGTCGAAATATCGATCCAGAGCGCTTGAAAGGGCAGCTGCTCATCATTCCGTCCGCCAATCCGATCGCGTTCAAGGCACGAAGTATTTATGTCACACCGACCGACGGACTGAATTTGAATCGGCAGTTTCCAGGCGACCCAAATGGTTCTTTTACACAGGCCTGGGCTGACTGGTTATTCCAAAACATCATTACAGCCGGCGATTTCTATATAGATATGCACGGCGGCGACATGATCGAAGCCCTCGTTCCATTCGTGTCATACAACATCACCGGGAATGTCGATGTGGATAACAAAGCGAAAGAAATGGCCCATTCGTTCGGGATTCGGGCTGTTTTGGAGAAGAAAGATGATGGCGGTTTGGCCGGGACTACATACGCGGCGGCAGCCCGCAGCGGAGTGCCCGGATTACTTGTCGAGGCGGGAGGACAGGGAGTGTGGAATGAAGAGGAGGTTTGGATTCTAGAATCGGGTGTTCGGCGGGTCCTCGAAAAGTTCGAGATGTACGAAGGCATTGACGACCCGGGTGAGGAGCCGCAGCTTCTTGGCGGCTGGGAATGGCTTCGATCCGAATGCGACGGACTTTTTTACCCCGCCGTTCAGGTAGGGGAGTTGGTCAGCAAAGGCCAGCAGCTGGGGCGTGTAGCCGACATATTTGGCGAAACCCTTCAGACAGCCGTCTCACCGGTCGAAGGAGAAATTCTTTTCCTGGTTACGTCTCTGGCGATGAATGAAGGTGATCCGCTTATGGCCATCGCCTTCGACTGAGCTCTTTTTCAGCCGTACAGATAATCCATATCCGGCTTTTCAGTGGCGTAGAAGTGCACCCAGATATAGAGGTGGCTAAACGCAACTACCAGTAGCGCAGCAGCAGAATCGAAAAAGAAGGGAATGGACCAGAAAAGAAGGAAGGCATATACGTACATCCCGTTTTTCGTAAACCGAAAAATGCCCTCGTTTACGTGTGGCATATCCCGGTACCTGGCGTTGAAATGGTCTCCACCGGCCGCTCGAGACATCCCAAAGTATCTCTCGACACTGTATATCGCATATGCACCGAGCGCCAGGCAGATCGCAACAAGGGTCATCCGAATCTCCACGTTGAGTCCCAGGCGGGCCTCATCATAGCCGGCGAGGAGCGCGAGGGAAGCGAAACGACCAAGGAAAAAGGCAAAAAAGAATACGAGATACGTTTTGAATCCAAGTGCAGGCCTGCCAGCAGGGGCATTGAGTGCGACTCGCCAGCTCAACCATACGAACAATTGATGCCCGATAGGAAAAGAGACGGCGATCCAAAATAAATAGGGTACGCCGGCACCGAGTGCATGCCAACCGTAAAAAAGAGCTACGAGCAGCACCGCGAGGCTCAGAAGATGGAGGAGTTGTCCATCCCACAAGGAGGGGGGCCTGGTTGGATGGTTCATTCAGCTCGCGGTCTCGGCAAGTTGTCTACTCAGTGGGTTCCAGTCGAACGATCGATTGTGGTCCTGCGTCAGTATCAATCGCGATGTAGATGTATCCGTCTGGTCCCTGGCGAATATCTCTGATGCGTCCCAGTCCATTAACCAGTGTCTCTTCCTCTACAACGCTTTGGCCGTCCATTGTAAGCCGTGCGATTTGCGTCCCGGCCAATCCACCAACAAAAATATTTCCTTTCCATTCAGGGAAAATATCACCGGTGTAAATCATTAGTCCCGAAGTGGCAATGGACGGTACCCAGAAATATACAGGCTGCTCCATGCCATCCCGATGGGTGCCTTCGTGGATGGCGGTACCGCTGCCGTAGTTTACCCCGTAACCTATTACGGGCCATCCATAATTGAGTCCGGGTCGAATCAGGTTCAGTTCATCTCCGCCTTGAGGACCGTGTTCTGTGGCCCAGATATCACCCGTTTCCGGGTGAATGGCCAGTCCCTGCTGGTTTCGGTGACCATAACTCCAGATTTCCGGACGCGCTCCCTTCTCGTTCACGAAAGGATTATCCTCCGGGATTCGGCCATCATCGTAAATTCGATTGGTCGTGCCATGGTGATTCGAGAGGTCTTGTGCGGGATGCGCTTCCAGGTCGCCCTGCGGCGGTACCTGGCGATCTCCCACCGTAATGAAAAGGAAACCTTTACTATCAAACGCGAGCCGTGAGCCATAGTGACCCCCACCACGTGAGTCAGCCTCAAAGAGTTCTTCGACATCGGTCAGGCGATCGTTTTCAAAGCGTCCACGCACGACAGCCGTAGTTGCTCCATCTTCATTTTCGAGCGGTTTCGAATAACTGATATAGAGCAGCCTATTGGATGAAAAATTCGGATGCGGAACGACATCAAGAAGACCCCCCTGGCCTTGTGCATAAACGTCTGGCAGTCCAGGTACCGCGTCGTCCAATAGAACACCATCTCGAATGATGCGGAGCCGGCCGGGGCGCTCGGTAACAAGCATATCCCCGTCTGGCAGGAAGGCAATTGACCACGGGTTCTCTAAACCTCCCGCAACCGTGACCACACGGTAGTCATGCAGGGCTGAGCGATAATTTTGTGACTGGCCGTAAACAGTTTCGGCAACCGACATCAAGAGTAGCAAAGCGGCAAATCTGAAGGACGTTCGGTTCATCTCGAATTCCTCAGGACAAGGTTGTTAGCGATGGGGAAGCACCGGTTGAAAGGTATCGACCAAACGACACTCACCGAACGGTGCAATACATGACGAACCCAACCTGTCCACGAACTGTTCCAAATCACCTGAACCCGCCCAGGCCAAGACCCGGTCCGGAACCCCCTCAGATCGGGTTGGGCCACGTATCGGAAAGTCGATATCCCTCGGGCCAGGGATCGCCGGGGTCAAGAGTATACTCGTGCGTGCCGGTAATCCATGCTCGGCCGGAGATGGAGGGAACGATAGCCGGATGGGCCCCGATGGTCGTTTCTTCTTCGATTCGGCAGATAAATTCAGAATCTATGATGGATTTCGCCCGATAGATGTCACCGATCTTCATTCGTCCCTTCGCGTGTAAGACCGCCATCCTCGCAGAGCACCCGGTCCCGGTCGGGCATCGGTCAATCTTTCCGGGTCTGATTGCCACAGCATTCGACCCAGTTAACTCACCGTTTTCCTCGGTCAACTTGCCGGCAAATTGGCAAAATGAGATGTGATTCCAGTCCGGATTTTCTGGATGGGTAAACCCCAGTTGTTCATTTGCCGCCGCCGTGATTCGAACACCTGTCTCGGCAAGTTCTCTTGCCTCCGAGGGAGCAATCTCAAAGCCGAGGTCGGCTGCGCCAACAATAACAAAGCTGTCCCCTCCATAGGCAGTGTCTACCGAAAGCGTACCCAACCCGGCCACTTCGAGCCGGGCATCCATTTTATCCGCGAAAGATGGAACGTTCGTGATCGAAATACGCTCAGCCTTACCATTTTGGCATTGAGCATGGACTGAAACGAGTCCCCCCGGCGCCTCGAGAACCAAATGCGTCTCGGGCTCGGTCATGGGCAAAATTCCTGTATTTAAGAGAACGGTGGCCACGCAGATCGAATTCGAACCCGACATGGGCGGCGTGTCTTCGGGCTCCATGATAATCCATCCCATCTGGGCCATCGGATTCTTCGCAGGAACGAGCAGGTTTACATGCCTAAATACGCCGCCGCGCGGTTCATTCAGCATGAAACGACGAAGTGTCTGATTCTGTTCGATAAACGTACGCTGCTCCCATATTGTGTCTCCTGGCGGGGGATCAATACCGCCTACGATGACATCACCCACTTCTCCTTCGGCATGGCAGCTCACTACATGAATAACTCTGGAGCCAGGCATTTTCGTGGGATAGTATGATTTGTCTGTGGCCTTTGGCCGGGCGGTGCGCCTACAGCACAGAAGATGGGAACGAGGAGGTCCCGTGAACGAGTCTCAATATATAGACCTCTATGACGACAATCGTTCGAGCTCCTACCGAGCTGCCGAACGATCGACAACTCCCGCGGCCACAATATCGAAAAGGCTGTACGTCTCGACCAGTCGAATAAACTCAGCCCGATAGCCGAATTTGTCGGTGCCCTTGGATGCACGCGCAAGGTCCAGAATGGACGAGGCGGATGTCTCTCCGAGGAAAGCTGAATCCCTTAGCAGCATGCTGAACATGGCCACAGATGCCGAAAATCTGAAATCCAGAGATGGATTCTCCGACGTGGCGCTCGAAACAACGTGATCCAATTCAATGCTTTCGTCTGAATCGAGAGGCTTATATCTGACCTTCACCGTACCCAGCTCATCTAAGTGGCTCTTGTTTGTACCCGATTCCTGATATCTAAGCTTCTGACTGTCGTTCGCTTCGATATTATCGGCCAGCACAAGTTCGTAGAGTGCGGTTACCGTGTGCCCGGAGCCCATTTCGCCGGCGTCCTTTTTGTCATCGACAAAATCTTCGGCATTCAATGCACGATTTTCATAGCCGATGAGGCGGTACCGACCTACGACCGCCGGATTGAACTCCACCTGGATTTTGACATCTTTCGCGACAGTATAGAGAGTGGAGCGTAGTTGATCGACGAAAACCTTTTTTCCTTCGAGAATGGAATCGATGTAGTAGTAATTACCGTCTCCCTTGTCTGCCAGAGCTTCCATTCTCGAGTCTTTGAGATTTCCGCCACCGAAGCCCAACACAGTTAGGCCAATACCCTCCTTCTTCCGTTCCTTGAGCATCCTCACAAGCGCGCCGGTATCTGACACGCCGACGTTGAAATCTCCATCGGTTGCAAGAATGACACGATTGTTTCCATCGGGAATCAGGTTGTCGCTTGCCACCTGGTACGCCAGCTTAATGCCCGCTCCGCCCGCCGTTGAACCTCCAGCTTTGAGTTGTTCGAGGGCCTGCCAAAGGGTGTCGGTACGATCTCCTCTCGTAGAGGGAAGGACCAGTCCGGCTGCACCTGCATACACGACGATGGCGACCCGATCCCGCGCAGTGAGTTCGTTAGTGAGCAGCTTGAAGGACCTCTTGAGGAGATGAATTTTGTCTTCACTGTCCATTGACCCGGATACATCGAGCAGAAAGACGAGATTCGATGGCCGGAGCTCCTCGTCCGTTAATTTTTCTGCCTGTAATCCTATATGCATCAATAAGTTATTCGGATTCCACGGAGCCAATCCGACCTCTGAATAAATAGAAACGGGATGTTTTTTACCAGACTGCTTCTCGCCGGGAAGGGGATAATCGTAGTCGAAGTAATTGACGAGCTCCTCGGTGCGAATGGCATCAATCGGCGGGCGTTGGCCCATATTGATAAATCGTCGCATATTTGAATAGGACGCAGCGTCGACATCTATCGAAAAGGTTGAGAGGGGACTGATGCGAGGATTCAGGAAGCCGGCTTCCTCGATGTATGCATACTCTTCGGTATTGAAGGGCGTATTGTTGAAGCGCCCTTCGACGCGATAAAGAGGTGCGGCCATATTCGCCACCCCATTTACCTCGCGCATCTTCCTCACACCCAGGGCATCCTGGGCTGCGGGAGGTCGCTTGGCCTCAATGAGATGTGCTTCATCCGGCTTAACTCCCGGTGTGAGTTTGAAGTTCAGCTCCACCTTACACCCATCGCAAACCGAGATCTTCTTTTCGAGAGCATTCTGATAGCCTGCGTTTGAGCTTTGCAGGTCGTACGTGCCAACCGGTACGTTCGTAATCTTGTATTTGCCATTGACATCAGCAATTGATCCCAGAGTAGTTCCAATTACAATTACGGTCGCCCCTGAAAGTGGTTGGCCCGATATGGAATTACTGACAATCCCGTAAATGGTGCCATTCTTGACTTCTTGAACGCTAGTCCTACTGCCGACCAACAGTAGCCCTACCAATGCGAACAGTGCGACATGTCTGATGCGCGCCTTCATATTCTTCTCCCTCTTTTGTCATTCCTGTCAGTACGACACTACAAACGAACGGAAGTAGCCGGAATATTGTCTTGACACGCGTGAATAATGTCTTGAATGGCTCATGCATCGATTTGAGCAGACATTTATAAATCACATCGCGTTCGTACCTTCGCGAATCATCAACCATTATCCGAAATAGTCCAGTGAGAATTCGACTGTTAACTACGTTGGTCGTGGGATTTATTGCGACTTCATGTGGGCCTGGCCAAACCCGCACACCATCTAAAAGGGCTCAGGAGATCGCAAAAACATCCATTATCATTGATGCGCACATTGACCTTCCGAATCGGCTGGGCAAGAACTGGGCGGATGTTTCAAAAGCAACGGAAGATGGCAATTTTGATTATCCCAGGGCAGTGGAAGGTGGACTGAATGCTTCTTTTATGTCGATTTATACGCCGTCCGTGCTCGAGGCTGAAGGGCGTTCAAGAACCGTTGCCGATCAGCTTATCGACATGGTTGAGGGGATCGTTTCT
>BTQE01000121.1:0-8983 GCA_036985715.1 Rhodothermia bacterium
GCCGGAACCACTCGTTCAAGAAGAGCGCTCGTTAGCCATTTCTGTTGCTAATATTGAACGAACACTTGCAGAATCTCGGTTTGGAGGCGAAACCCGAACCATGGTCTCAGATTCGTTACAGCTCGCTCTGTTCAGCGCTCAACAGAAGCGAGATTTAACAGAACGTTCATTTGAGTTTAATTATCCAGCATATCTTGCAAAGAAACAGGAAATTTTCGGTACTCCAATCTCTCTTCTAAAGAAGGATGTTCTCGATTCTAATACTGCACTTGTTGAGTATGTCCTCGAGCCAGATACTCTAATCATTTTTGTGGTGACTGACGATACTCTTGCAAGTGTAGGTGTATCGGTTCCTACCAACCTCGATCAAGTAGTCGACAGTCTGAAGTCTGGTATTACAAGCGGCCACGCTGAGTGGTACCTCAGATATGGTCATGCTTTACATGAACTCCTACTCGCGCCCGTAGAAACCCTTGTTCAGGACAAAGACCTGATCATCGTACCCGAGGGGGTTCTTAACTACGTTCCTTTCGAGGCTCTTCTAACGCTACCATATAAAGGCGCGTACAACAGGGCCCGTTTTAAGGACCTTCCATACGTGATTAAAGACCGAGCCGTCAGCTACGCCTATTCTTCAACGCTCCTGCACCACTCGATGACTCGGGTGCGCGACGAGCCGAAGAAAGATTTTTTTGGTGTTGCTCCTGTGTTTAAACCCGATCTTGAACTCGATTCTAAAGCAAAACGATTTTTATCATTTAATGGTATTGACACGACAGCAACACGCGGAATCGTACAATTTTTGCCAGGAACTCGAGATGAGGTATTAGGGATTGAACGAATGTTTTCGGCCTCGGCCGGGCTTCTTGGACAATTCGTATATAACAAATCCAAAGTCTTAATAGAGAAGGAGGCCTCTGAAGCTGCCTTGAAAGCCTCTCAGCTGGGGGACTATCGATATGTACATTTTGCCACTCATAGTTTCGTGAATGAACAGGATGGCAATCTTTCCGGCATGCTTCTTCTTCCCGATCATACAGGGCGAAATAAGTTAGAAGACGGAGTTCTTTATTCAGATGAAACATATTTACTCGATCTCAATGCCGAACTGGTTGTTCTGAGTGCATGTGAAACAGGTATTGGACGCATTACAGCAGGCGAGGGTATGACAGGGTTTTCACGAGGATTCATCATTGCCGGAGCGAAGAATCTGGTCGTCTCCTTATGGCCAAGTGATGATGCCGGTACGAAGTACCTAATGCTGGAATTTTACAAAAACATTCTTCAGGGTGAATCAATTAAGAATGCGCTCCGATTAGCGAAACTCGAACTGATCGAACTTGGGGGCGTCATCGCAAAACCGTATTTCTGGTCGCCGTTTATTCAGATTGGTACGTAGCGAAGGGCAATAAAACGACTGAAGATGCTTTCGAGTTACACGTCGCCAATCATCGATTCCCACTTGCCATTTTCTGAGCGTCGGGAAGACTTCTTAGTCGAAGCATGCTGACCACCCCGAAGACGGGGCCAAGGGCTAGAATCAAGAATGCATATTCCCACCCGATGGAATCCACGAGTGGGGGGATGATTCGCAGGGTGATGATCGTCAGCAGGAAGCCGATGCTCGTCTGAACCTGAAGTGCCGTTCCAACATAACGGGAATCAGTGAGCTCACTGACCGCAGCACTGAACTGAGCGCTATCTGCAATGACAGCAAATCCCCAGACGATAGCGATGAGAGTCAGTATCAGAGGCGATCCGAAGAATAGTCCGGCCACCAGACTACATAACCCAGATAGTACAAGGCTCGTACTAGTTATGATTGTGCGTCCGAATCGGTCCGCCCATTTTCCAGCCAGATAGCTGCTCAATCCTCCAGCCAGAAAAATGCCGAATGCAGCAAACCGGGCTGCTTGTTCGCTCCACCCGGCGAGCTCGTAGCTGGCAAGTAGCATGATCGGTACCCACGCCCACACGGCGTATAGCTCCCACATGTGTCCAAAATAGCCGAAGTTTGCTAGTCGAGTGGCTCGATCGGTGATACCCGATGCCGCGTGTCGCCAATCGAACCGACTGGCCTGTGCTACGTGTGGTCCACTATGGATCCATTTCCAGGACATGAATGCGCCGATAACCGCCAGAGCGCTTGATCCGTAAAGCACAATCCGCCACGGAGGTATTCCCCCGACCCCCTCCGCCGAGACCGCGGCGAGAAGATGTGGTATTCCTGAGCCGATCGTGAGTGCTCCAACCAGGAGTCCAATCCCGTAGCCTCGATCCTTTTTGCACCAACTCGCCATCACCTTCATCCCGGGTGGGTAGACTCCGGCTAAGGTCGCACCCGTCAGAAATCGCAGGGCGATCGCGAGGCTTGCTCCGGTCGCGAATACGGGTATGGCCAGATTGAAAAGCGCCCCGAGTAATGCACTCCACGCGATCAGGCGGGGCGCTGGTATCCGGTCTGCAATATTTAGCGCGGCCCCGCCCAGCGCCCCAACCACAAACCCCAATTGAACACTCATCGTCATCCAGGCCTGACCCGAACCCGAGAGATTCCACTCTTCGGTAAGCTGCGGAACCACCGCGGAAGCAGAAAACCATAGCCCCATGACCAATAGTTCACTCCCTGCCATTAGCAGTAAAGAGTTTCGCTTGGCGCGAGGATCAACAGTTTCGTTCAGCATGGCCAGGGTTCAAGTAGTCGACTTAGTGGCGGAAGAATACACAAAAGGCTGGGAGAGTAGTCCCTCCCGGCCTTTTTAGGCTTCTCTCAGCTAAATGCCATGAGCGATTTAATCGTTTGGATTCAGGACGTCGTCTATCCTTTCCGACAGGTCTCGAAGGTGCAATCGCGTGGCGTTGTCTCGTGTTCGCCCGGAAGCCCGGTCCACCTGTCCTTTAAGCGTTTCAAGCTCTCCTCGGACGTACATGCGGATGTCGGACTGGCTCACGTCGATACCGGAAAGAAACGACCCTGCCTCCGAATCCATCAAAGTCTGAAGCCTCTCGACATAACCGCGCTGAAGCGCGCGGCGATATCCGCCGATGTTCTCGGCACGGCGGAGTTCGCTGAAGACACTTCCCCGAAGATCCGAGAATAGTTCGGAAATCGTATACGTGTCGTCACCCAACATGGCTTCGGCTTCAATCATTCGAGCCATCTTTTGAAGGTTCAACACCCGGTTGAGACCGCCAACTTGGTAGCGACGAATTCGATTAACCGTACCAGTCCCTTCAAATCGACGAAGGATATCTTCTCGAATCATCCACTCTGGAGCTGTAAAGACCTGGTCGTTCATCCACTGCATCGCGGCACGTTGCTTCTCCTCCTCGACCGGTTCGTACACAACACCGCTCTGATCGTACGTTTTGTAGGTCTCGTACACGCCCCCAATCACGTTCGAAACATGGCCTACGTACCGGCTCCATTGACTGGTGACATTGTTGTAGAGTTCCTTTAAATCGTCGTACGTCTTGCCGTTCTCAGCTGTCCATTCGATCAAGTTATCAAGGATCCGTTTGAGGTTTTCAATACCCAAATTGCTCGCTTCAATGGGGTCATTACTGATGTCTTCAGTCTGAACCCGTGGATCCCCGGATCCGGAACCGAACCACATCGCCGGATCGTCTGCCCTTTCGACGGTCCATTCGTTGAGCAGCTCGCGTTCTTCCTGGGGCGTCAGATCGTCATCGAACCAGGAGTACGTCCACTTCGTTGCCCAGTCGTCGTATTCACCGACCATCGGACCAAACTGTGTGACTCCGTCGCCGGGCTGGGCCACGTAGTTGAAGCGGGCATTGTCCATGATCGAAGGAGCCACCCCGTGCGTTGATGTAAACTCGGGAGAGCGAAGCTGCTCGATCGTGTAGGCGTTGCTGGAGCCCATGTTGTGTTGAAAGCCCAGCGTATGACCGACCTCGTGTGCCGCGACAAAGCGGATGAGCTCGCCCATTACATCGTCGTCGAACTTTACCTTTTGTGCGTCCGGATTGACGGCCGCAGTCTGAATGAGGTACCAGTTGCGAAGCAGGTTCTGCACATTGTGAAACCAACGAATGTCGCTTTCCAGGATTTCGCCCGTGCGGGGATCGTGTACGTGCGGCCCGAAGGCATTCTGATCCGCTGAAGAGAAATAGCGAATGACCGAGTAGCGTGCATCTTCGGGACTGAATTCGGGGTCCTCCTCGGGAGATGGGGGATATGCCCCTCGTATGGTGTTCTTGAACCCAGCCGCTTCGAAAGATTTGTTCCAATCATCTACGCCCTGTTTGATGTACGGACGCCATTTCTCCGGGGTAGCCGGGTCGATGTAGTACACGATCTGTTTGACCGGTTCGACCAGCTCACCTCGAGCGTAGGCCTCCTTATCTTTGGGTTCGAGGCGCCAGCGCGTTACGTAGCACACCGTCTTGGCCTTTTGTTCGTCGCTGCTGTAGTTAGTCATCGAGACACTGATGAGCCCCACCCGATTGTCGCAAAGACGAGGCTTCATCGGATCGGCAGGAAGTTCGATCATGGACTGGTTCATTTCCAGGGTAATCGAATTGGACGACCTGTTGGAGGGTGCTGCGGTTGCGTCGTACGTTAGTACGTGTCGTACTTCAATGTTTGTGGGGAAGCTCTTGATGGACGAAATGTAGGTCCTCTCTGAATCGAGTCGCCGAACCTTGTAGTTGGATCTACGCCCTGCTGGTAGCCCGAGCGCGGCTACGTCAGAAGTAAAGAGCTTTGACACGTCGACTATGACACCGGTCGTATCAGCGTTGTACGCCTTGATGTCGAACGCAAAAAGAATCGGTTCAAGATTCGAGTTCCGGACGGCACGGTAGATCGGATCTTTCTCATCGGCGACGTTCGTATAGCTAACGATGCGCAGGAAAATTTTATCGTCGTTCCGAACCCACCGAACCACCTGAGTATTAGCTTTTTCTCCACCGTAACCAATGTTGTTCGCCGTGCGGGCGATCCGCGTCACGAGTAGCAGCTCCTGATCCAAACGATTATTGGGAATCTCATAGTAGTAGGTCGCGTCGTCCTTGTAAACGTTGAATAGGCCTTCGTCTTTCTCGAAATCATCCTTGATGACGTCTTTGAACGCCTTGATTTCGTCCTGGTCTTTGTAGTCTTCCGAAGAGGTTGTGTCGGCGCCAGTCTCAGACGTAGAAGCGCGCTTCGATGAGGCACAGCTGATGAGAGAGAGGCTCAAAAGCGGAAGGAGGACAAATAGTCTGAAATTGCTCATGGTAGAATTTGTGGCCTTTGTAATGAGTCTGAATTGCCGGTTTGCTGGCCCAGTAGATATTCTCGAAATCTGAATAAGGTAATACGTGCTCGGTGGACGTCAATACAGGAACCCGTACCAACGTTTCTGATTCATCGGAAACGCTCGAATTGGAGGCGCCCGCTCGCGTAGAGTCGGAGACGTAAGTTTTGGGATGATGAGGACGAAATGGTATCATTCGTCACCTAGGCCCACGTTTGAGAATAGACCCCGTCTCTACAGTCATGATCGGTAAAACCGTTTCGCACTATCAAATCGTCTCCAAACTGGGAGAAGGCGGGATGGGCGTGGTTTACAAGGCGCTTGATACGGGTCTGGATCGAGAAGTTGCCCTCAAATTCTTGCCCCCCTCTGCCTCTCGAGACCCTGAAGCCAAAGAGCGTTTCATGCGCGAGGCGAAGTCGGCTTCTGCGCTCGATCACGCAAATATCTGCACCATATTTGAAATCGGTGAAACGGACGACGGGCAGCTATTCATGGCCATGGCGCTGTATGACGGCGAGTCGTTGGAGGATCGTCTGTCTGAAGGCCCGATGCGGGAAGCTGAAGCGGTAGATATAGCGCGGCAGGTCGCCCTTGGGTTGGCCGCCGCTCACGAGGCTGGTATTGTTCATCGGGACATTAAGCCGGCGAACGTAATCATTACATCGAAGGGTGTGGCCAAGGTTTTCGATTTTGGTGTCGCTAAGCTCGGCGGTTCTGCTGCGCTCACTCAGACCGGAGCAAGCGTAGGGACGATGATCTACATGAGCCCTGAGCAGGCGCGCGGCGATGACGTGGATGCGCGGACAGATATCTGGTCGCTCGGGGGCGTGTTATATGAGATGATCTCGGGATCGCGTCCGTTCTCTACCGGATACGACGCCGCCATCCTTTACGCAATCCTGAACGAGGATCCGACACCACTTAAGGACTTAATGCCGGACGTGTCGGAAGTGGTTTCTGATATTGTTGCCAAGTGCCTCTCGAAAGACAAAGAAAACCGATTCGCGACCGCTGAAAACGTGGCCTCTGCCCTTCCCGGTGAGGGAGCAACTGTAATTATTGAGCGTGTGGAAGTTCCGACCAGGCAGATGAACCCGCTGGTTCAGTATGGAGCGATTGCCGTAGCGGGAGGAGCGCTCATCTACGGCGCCATGTACTGGCTCGGGCTTCCGGACTGGGTCTTCCCGGTCGGGCTCATTCTTTTATTGGCTGGTTTTCCACTGCTGCTGCTCAGCTCGATGTTCGAGAAAAAGCGAAGCGTAATGAAAACGGCCGAGCGGACCGAGTTGTCCGGCCTCCAGAAGTGGCTGACGACACGACGGGTTGCCCGAGGGGGTGTGCTCGCGATGTCTGCGTTCGGGATTGTTACGGCCACCTACATGATTCTGAGAGCACTTGGTATTGGCGCGTTCGCCACGCTTCTGACGGCGGGTATTCTGCAGGACGATGACTTCATCATTGTGGCCCAATTCGAAAACCGAACGGATCAGGAAAGTCTTGGAAAGACACTCACAACGGCCTTCAAGATTGATCTTTCGCAGTCGACTGCGATTACGGTTGTCGAACGCACGACGGAGGTTGAGCTGTTGAGGCTGATGGAGCGAGATCCCGAAACAGCTATAACGATCGATCTTGCGCTTGAAATGGCTGAGCGCCAGGGGGCCAAGGCCGTGATCGCGGGTGAACTTGGAAGCGTTGGTTCGGGATATTTGTTAAGCGTAAGAATGAATTCCGTCGATGATGGAGCGACAATTGTGCAACTCAGGGAAGAGGCGGCCGATGATACTGAGCTTCTGGCTACCGTGGACAGGCTTTCGAGAGCACTACGAAAGAAAATCGGGGAATCGCTTCGATCGGTGCGCGGCTCTCCTCCGCTCGCTCAGGTAACTACCTCCTCATTGGAGGCTCTTCGTTCCTTCGGCATCAGCCTTGATCTGCAGGCCCTTGGGAAGATGCACGAGTCCGAACTCGAATTATCGAGGACAGTCGAGTTGGACTCGATGTTCGCAATGGCCTGGTTCGACTATGGAGCAGCAGTGATTAATCAGGGGCAGGATCCGCCAAGGGCCATCGAGTACTTTTTGAAAGCGTACGAACTTCGCGGTAGACTTTCGGAGCGAGAGCGACTCCATGTGACTTCGGCCTACCACGTCTTCAGTACAAGAGACGACGATGCTGCCGTGTCGGCTCTTCAGGCCGTCATCGATCAATACCCATTCGATATGCGCGCGCTGAGTAATCTTGGGTACGTCTTTTCTAGCTCACGCCGTCATGCCGAAGCCATAGAATTATTCAGGCGTGCACTACAGCTGGTTCCAAATGCTAACGCTTACAACAATCTCATTCTTTCCTTGGCATCGCTGGGTCACTTTGAGGAATTGCGGGCCGAGTTGGTTGAGTTGAAGCAGAACCTGCCTGACAGCCCGGTCATACTCGTGGCAGAGCTCCGCAGCGCAATCGCGATGGAGAACTATGAGCGCGCAAGGTTGGTCGCTGATTCGATGCGGTCGGTGCGCGACGATCAGCTGATCCGTCTGGAGGGTCTGGTAGCCTTGAGCATGATCCATGTCGTACGCGGCCAACTCCAGACGGCGCGCGGTTTCTTGCAAGACCTGATGCGAGAACAACTCCTAGAAGGCGATTCCTTGGGGGCGAATCAAGTCGGACTGCTCGGTATAGTAACAGAATTCGCAGCGGCCGGAGACGAGGAATCGGCTCGCCGCTCGCTCGAAGAGCACCTGCGTCGCTTCCCGATTGGTTCCAGTGAGAGTGAACCTTTCCCGAATCAGCTTCTCGCTGAACTGTACCTGGATCTTAACGAGATTGAAGCGGCAGAGGCGAGTTCATCGCTGCCCGGTCTTGGGAGACCGCTCGATGAATGGCTCCCACCTATGAATGCGGCACGCATTGTTTTAGTGAGAGAAGGGGCAGACGCGGGAATACCGGCCCTGATCGCTGCGTATGATCAAAACTGGTGCGATCGTTGCGGTCTGGATTTGATAGGACTGGCGTACGATGAGGCTGGAAGCTATCCGGATGCGATTGAATCGTACGAGCGTTATGTATCGTTACCGGATCCTTTGGCTCACGTATTTCAAGGAATTGTTCGCGTGGCGCCTGTTCATTTTCGCCTGGGAGAGTTATACGAGGAGACTAACGATATCGACAAGGCAATTGAGCACTACAGTCAGTTTGCCGAACTGTGGGAGAAAGCGGATCCGGAATTGCAGCCGCAGGTAGCCGAGGCTCGGCGTCGTATCGAGGCGCTGCTGGATCGACTGGCTCGAGAGCCCGCTAACTAGTTCCCGTCCATAAACTCACAATACTTTGTGTCCCATGATGATACGGGCATTTCTGGTTCGTGATTGTGCCTGATTTGTCGTATCTTTCGGTGTGTTTTTGTTCGACCAACCGGCAAGTAAAAAGGTACACAAATGCGCCGAATTCTCCCTGAACCCGATCTGTTCCGCAGTAGGCAACTTGGCCATAAGCAGGCCCGCGAACTGGCAGCGATCGACCGCATCCTTCTGGCTAATCCTTCGGCCGCAGAGGCGGTCTGGAAAGATCTGCAAGGGGGACCGCTAACCAGGAAGGGACGCCCGGGTCTGTCGGCCGATCAGGTTTTGCGCGCCGCCATTGTCAAGCAGATGAACGGTTACAGTTACTCAGATCTCGCCTTTCACCTGGCCGACTCTGATTCGAACTGGTCTTCCCCC
>BTQE01000122.1:0-8977 GCA_036985715.1 Rhodothermia bacterium
TCTCTCTTTCTTCTTCGGTAAGCGTCACGACGTATCTTTTCATAGCCAATCCTCACGGTTTGATTATGAAGATAAGATACGAATTATATTACGGCATTACACGTGTGACATGACACTAGTTGGATCGGATTCGACACTCGGAATTGCATTCGTTTACAATGCGGACAATGAAGATGGAGGGGGAGAAGGCTACGGATCGCCCGTTCCGGCAGTCGGATTTCATCTGTTTCAGGGCCCTGAAGTACCCACTGATGGTCTTGATAATGACAAAGATGGGCGAATTGATGAGGTAGGTGAACGCCGGCAAATGACCAACTTCATGAACATGAATGATGGGGGAGGCGTCACCGAGTCTCCGACCGTAGGCGCACACTATTACACGTATATGCAGAGTCTCTGGAAAGATGGAAAGCCTATGACGTTCGGGGGAATCGGACGTAACTTTTCGGAGATCCCGGCCAAATACTTCTTCCCGGGAGATCCGGTGACGCGAGAGTTTTGGTCTGAGCTAAACTCGGATAGTCTGGGGACTCCGATAGGACCCGGAGATCGGCGATTCATGTTTTCCAGTGGCCCATTCGACCTCGAACCGGGCGAGTCCACCGAGATCGTGTTTTCTATCATTTGGGCATTGGGCGCCGATCATCTGAATTCTATATCAAAGATGAGAGAGGCGGCAGCGGAAGTTCGGTCTGCCTACGAAAACGGTTTCAAAAATCTCCCCCGGGGTCTTCGACCGTCCGAACCGGTCACTCTGATTTCTCCTGGAGACGGGGCAGCCGGTCAACCACTTAGTCCAGTACTCATCTGGAACTCTCTGTCTGATGCACCCCGGTACCAGATCGAGGTGTGGTCCCAGGATACCGGAAATCTTTTATTCGCTTCTCGACGGCAGGACTATCAACTTGCTGACTTGGTAGCCGACCGCCTTTATACATGGAGAGTTCGAGGAGAAAACAGTCATGGATTTGGGCCCTGGTCGAAGGGGCGGACATTCCGTACGGGCGACGTTTCCTTCAGGGTAGTTAATGAGCTGTTCTCTTCGTTCACCGTGACCGCAAACGCGGCTGGTCCTTTGGTGCCAAGAGACATGGCGGCATTCGCTTTTGGAAGCTCCGGTTTCCACAAATTCCTTGCCCGGATGACTCAACAACTTTGTGCGACCGACCGACCCGGGGATACCAACAATCGACGAGTGATGCGTTATGGGGTATCCATTCGGGGGGAGCAGGAATCAGCTACGGCCCACTTGGCTCGAATGAGAGTTTTTTGGGTAGAGTGACTCGAAATGGGTCGAATCTGTCCAATATTGGTGCTTTCGACTATGAAATTCGATTTACGGCTCGAGGCGGAAAGGCCGTTCGTCTCTGGGATGGTGGTTCATCAATGCCCGTACCGTTTGAACTGTGGAACACTGGAATTCAGACGCCTGACGATCCATCCGACGACTATCGAATGATACCAGCGGTTTGCGAGGCCGCGTGTGGAGCCGGTTTAGAAGACTCGGTGTTCGATATCTACGGTGACCACGTCATTTCCAGTAGTGACAACGACCCGTATACGGACTGGATCTACTGGTACAATCCGGTCGATAAGAGCGCAGGTGAATGGGGTTATGGCGCCTATTTCGACAATTCGGATACACTAGGTGCTGAAGTATTTAGCCGAATGGTCCTCGTCTTATGGAATGGCGGTCGGGAATTTCCATATTTAGCAGAGATGCCCGAAGAGGGGACCGTGTTCAGGATTGAGGGGGGTGTATTCTTTGCACCGATTTTGGCCGCTCCAACAGACCAGTCGAGTCTGCCGGGAAGCGTCGTGTCGTTTTACTGGAATGGACATCAGGTTGACGCTTACCGGATCCAGGTTTCTCAGGACCCTGATTTCACAACGGGTATCGATGAGTCGTTTGTAGAGATCGGCCACACACTCGAGCTCACGGAGGTGGGTACCTATTACTGGCGGATCCAGGGAGCAGTGGGGGATTGGTCCGACACCTGGACGTTTGATGTCTTGTCAGTGTCGACTTCGATTGATGTCCTTGCTGACGCCGTTGATCCCTTTGAATTCAACCTGTTTGAGAATTACCCCAATCCCTTTAAAACGACGTCGAGCATCCGGTACTCAGTTCCAAAAGCGAGCGATGTTCGGATTGAAGTATTCAACGTATTGGGAGAGCGGGTGAGAGTGCTGGAAAACGCTCGTAAATCGCGCGGCGAACACCAGGTACAATTTGACGGGAGCGCCATGGCATCCGGAGTCTATTTCTTTCGGATGAAAGCTGGAAAATTCGAGCGGACGAGAAAGATGGTGCTCATCAGGTAGTGTCAAATGACCATACGAGGAAGCCAGTTTTGAATCTGCAGTTGGGAGTCGCGGGTTCGCGAGGATATGGGCTTTCTGCCCCGTCCGCCGTAAACTCATTCGAATGAAAAGAATCGAGCCCCCCGTGGGCTGTCCTTCCTATCCTGTCATGCATCCCACAAGTCATTGCAACAACGATCATGATACCCCATGCTTCCCGCCGCGCGACACTGATTATACTCCTTTCATTTCTGCTAGCTGGATTTGACCTGAGTGATGCACCTTTTATCAAGACGGATATCGGTGCGTCTGAAGGTATCTCTGTTGTCGTCACAATCGACCGGGCGCTACACCCGAAGCCCATCGACGGAAGGGTTCTGCTTATGTTTTCGAAGAGAGAAACGCCGGAGCCGAGATTTCAGGTGGTATCCGGAGTAGACGCCATTCCAATTTATGGCGTTGATATAGACCAGCTTGAACCGGGTCAATCAATCACGTTTGATGGCTCCGTTTTTGGATATCCGTTTGAAAGTCTAAATGACCTTGCTCCGGGTTCTTACTACGTGCAGGCGCTCGTTCACAAGTACGAAACGTTTGATCTCTCGACCGGCCATACGGTGAAGTTGCCTATGAATCGGGGTGCCGGACAGAACTGGCGGTTGGCTCCCGGAAACGTCTTCAGCGCGCCGGTTCAAATCGAAATCACAGGAGAAAGCGACCAGGTGATCCGCCTCTCCATAGACAACGAAAATCCACCTATCTCAGCGCCTGAGGACACCAGATACGTACGGCACCTGCGGATGAGAAGTGATCTCCTGTCTGAATTCTGGGGACGTGATATTTTCGTGGGAGCGCACGTCCTGGTACCTGAGGGATTTGACGAACATCCGGACGCAAGGTATCCCTTGATGGTCTTTCAAGGACATTACCCGGCCGACTTTTCCGGCTTTCGAACAGAACCACCGGATCCTGACCTGGAGCCGGACTACAGCGAGCGTTTTGGAATAGAAGGATATAATCGGATCCGGCAGCAGGAGGCATACGCATTTTACCAGCAGTGGATCAGCGACGATTTCCCAAGATACCTGGTCGCCGTCATTCAACATTCCAATCCGTATTACGATGATTCCTATGCGGTCAACTCGGCATCCATCGGCCCGTACGGTGACGCGCTCACATACGAACTGATACCGGAGATAGAGGAGCGATTCCGCGGCATCGGTGAAGGTTGGGCTCGGTTCACGTATGGAGGATCAACCGGTGGTTGGGAGGCTATGGCCGTTCAGGTGTTTTACCCGGAGGAATACAATGGAGCGTTCATCGCGTGTCCTGATCCGATCGACTTTCGAGAATATGTTCAGGTGAACATATACGAGGATGATAACGCCTACTACTACCCGTCAGATTTTCGGATGATGGAGCGTCCCAGCCACAGGGATTGGCTCGGCCAAATTCAGTCAACCATCAGAGATGATAATCTTCTGGAGCTCGCGTTGGGAACGAACGGAAGGTCCGGGCAGCAGTGGGATATCTGGCAGGCGGTCTATTCGCCCATGGGACCTGAAGGATACCCGAAACCCATTTGGGACAAATATTCTGGAGAGATTGATCGTGAGGTGGCCGAGTACTGGAAGGAAAACTATGATCTCAGATACATTCTGGAGCGTGACTGGGAAACACTGGGGCCAAAAGTTGCCGGCAAGTTGCATATCTATGCCGGTGATATGGACAACTACTACTTAAACAACGCGGTATATCTGGCAGAAGAGTTTCTGGAGAGCACAACCAATCCATATTATGGGGGCATCGTGGATTACGGCGATCGGGCTGAACACTGTTGGAATGGGGATCAGGACAATCCGAATGCCATTAGCCGGCTCCGATACAATACGAGGTATCTACCGCTGATTCTGGACCGTATAGAGAAAACCGCGCCTCCAGGAGCAGATTTGACCAGTTGGAGGTATTAGGGCGACATGCGACCTAGAGAAAGTGTCGGTAATCCGTGTTGAAGATCTCTGCGATTCGTTTTGCAAGTGCTTTCCCAATCGGCCTTTTCCCGTTCTCCATGGCTGACAGGTTGGGCTGGGTTATTCCGACCGCTTTGGCAAATTCCACCTGCGTTAAATCCTCGCGATAGCGGAGCCCCTGCAGGTGAGAGGCCCATCGAGGAAGGTCATCTGAGATCTCTCGAAAAAACTCTTCGTAAGGAATGGTCGATTCTTCATCAACCCTATACGGTTCAAGATCTTTTCTCAGGTTTCGGTAGGCTCTCGCCGGTAAACGAAATCTATCGCCGCCGAGTTGGACGAAAAAAGTGTCATTCATCATGTTTCTCTATTGATAGCTTGTATTAGTATGGGGCGCCTTCATGTGTCCATACGTAATAGATCACAATAAATCGGCTTAGTTTAGGCGTGTGGAGACGTTTTTGGGCAATAGTCTCTACGCGCCAACATGCAACATATCGCGGTCTTCCTCTGGATAGGTGACAATGCCAATGTGTTTTTTGACCCCTGATTTTACTAAAGTTGGGCCATTCAGGCAGCACAGGACCTTGGTCAGCAAGATCTGCGCAAAGCTTCTCAAAGGCCTTTAGTGCCCGCTTCGGAAGTCGCCTTGCTTTCTTTTCGGCCTTTCTCGTAATTCTTACTTCCCATGTTCGCTCTTCCATAATATACCATATTTTAGTATATATCACTAATAGATATATTTATTGATGCAACCCTTTGTGAGTTCTCTGGAAATAGAGACAAGGGGGTGCACGAGGGAACGGAGACATAGCGACCTTCAACGCGAGGCGGGAATTACTCCCTTCGGACATAGGTCGACGGATTTGGCATCTCATCTGAGTTTCGATACGCCCGACTCCATCCCGAAGAGGACTTCCCACAGACACGTGGCCCATTGCCTAAAGCTGTTCACAACACGCGACTCCCGTTCTACATGGCCGACAAGTTTGGCTGGGTTATTCCAACCGCTTTGGCAAGTTCAAATTGTTTCTCGTTAAGGCGAACGGGTGTCAACGGGATAGAAACAGTCTGAGAGTTGAACAAGAGAATGACTGTCTGATCAGAACTGATAGTGCCGGCAAGGGAAACATAAACCAGGTCGAAGTGTAACAACGGATAATCCTTTCTTATACCCAGGTTAATCCTTTGTTAAACTCCATCAATCTTAGCAGCAAGGACATTCGTCGGCTGCTCCAGGCGGTTAGAGAGCGTCTTCATCTATCTGGGTTTGAAATTGCTCTGATCATCGTAGGTGGTGCCAATTTGAATGTCATGAATATTGTTGCTCGCACGACGAAGGATGTTGATGTGATCGCTCAAACGGAGGGAGAGGGTGACGAACTGACGATACGTTCACCACTTCCTTTTCCTGAGCCGTTGACGCAGGCAATAGAGACTGTCGCCCGCGATTTTAATATTTCCAGTGACTGGATGAATGCTGAGGTGGCTGCGCAGTGGAACGTCGGAATGCCGGATACAATCCTAGATGATCTTACCTGGCGGAAATACTCGGCTCTGAAAGTGGGATTCGCTGGTCGCCAGACAATCATTTCTCTGAAATTGTTCGCAGCTGCGGACAGGAGCCCTGCAAGTGTCCACGCTCAAGATCTGGTCGCTTTACGACCGACGGATGATGAGCTACTGCATGCGGCGGATTGGGTAAAAACTCAGGATGCCAGTGAACATTTCTCTTCTCTCGTAGACGACGTGATTAGATATGTTAAGAGAGATCGGGAATAAGCTCAAGCAGGCTGCTGAAGAAGCCCTGATAGATGCGTGTTGGCGCCAGTGGATTGTACTTGGCGCATCCGGAACGGAAATACACAAGCGTCAAGCGACATCGATCGTCGATGTAGAACAACTTATTCTGTTTAGCTCACTTCTTAGAAGGAAGGAGCAGAGACTAGAGCTGTTTCTAAACTGGTTTGCAGTGGTTGGCGCGCCACTGGTAAGTCTTCAACGCATCCAGGGATTGACTGACCGTTTTGCGGCCGAGGAGAAATCACAGATTGCCCTGTTTGCACAAATGGCGCTTTCGGCGGGCGACAGGCGGTGGAAAACGATTGCTAAAAGCGATGCAGAGATACCCGGATCTCCAAAGCTGAAGGGCCCCTCAATTCCCAATCTGCTACACCCGGGCGCCCTTATGCTACGATTTCGAGCCGGCTTCGGGTTGGGAGCGAAAGCGGATCTTATGACAATTCTGGTCGGGCAGTGCGGTCATCCGAGAACAGTAAAGCACCTGGTGGAAGCAGCCGCGTACCGCGAAACATCTGTCCGCGAAGCTCTTCGAGATCTAACACTCGCGGCTTTTGTCGTGAAATCGAATAATCGTCCGGCCGAATACATCGCTCGTTCGCCGTGGCACACGGACACTACATCAGTAAGAGAAACGAGCGGTTCGTTCTATTCTGAAGGGAATGCCGAATTGTCCAGGTCATCGTGGAAAACGCTTTGGCCTGTGCTCTCCTTTCTTCACGATTGCATGACTCTATTTGACACGACGGACTCAGAGGAATTGAGTGAATATATCTTCTACTCGAAATTCCGAGATGTGTTAGAGACGTACCGGGATGACCTGGTTCTTTTGGGCATTGTTCTTCCTCACACCGTCCCGACCAATAGTGATTTTTCAGATGTCTGGACAAAAATAATGCATCAATCTGTGGACGCTGTCACCGATTGGTTAGCTGAGAACCTTTAGCGACGTGGGATTGAGCCTCACTGCGTTCGGCTCCAGCTTGGAGGAGAGTCTCAAGAGAATCTCGAAGTCCCAGCTCCCTCCGGTCGCTGTCACGTTTTTCATTTCGAAAGGCTCTTGAAAGCAAGCTTTCATCGTCGCTCAATAGCAAATCCGGACCGCTTCGCGGTCGGGGCTTTTTGTATTTGCGGAGAGGGTGGGAATTCAGCCTCGCGCAGCGAGGCTGGTGCCCAAGTGAGGGTCCTGCACACTGATAGACAGCCCACCTGCTCACTGCGCTCGCAGCCTACCTTTTCTTCTGAACACCGCCCTGAAGCGAGCTTCGGTCGGTGTCCATTAGAAAAGCCCAACAAGCTACACTTGTCTGGCTTTCATTTATCTCGAGCGGAGAGGGTGGGAGTTCAGCCTCGCTGCGCGCGGCTGGTGCCCAAGTGGGGGTCCTGCACACTGATAGAAAACCCGTCTGCTCACTGCGTTCGCCGCCTGTCTTTTCTTCTGTCCGACTTACGAAAGCGAGCTTTCGACGCCGGCCATCAAAAAAGACTAAATCGCTTTCGCGATTCGGGCTTTCTATCCTTGTGCGGAGAGGGAGGTATTGCAGCACTTGCCTGGTTTGACACGGGTTTCGACTTATTTCGCACGAAAACATTACGTTATGGCCGTTAATTCTGTCAGATCCGGTGAACAGTTTTGACAATCTGGCTCAAAAACGTCACCTTTAGCGTCAACAATATTTGTATGATCCTACGATTCTTCAGGCATGGCCAAGATAAGCATCGTCCCCTGGACAGCAAGAAAACGCTCTGACGGAACAGTACCACTCTACCTTGTCATCCGCCATAAGAAGCAGCGGTCCCTGATCGCTATTGAGGGCGCTCGTTTGCACCCGCGTCACTGGAATGCACCAAGACAAGAAGTTCGAAAAACGTATCGAGAATATCGAAACCTCAATCTCTATCTGAGAGATGTCGTAGAGAAGGCTGAAGCAGCAGTTCTCGAAGTGCTCGTGAGAGATGGCCAACTTTCACCGCACGCCGTTAAGGAGATCATGAAGATCGGCTCTGAGCGAAATACCCCCGATTTCCTCGAGTATTTCCAAAAGCGTATCGACGAGTTTCGCGATCGTGGCCAGCACGGCTCGGTGGATGCATATAAACCAGTCCTGGCGAAACTCAGAGATTACACACGACGAACCACGCACCGGTCGACACTACCATTCGATGACTTAACTGTCGTCTTTTTACGCGGTTTCCATACGTATCTCGTAAAAGTTCATGGCAATGGTCAGAATACGATTTCAAAGAATTTGGGCTACATCCGGACCGTGCTTTACATAGCAATCCGTGAAGGTCTCTTTCCCCAGGAAAAGAATCCGTTTTTTCAGCTGACGCTCAAAACTAAACGAGCTAAGAGCAGTCGTCTTACCATTGAGGAAATCTGGAGATTAGAAGACCTACAGATCGAACCTGGACTTTTGAACGACGTCAGAAATTACTTTATCTTCGCTTTCTACGCGGCTGGTATGCGCGTCTCCGATGTGATTCAGCTTGTAGGTGACCATGTCCGTCAGGTTCGAGGGATTTACCGAATCGAGTACACCATGACCAAGACGGCTGATCCGTCCTTTTCGATGCCACTTATGGGAAAGGCCGAAGAGATCCTTCGCTTCTACGGCTGGCCAGCCGTGGAAAGCGAAGAGTATATATTCCCAATTATGCCTCAGCATATTCGACGGGGTACAGAAGCGGCATTTCAAGAGCGCAAGCGCAAGACCGCGCTGCTCAACAAATACCTAAAGGAGCTTGCGGCCCTTTGCGAAATTGATATTCGCTTAACGACGCATGTAGCCAGACACTCTTGGGCGGCCTTTATGGACGACAATAATTTACCCATCCAGCGGATCCAGCAAACGCTCTCCCACAAGGACGCAAAAACCACTCAGGTCTATCTTCACAGCCTC
>BTQE01000123.1:0-8952 GCA_036985715.1 Rhodothermia bacterium
CAGTTTGATAAAGATGGTAACCCATCGACGACTCTTCTCGCCGGCCAGGCGGATCGTCTCTCCAACTGGCGAATTCTCCAGGAGATGGCGGGTGTGCTCAATGGATCTGGCGCCGCTACCGTAAATGTTAAAACCGCTGACGCAGGTGCGGGAGTAAAAGCGGCCAAGCTCCCCCCGGGCAAGGGCAAACTCCCCCCTGGGATGGGCAAAACAACTTAGTAAGCTAGCCTGTTGACGGTTGAGCGGCTGACTCGGAAACCAGGAGCAGCTGCGTGGACGCGTGAACGAGATCTCCCATGCTCCCTCCACGGGCAAATGCGGGCTCACCATAGTGCTTTGCCAGTTGGGCGCCGAGCTTCTTGACGTTCTCTTGGGACGAAATTACATCGCCGCGCATGGCCTCGATTAACGCATCGAAACGACCGTGCGACACGCGCACCCGATTGGCGATCAGCGCCCTTTCCTCCTTCTGATATTGCACCCGATTCTCGCGTGTGAGGTACTTCAAGCTCACATTCACGTATGGATTGTTCTGGATCCAGAACTGTGGCATGTAGGCCTTCATCCTCCAGTGATGACTTTGTTGGTCGAAGTCCATTGCGCGAAACATAAAATGGGACCGCTCGAAATCGCGCCGAATCTCGACGACGAAATTCCCGGCATGCATATCACCAAGCAGTCTGACAAAGCAGCGTTCGTTGAACTTGACGAATTCCTTTCCGAGCCGCACAAGATCAAATCGAGAAGTCGGCATGGCGATGTCGATAAAATCTTCAGCCGGCAAACCGATGACATGCTCCTCAATCATTGTGTCGCCATGAATGAAATAGTTGATCCTGCTGGGCGAAAGAATGTGTTCCAGTTCCAGCCCATAGACGCGATTCGCGTCGACTCGCTTGACGTAAAAGTAGTCGAAGTTCTCGTTGAGTGAATTCACGATCCGAACCCGGTATGGCAGCGTATTCCCGTACAGGCAGAGGTCCACACGATCCACATACAGATCCGCAACGGCCGACATGTCCCCGTCCGATTTCAGAACCGCATATGTCGTAAGAAGATCGTCGGAGATGCCCTGAAATTCGAGACCCGGATAGAACAACGTGGACCAGAGCGTATCCTTGTTTTGCTCATCGTACAGAGGAACAGCGTTGTCGTAACGCCCCAGATCTTCGAATCGAACGCCGCGATCCTTGATACGATTGTATCTCCCGAGATACGCGCGGAGCGAATCACTCAGCGGAAAGATGGGCTTTTTCTTGCTGATGAGTTTGGATTCGGTCTTCACAATACTGCCCGGAGGATCCGTATCTCGTGTTTTATAGGTCTTCGATCGTCAGCATGACCCAGGAATCCAGCGGTCGCCCTCGGTCGTCGTCGACAGGAAGCCCAGCGATCCGATTCCGAAGTGTTCTTGGCTCAATGTGCTATTTCAGATCGTTCGGTGGACCGACGGCAAGCTCCACCGACTCTGGCGTCACCAGCAAGTACGCCTACTCTTCCGGCTCAATCCCCAGTCGGCGCTCGACAAAAGGACGAATCCCTTTCATTCCGGTTTGCTCGGCCAAATCGAGTGCTTCTTCGGGCGAAAGTCCCTCTCTTTCAACCAACCAAACGGCCCAAAGGCCAGACATGCGGTTGCCGGATCCGCAGTGAAGTACTGCGCGTCCATGGTCACCTTTCATAAACTCATCAAAAAGGTCAACCTGCTCGTCAGTGATCCCCGTAACAGGATTGGGTATCGGAATATTGACAAATCGCATCCCTAGAGATTCAACGACTGCTCTTTCATCCCACGACAATTCGGTCTCAGCGCGAGTAGATAAAACCACTTCGTATCCCTCATCAGCGAGATAGCTCAAAGCTTCCACCGAGGGCTGGCCGCCGATTAAATGATCCCCTACAAGGACGCTGTTATTCATCCCGTCTATTTCTATTGGCGACGTGGTCAGTTTCGAACCGGTGCATGCAGTCAGGGTCACTAAGCCGGCCAGCAGGATCTTCAGAAACAGTCTCATGAAACTTGTTGTCTATTCTTGATTGATGCGCTCCCCAACATTCAAGGACGTGTGCATAAGTTAACGACGTGAAGCCAGTGAAATGAACGGGCCGTACGCCTATCTGTCCGTCTGCGGAAGATGAGGAAGAATTAGATCTCGTGCAGCGCTCGCCGGCACACCCAGGTTGGACCCGCCAAAATCTCGCATGATAGCTGCGTTTACGGCGACAACCTTTCCGTCGAGCCCTATAACCGGACCCCCGCTTCCGCCGTGAGTCGTTTCTGCATCGTAAACGACGGCCGATGGGGTGATTTGCCCGACAATTCCTCGCGTGATGAGTGGTGCGACGTAACCACCGCCAGCGAGAATACTCGCCATTTGCCAGAAATCCGGTTCGGGTTGAATTTTCACGAGACTGTCCAGAACGGTCGGGGCAGTTCGGGCGAGCAATGCTCTAATTCCGGTTGGGTAGCCAAGTACCAACACAGACTGGCCCAACTCGGGAGGACTTTCAGCCAGCTCGAGGTAGGGGACTTCAGTTGTAATCCCACTGCAGCGGAGCACAGCCACGTCTGCCGAACTGCTCGCCTCGATGAGCGAGATGTCAAACGGCACACTCGAATCCGGTAAAAATCCTATCATTCGAATAACGACGGGCGAAAAACCGCGGGAAATGGCACTCTTCGCAGATTCATCGTAGAGCCACGGCTCTGCTACATGGCGATTCGTCAGCAGAAGTCCGTCTGACGACGCCACGAACGCCGTACCCGTTAGCTGACGCTCAAGAATAGGCCCCTTACCTCCAAACGTTGGTATCATTTGGCCTCGTGTGTCGCGCAGAGGGGTTCCGTCTACGCCAACGACGGCCCGCAACATCTGGCCGTTCGGATCCGAAAAGCCGTACGACGCCTGAACGAATACAATCGAACGCATGGCCTGTTGGATTACGAGTGATTCAATGCCCGACTCATTCTTGAGACGCGACAATTGATCGGCTGTTGAGAGAAGATCATCGCGCATCTGGCGAAGCTCCACTCCTGTTAGTTGATTGTCCCTCTCAAAGAGGCCCAGTGTTTCAGCCATTTCTTTTGCCTGTGCATTCAGCTGAGTCTCCAGACTGGAAAGACGAACCGTAATCAAGCCCAGCAACAGGACTACAATCACAACGGACCCCAGAGACATGATCTTCACCATCGGAGAAGACTGAGTTTTGATGTCCTTCGGCAAATTGCGCAGAACGATGAGTCCTTGTCGTATCCCGGATGAAGTCTCCGCCCTCGCCCCCTCCACGCAGTCATCGAGCACTTCCTTCATGGATTTACTGGCACTGGTGCCCGACTGAATGGCCTGCTTCCCTGTCGGCCCTGCAACATGACGATATCGAAGAAGCGGCCCGGTCTCACCCAGTCTGATCAGGTCCCCGTGCTCCAGGATCTGCTCGGTTACACGTGTACCGTTGACCAATATGTGAGCATCCACTTCGGCACGTATCTGATACGTGTCTCCCTCTTTCGTAAGTGTCGCGTGTCTGGGCTGCACGTCTGATACTCGATGCGCTGGAAAGTGAATAAAAGCATCCTCTCCCGTCCCAATCGTATGCAGCTGACTCGTCAGGACCTGCCGAGAGCCCCGGAGCGGTCCCCTGATGTGATCGAGTACATTGAGAATATCAGTCGACATTGTACAGTGTGACCCGGAGACTGAAAAGGAGGTGTGCGGTCCAATAAATCATCGCCCTTTTGTAAGATACGTTCTCTAGTCGTTACGGGATTCGAATATGCTTAAGTACAGACCGCTGAAAACGTTGTCAACCGGGTATACGCCTTTGGGTCAACTTAAGGGTCGTCCATCGGGTGAACAGTGACAATCAGCAAGAGCCAGCCGTTCTCACCACGGACCCAGACCTCGGCGAGAGCTGCGGTCGAGACTGATTGTTCTTCATCGGGCCCGATGTATGACTCCGTCACGATTCGGCGAGTGTATGCGGTGTTGCCCCTAATTCGTATTTCAAGAACTTGAATCTTTCTATCCGAAACTCGCCAGCCGTCATCGAACCACTCCCTCACCCCTTCGACCCAATCATTTTGACCACTGGTGACCGGGCTCCCAATAGTCCAACGACTGAACTCTTCCGCCAGAACGGCGCCCTATGCTTCAACGCCCGCTCCCCCCGGCGCGGTGGATGCCGACAGCTGTTCCATGGCCGCCAGCACTCGCAACTGCTCGGGGTTCCACGATTCCTGTGCCCATGCGAATTGGGTTGTTATTGGTAGTGTTGAGCAAAATTACCAGACGAACAAAGCTTTTCATTTCACTCCCTCTTTTGGAACCAAGTGGCTCGATTCGGACGGGCACATCAAGGAAAGTCAGCCGTCCGGCTCTGCGGCGGATACATTATATATAGCAGCGTGGTTCTCGATCCTTGCTACTACCCCGCCAGCACTTCAGTCCGCTGAGCCAATTCCGACTTCTTCCGGACGTGGGGGTCGAGATGTCGTTTTCTAAGCCGAATAGATTTCGGTGTGACCTCGATCAGTTCATCGTCGCGGATGAACTCGATGGATTCCTCGAGAGAAAAGCGTCGCGGAGGAATGATCTTCTCAAATGAGTCGGCCGAAGCAGCGCGCATGTTTGTGAGCTTCTTCTCCTTCGTAATGTTTACATCCAGATCCGCGTCACGACTGTTCTCCCCCACCAACATACCCCTGTATACGGCGTCGGTAGGTGCCAGGAACAACTCTCCGCGCTCCTGAAGATTGATGACGGCGTATCCAGTGACCTTACCGGCGCGGTCGGCAATAAGGGCGCCCGAAGCACGATGGGCGATATCACCCGCCCAGGGCCGGTACGTATCGAACAGGTGCGTCAGAATTCCAGTACCCTTCGTGTCGGTCAGAAACTCGGTCCGATATCCAATGAGTCCGCGACTCGGGACCTCGAATTCGAGTCGGACTCGCCCGGAACCGTGATTAACCATTTTGGTCATGATTCCCCTCCGGGCGCCGAGCTTCTGGACAACAGTTCCCATGTAGTCTTCCGCCACGTCGATGAGTGCGAGTTCGTACGGCTCGTGACGCCTACCGTTGATTTCGCGAATGAGAACGCGAGGCATTCCGACCGCAAATTCGAAGCCTTCTCGGCGCATCTGTTCGATCAAAATGGCCATTTGAAGTTCACCTCGGCCAAAAACGAGGAAGCTGTCCGGCGTCTCCGTTTCTTCCACGCGAATCGCCACGTTCGATTCAGCTTCCTTGAACAACCGATCTCGCAGATTGCGGGATGTAACGTACTGGCCCTCACGACCGCTGAATGGGGAGTCGTTGATCCGAAATTCCATCGACATGGTCGGTTCATCGACATGAAGCGGCTCGAGGGGATCCGGATTCTCAATATCGGCGATACTCTCGCCCAGACCGATGCCCGTCATTCCAGCGATGGCAACGATATTACCCGGGCCAGCCTCTTCGACTTCGTGTCGGTCCAATCCTTCGTAATCGAACAACGCAGTGATCGTGGACGTCGTCATTGAGCCGTCGCGATGACAGATCTGAACTTGCGCTTTGTTCCGGAGCGTTCCGTTTACAACTCGGCCAATAGCAAGGGGTCCGAGATAGGCGTCATGCTGAACGTTGGTTACCATCACCTGCAGCGATGCATTCGGGTCTCCACCGGGTGCCGGTATTCTCTCGACGATCGTATCGAGCAAGGGTCGGAGATTTTCAGATTCGGCCCCGAGATCAGCAGAACACGTCCCCTCTGTGGCGACGGCATACAGCACCGGAAACTCGATTTGCTCTTCCGAAGCGTCGAGGTCGATGAACAGGTCATAGACTTCGTCAATCACTTCAGTCGGCCGGGCATCGGATCGGTCAATTTTGTTGATGACCACGATGGGTGGCAATCCCAACTCCAGCGCTTTCGAAAGCACGAATCGCGTCTGAGGCAACGGCCCTTCGGCGGCGTCTACGAGCAGCATAACCCCGTCAACCATGCGGAGTGTTCTCTCGACTTCACCCCCGAAGTCGGCGTGTCCGGGCGTATCGACGATGTTGATCTTGACGTCACCATAGTTCACGGCCGTATTCTTGGCCATGATCGTGATTCCTTTTTCGCGCTCCAGGTCCATCGAGTCCATAACCCGGTCCCGGACCTGCTGATTATCGCGGAAAATGCCACTTTGCCACAGCATGGCATCAACAAGCGTCGTCTTTCCATGATCTACATGTGCTACAATAGCAATATTTCGTAAATGGTTGTGGGACATTATGAATGGTCTGTGATTTGAGAACCAGGCAATGGTAAACTTACTTGTGAGAGCCCTCGAACGCGCGACCATTCGCACGGATGCCCGTTAGCGAAAAATCAATAAACCAGATCCGCCTCGAAGTCTGCCCTGGGCTGTACTCGAAGTTGTAACACCCGACCGACCTGCCCGACTCACCTTCAATTATCGAAAGAGGGCCACACTATGGAAAAGATTCGCCCCGGGGACGCAGCAATCAATATCGTTCTTCCGGGAATTGACGGTACGACGTTTGACCTTTCGTCTCTGAGCGGTCGCCGGTATATGGTGTCGTTTTTACGATTTGCGACATGTCCGTTCTGCAATCTCAGGCTTCACCAACTCGTCTCCCGGCGAGAGGAACTTGGCAACGACTTCACGATCGTCGCCATCTTCGATTCGCCAATCGAAACGCTCAAACGGAGCGCAGAGAAGCACGAGTCACCCTACCCCATTCTCGCGGATGAAAAGAATACGTACTACCGTGCATATGGCGTGGAGCGGTCCACATGGGGATTGATCAAGGGCATGTTCCTCCGAATGCCGACGCTGCTGCACGCGATGTTTGTGCGGCGATACATCCCCTGGCCTATCACCGGAAGCATGCGAACCATGCCTTTGGATATTCTTGTGACCGAAGACGGGATTGTTCACACCGTCTATTACGGCCGCGACGAGGGAGATCATCTGGCGTTTGAGGCGATCAAGTCTTTTTCGATTCTTGCACATGTGGAACCAAATTCCTACTCTCATTCCTTGTGAGTCGTTTGAACCTAAATCATTGCAACGGAGGCTATCATGAGAAGGATGAGTCTATTTCTGGTCGCATTATTTACGTTTCTACTAACTATGCAGGCCAGTGCTCAGGTTAAATTTGGCGCCATAGCAGGACTGAATATTGCAAACCTAAGTCAGGATCCAGACGACAGGGATTTTTCGTCTCGTGTCGGCTTCGGAATCGGTGGAGTTCTGGATTATGGTCTTGGTGAAAGCATTGTTCTGCGTGTTGAGCCGATGATTTTGGGAAAAGGTGCCAAAGAATCGGACAGGGGCACTGACGTCACCGTTAAGCTGATCTTTCTCGAAATACCAATGATGGTCAAGTATGCCTTCGGAACGAACGATGTCCAGCCTTACGTCATGGCTGGCCCAACGCTCGGACTCAACATGAGCGCTAAGGCAGAAGGCAGCGATGACGGTTTTGAGATCGATGAAGACCTGAAGGACGACATAAAGAGTGTTGACTTCGGTTTCGGAATCGGTGCGGGCGTAAGCCGGCCAATAGGCGATCACTCCGCGTTCGCAGAACTACGATATTCCGCTGGCCTAACAAACCTGAATGACCAGTCAAGCGCATCTGACGCCAGCCTCAAAACCAACGGTGTTCAATTTTTTATCGGGATCATTTTCGGTAAGGCGAAGAAATAGAATCCTCCGTCAGTTACCTCCGGATTTTCGTTGATCAATCCCTAAATTCTCTCCCGCAGCGAATTTTAGGGAGCGGTGCGGAATCGCAATCGAGACTATTACGTCGATACGCGCACGACTGAGCGGAAAGAAATTTGCGGGTGTCTTTTCAGTTTCAGTTAAAGGATGAGTAATTCGACGTATTCGGCAACTGATCCAGATTGAATCCGGCCCCGGTCCCCGGCGCCAGGGCCGGATGTTCTTGATATTTCAGTCATCGCTCTATGTGCCATGAAGAACGTACACGGCGGTCACTCGACTACCTCTACCTGCTCCTCTGGAGGAGGACAGACCATGGATCCACCAATACTCAAGATGCTGAAAGCAAAAGTAATCATGAGGAAGTCTAAGGCGCTGACACCTACGAGCGAACCACTAAAAAACAATTCCGCTAGTACCGCTAAAATGAACGCGCCGAGTGCCCAATATCGGGCTCCCGGACAGAGAGGCGGGCACTTAGGACGTGGCGGTCTGGGTATTTTCGGAATTTCGGCTACAATAAAGCCGACCGTCATCACAGCCAGGATGTCTGCTGTCAGATAGTACGCCATTGAGGACAGCCCGAGTACTTCGCTACCCATGATGCTGGCAAGAACACCCGCTCCGATACCAACGATAGTGAGAACGAAGAAGGTGTTTGGATATGTGACTTTGTTCATGGTTTCATTCCTCCATATAGGTGGGTGAAGGGTGAGCCGGCTCAGTCCTCGCATGGAGGACCTTCGAACTCACAGAGATAGCGACGATCACGTGTAAGTCCATCGAGCCAGCGGGATGCCTCGATGGCCTCCCGATTATATCCTATTTTTATTGCGCGCTTGATGTATTGAAGCCCTTCGTCGCGCCGTTCGAGAATTTCCAAAGCCGATCCAATCGTTACCGACACGCTGGTTCCCCGGGGCCCAAGAGAAAGAATCAATTCAATTGTACTTAGTGCTTCATCCTCCAAGTTCAACTTTGCTTGTGTGACGGCCAGTGTTTCCAAAGCACCCAGTGTAGTTGGATTCATAGCCAACTCATCGTCGACGAAGACAATCACTTGCTTCCACGCTCGTTCTGCTTCCTCATTCTCCCGGAGCCAATGAGAGGCATCTCCCAGAAAATCCCATGCAGGATAGTAGGTGTCATCCAGCTCCAGAGACTGCCTGAAATAGTCAGCGGCGTTGACGAAATCGTCCTGTCGGTACCGAATTTCACCAAGATTAT
>BTQE01000124.1:0-8737 GCA_036985715.1 Rhodothermia bacterium
GCAACAATGGGTTTCCGGATGGCATATTTTTCGTTAGGCTCGCGTGCGGGTCGCCCGTGTGGATGGCCGTACGAGCGGTCGCTTTCCCGCACAAGCCCGCTCCTCTGCGCACCACCGCCCTCACCGCCCCCCTCCCGCACGAGCTCGATGTCGTAGCGGAACCCTGACTGGTTGATGTCCGGCAGCAGAATCGACACACCAAAGCGCCGGGCCTCTTCCTCGAGCGTCATCAGATTGTACATGCCGGGGCGGTGCTGCATGAAGGCGGCCATAAACGCCGCCGAGTAATGGCGTTTGAGATAGGCCGACTGGTAGACCGTCTTGGCGAACGCCGCCGCATGGCTCCGGCAGAAACCGTATCCGACGAAACCCGCCACGTTCTCGAAAACTTTCGTGGCCGTTTCAAAATTAACGCCCTTTCTCATGGCGCCTTTGACGAAGCGTTCGCGCATGCCCTCCATTTCGCCTGGATCTCTAAAATGTGACATCAACCGGCGGAACTCGTCGGCCTCTTCGAGCGACATGTTCGCGAAACGGTGTGCGACTTCGAGTACCTGTTCCTGGTAAACAATCACGCCGTAGGTGCTCTTGAGAAGCGGTTCGAGGAGCGGATGATCGTATTCGACTTTCTCCTGGCCACGCCGCCGGCGAACAAACGGGTGCACCATGCCGCTCTGGAGCGGCCCCGGTCTGAAGAGTGCGATTTCATTGATGAGATCGCCAAAGTCTTCGGGCTGGTGCTGCGCCAGGAGGTGAAGCTGCCCCTGCGACTCGATCTGGAAAACGCCGAGCGTTTTGCTCGCACGCATCATGTTGTAGGTCGGAATGTCGTCGAGCGAAAGTTCGTCGATGTCAAGGGGCGGCTCTGCCGGATTCATCTGCGTGCTTCCCCCCTTCCCAACTCCGTGGCGCTGAATCATCTCGGCGGTCTCGCTCAGCGTTGCGAGCATGCGCAGGCCGAGCACATCGAACTTGACGAGACCGAGCGATTCGACGTCGTCCTTGTCGAACTGAAGAACCTTTACACCATTCGCCGAGACCTGGATCGGGCTGAAGTGGTGGAGTGGCTTCCGGGAAAGCACCATACCGCCCGAATGCAGGCCCAGGTGGCGGGGAGCGCCCAGCAGGTCCTGTGTCATTTCCAGGAGTTTATCGAGAAGGGGCGACTGCCCGCAGATGCGTTCGAGCCGGAGCCGGTAGTCGGGGAGCGTCCGCCCGCCGTATGGAGGCACGGCTTTCGAGAATCGGTTTACGGTTTCCATGGGCCAGCCGAGGGCCTTCGCGGTGTCGCGAATCGCCGAGCGAACCCGGTAGGTGATGACGGTGGCTGTCATGGCGGTCTGTTCCATACCAAAGCGCCCTTCGATCCATGCGATGATTTCGTCTCGGCGTTCGGAATCGAAATCCACGTCGATATCGGGCGTGCCTTTGCGACCCGAGTGCAGGAAGCGTTCGAAGAGGAGACCGTGAACGACCGGATCGACACCTGTAATGCCCAGGAGATAAGCCACGATGGAATTGGCGGCCGACCCGCGACCGGCGCAGCGGATGCCCAACTCCCGTGCCTTTTCGACGATTTCGTGGACGACCAGGAAGAATTCGTCCAACTCCAGCTTGCCGATTACGCTCAGTTCCTTCTGCAGCTGGGCAGCCGCCTTCTTGCGCAGAGTCGCGGGATCCGGGCCCCGGCTCTGGGGGTCCTCGGGAAGTGGATAGGGGCCGCTCACCGGGTCCGGCGGAAAATCGGTGCGACGGCCATCCGGACGTTCCAGCAAGCCCCCGGACGAGCGATCGTTTTTCGCCCCAATCCCGATACGTCCGTATTTTTGACGGCTCTCCGGGCCACCTGCAGAAACTGCCATAATGGCTGATTTTCTGCCATTTTGCGATATTTTGCTCTGGCCTGAGTCCCTCTCATCTTGCGGCTTCTTGCCCTGACCTGAGTCCCTCCCATCTTGCAGATTTTTGCCCGGGCTCGGGTACCGCCGTTCAAAAGCTTCCCAGCACCTCGCATGCAAATACTCGCGGGGCGTGTGCGGCGGCGGCACAGCCGCCGCCGGGGGCGTGATGAACCCCGGGATGAGGTCGAGTGTGCAGGCCTCGGCGATCTCCGAAGCGCGGGCGAGTGCTTCGGGATATGGGATCAGTTTCTGAAGCCCTTTCTGCGATCGCATGTGAGCCTCAGCGTTTCGGGGCCGCTCCGGATGAGCGTCGAACACATTGATCCCCAGGCGAATGCAGGTCATGAGATCGTAGCGCCGGTAGTCCTCGGCCGTCGCATGTCGAACGTCGCCTGTGGCAACGAGCGGGATGTAGGTTTCCCGGGAGAGCGCCTCAAGCGTGCGTATGCGTTTCCCGTCGCCCGGCTTGAGGTGGGTAGCCGCTTCGATCGAAAGGCGATCGCCGAAAATGCAGTGGAGTTGCTGGACCCAGAGAAGGGCCGCTTCGCGCCGGTGCGAGTCGATGAGCTCCCAGAGTCGGCTTCCATACGTGCCTGTCAGGCAGAAGAGACCGGCCGCATAATCCATCAGTTCGATGAGCGAAGACTGGGGGTCTTCCCTAGTGCGCTGGTGGGCGATCGTGAGCAGCTGGTTTAGGTTGGATAAGCCCTCTTCGTCGGAGGCGATTAAAACAAGTGGTGCGCCCTCGATCGTCACCTCCGATCCAAAGATGGGTTTGATGCCCAGCATGCCGCAAGCTTTCTGGAAACGAACGATTCCATAGATCCCATTCACGTCCGTGAGCGCCACGGCTTGGGCGCCTTGCAGGTGGGCGTGGGCGGCGAGGGACTCCGGCGCGGAGCCGCCGGCCAAAAACGAAAACCAGCTGCGACAGTGAAGTTGGGCGAACATGCGCCGCGAGTAGATACTCTGCCGGATTGCCCGTGACAAAAGACAGGAATCGCGTTACAGAAAATGAGTGATTTTTCTTCAAATCCAGCGATGTGATACTGAGCACTATGCCGAACATGTGTTCAACATATGTACGATCTTTCGCTGTGTCAATATGTGCAAGCGGGGTAAAAGAGATTCTTTTTTGAGCGAAAGAAGTCACGCCTACAGCCAAGATGTGTCTTGAAGACATGACGAAACCAAACAGAGAGCTAATCATAGATATGTACAGAAATACAGTACATATTATGAACACACTGGAACTAACATACACCGAAGCTCGCGCGAATCTTGCCACTCTATGGGACCGGGTGATTCAGGACAGAAAGACCGCCATCATACATCGCCGAGGAAAAGAAGATGTGGCGATGCTTCCCGCATCGGAATTATCTGGGTTGATGGAGACGGTGCACCTGCTCCGGTCACCAAAGAATGCGGAACGACTGCTAGAAGCCATTCAGGAAATGGAAGACGGAAAGGGAATCGAAATGTCCGTCGACGAGCTGAGAGCAAAATATGATCTCTATGAGGAATAGACCCGGAGAGACGCTTGAGGATTGAATTTCAACCTCGGTTTTTGAAAGATCTTGACTGGTGGATCCGGAACGATCGACGAACTGCACTACGGGTTCTCAAAATCGTAGAAGCCGTAAGACGAGAGCCCTTTAAAGGAATTGGGAAACCGGAACCACTGAAAAAAATTGGTCCTGGATATTGGTCGAGACGCATCACGCTACAAGATCGACTAGTATATCACGTCGGTATAGACTGCATAAGATTTCTACAGGCACGCTATCACTACTAGTTCACATGTCTAATGGACTCCTCACATGGATCCCTTTGTTAAGCACATGCGTGTACAGCATGGTCGTTCGAAGATCTTCGTGACCAAGCAACTCCTGAACCGTTCGGATATCGTAGCCTGTCTCCAGCAAATGTGTTGCAAAACTGTGTCTCAGCGTATGACAGGTTACCCGTTTACAAATGCCCGCCTGACTCGCACCGGTCTTAACCGCCTTTTGCACTGTACTCGGTGACATATGATGTCGTGTCATCTCCCCCGTCTCGGTGTTGACCGTTCTGATCGCTGATGGAAACACATATTGCCAAAGCCAATCTGTAGCAGCAGTATGCGACTTTCTATCAAAGGCATATGGAAGAGGGACTTGCCCATATCCATCCGCGAGATCAACCTGGTGGATGCGCTTCACCTTAGCCAGATGGTCGCGAATAGGCACAATCAACCGTGCTGGAAGCATGGTCTTTCGGTCTTTGTGTCCTTTGGCTAGAGCGACATGGAGAATTCCATATTCAAAATCGATGTCCTTTAGGCGCAATGTCACTCCTTCCATCACGCGAAGTCCTGAACCGTACAGCAATCGTGCAACGAGACCTGCTTGACCCCCGATCTGGTCGAGTAATCGACGGGCTTCATTTGCAGAAACGACGACCGGAAGTCGTCTAGGCTTTCGAGCGCGAACGAATGCGCCAAATTCATCCAGATCCCGACGAAGCACGTGCTTATAGAGAAATACAAGTGCATTCAATGCCTGATTTTGAGTAGAGGCAGAGACTTTCCTGTGAGTCGCCAGGTGAGTCAGAAACTCGCGAATTTCCTCAGCACCCAGGTCGGCCGGATGCCGAAGTTTTTGAAAACGGATGAATCGCTTAATCCATTCGAGGTACGTCTTTTCCGTCGATACCGCGAAATTTCGCCGACGGCACGCCGCCCTCACTGCGGCGACCAGCTTGCCAGGGCGTCGTGCAATAGTACCCATGCCGCATGTCTTTCTTTTTAAGACCCGTATTGCGCTTATACATAACTCGTCTTCAGCTTCGCGATATGCGGCCAACACGATAAGCAGATGACTGCATCGACAATTCTGTCCCGAACTGAACGATTAATATGATTACCGCTGATAGGCGGACTAGTACAGCGAGGTCGCCTCGCCCTTGTAAGAAGCCTGTGGATCTGTTACACTTACGAAAACAGCGGGTTGGGGGCTGAACCTAGTTTGCCGTGCGCCCGGTCCATTGAAGACCTGTTCTGTGCGTATCAGAACCATATTGCCTTAACTCTGTATTTATTGGAACCAGATCAAGAGCCTTTGTCCATGCCGAACACTTTCAAAGCCATTCTAGGAAGAGACGGAAAACTCCGTCTTCGAGACAAGATCCGTTTCTCTCGAGACAGAAAAGTGCTTGTTACCGTACTGGATGATGGATTGGAGGATGAATCGCAGTTCTCGTCCAACCTGAGTGAATCGTCTTTGTCCAAGGATTGGAATCGCGCAGAAGAGGACAAGGCATGGCAACACCTACAGTAGGCAGCGTCGTCCTCGTTCGGTTTCCATTCTCGGATCTTTCCGATTTTAAACTAAGGCCAGCTTTCGTCCTCGCGGACGTTGGTAAGGACGACTTCCTGCTTTGTCAAATCACGAGTAGGCGATACGAAGATTCAGGCGCCTTGTCTCTCTTGGATGATCATTTTAGCGAAGGAAGCCTACAGCGAGAAAGCTTCATCCGTCCAGAGAAGCTCTTCACCGCCAATGAAACCCTGATCGAACGCGAAATCGGAAAACTCACGGTTGAATATTGGAAGACCGTTGTGCGTTCGATTGTAGAATTATTGCAACGGAGCATTCCTGGACAATAACAATTCCGCACAGAACAAGACGGTATGCTAAAGAAGTAAGCCTCGGACAGAGCGGGTAAATTGGGTTTGAGACAATCCAACAATCCGCGCCATCACGAGGCCTACTTATGAAGGAGCAATCTACAGTACTCGACTTTACAGGAGAAGATATTTTCGTTGGAATCGACGTGCATTTGAACTCATGGACGGTGAGTATTTACACGGCCCATCTTGAGCACAAGACGTTTCGACAGGATCCCTCGCCCGAGATCTTGATGCGTTATCTGCGGCGCCATTTTCCGGGAGCACGCTACAACGGCGTGTACGAGGCCGGCTACTGCGGTTTCTGGATCTACGAGGCTCTCAGCGAAGCCGGAATGGACATGATGGTGATTAATGCGGCAGATGTGCCGACCACTGACAGGGAGCGCACGTACAAGCACGACCCGGTAGATTCGCGCAAGTTGGCCCGAAGCCTTCGATCGCGGGAGTTGCGGCCCATCTACGTGCCCTCGCGCGAGGCCCTCGAGGATCGGCAGCTAGTGCGCACCCGCAATCGACTCATCAGCAAGCAAACGCGGGTCAAGAATCAGATCAAGGCCATGGTTCGCCATTTTGGAATCACGTTTCCCGAGGAGTTTGCCCGCCGCCACTGGTCGGCTCCCTTCATAGCCTGGCTGCAGGAGCTGAGAGAGGGGGGCATGAAGCAGAGAAGCGGCTCACTGGCATTTGGGGGCTGCTACTCGATGAACTGCTGGCACTGCGCCGCCAGATCCTTGAGGCGACGCGGGCCATTCGTACGCTTTCGCGTAGCAATCATTACCGCCATCACGTCGAGCATCTGCTCACGATTGAAGGCATTGGGCTCATCAGCGCGATGATCCTGATGACAGAACTGGTCGATATTGATCGCTTTCGAACGTTTGACCGTCTGGCCAGCTTTGTGGGCCTGGTGCCGGGTAAGCACGCTTCGGGCGATCGTGATCCCAGCCAGAGCCTGACCGATCGACGATGTCCGCAACTGCGCTACATCCTGATCGAGAGCGCCTGGGTTGCTGCGCGCAGAGATCCTCGTCTGGCCCAGGACTTCGAGCGACTAGTGAAGCGAATGAAGAAAACCAATGCCATCATCCGCATCGCTCGCAAGCAGTTGAGCCGAATCCGCTTCGTTCTCAAGAACGAATTGCCCTATGTATCACAACCCCTGGCCGCATGAGAGCCGTAATCTATCGAATCCGTGCAGGTACTGAACATGCGCTGCAGCCCACGAGGTCTGCTTTTAACAAGAGTGTGCCTGCACAACCACATCTACCTGAGACCCGAAATGCAGCAACCTGAAACGGCCTGTCTGCTTATGAAAGCCTGGTTATGTGGCTCTCAGAATGCTTGTCAGTAGCGATCAAGTGATATGGGAGAACTCTGAAACAGAAACATATCGAACTACGAGGCTTGCTTCTTTACATGAAAGCGCATGTTGCGGGCTTGCACAACTACCTAAGCTGGTGAGAAATAGTTACTTTCTGGAAGGGGAGCGTTGCTCGCCGCAAATCCGCCAGCCGTTATACCGCACAAAGGAACGTTTTTCCACCGTTGGCTTTATTCAAGGGAAACGACCTCAGAACAAACGATGACTGTACTTCTTAAAAAAGCGTTTGAGCGAGCTAAAAAGCTTCCAAAAGGCGAACAGGACAAGTTTGCCCGTCATATGTTGGCAGAGTTGGAATCTGAAGAACGGTGGACCGAATTGTTCAATCGTCCTCAATCCGAGGAAATTCTCTCGCGTCTCGCTGATCAGTCACTAAAAGCGCACCGATCTGATGCAACCAAACTTCTGGATCCCGAAGACCTGTAAAAAGTGCAGTCGTTTACACATCCGAGCTTCTGGAAAGCGTTCAAACGGCTCCCAGCCCAGATCCAGAGCCAAGCGAAAGATTCCTACCGGCTTTTCATCTCAAATCCTAAACATCCGAGTCTACACTTCAAACGAGTGAGTCAGAAGCGGCCAATTTATTCGGTGCGAGTCAGTATATCGTATCGTGCGATCGGAGTTGTCGAGGAAGGAGACATCGTCTGGTTCTGGATAGGTTCACACGACGACTATGAGCGTCTTTTGAATAACGAGTAATCATATATGGTGCGGTATAACAAGGGCACGTTGCGGGTTCGCACAAACAATTGTGACTTCGGTTCGCTACATTTTCTGAGCGGTTGGCATTTGCTCGCCGCAAATCCGCCAGCCGTTATCCGGATCCTGATTTAGTATTGGAACCGATTTGTCGATCATATGTACAATTGTACATCAATAAATCGGCGCAAGGATAATGTTGATTACACTCGACACATCGGTGATCATGGCTGTGTTGCTGGAGGAGCCCTCAAAGAAAAACATCATCTCTCAGACGCAGGGGGCAGATTTGCAAGCACCGCCATCACTTCCCTGGGAAGTCGGAAATGCGCTCTCCTCTCTCATGCGCAGAAATCTGCTCGATGCGGAAGCAGCGTCGACCGCGATTTCAGTGTTTGATACGATTCCCATTCGATTCGCTGAGATCGACCTTGATTCAGTGGTTAGATTAGTTGATTTGCACTCGATGTGGGCCTACGACGCGTACGCGATAGAATGCGCTAGGAAATACCGTACACCCCTTATGTCGTTGGACAAAGCCCAATGCCGCATCGCCGTTACCGAGGGGATCGACATTCTGGAGATTGCATCATGAAAGTCTATACCTACACAGAAGCACGACAACGTCTTTCCCGCGTATTGGACGAAGCCAAGACCCGGGGAGAATCGCGCATTAAGAGACAGGATGGCTCAGAGTTCATTATTCAGCCGGTGAAAGCTGAAGGATCACCTCTGGATGTGAAAGGGATAAAATCGAAAGCGACGTCAGCCGATATTCGCTCCGCCGTTCGGGAAGGCCGAGAACGAGATTACATTTCAGGATCCGGATAACACGCTTATGGCCACCAAAGTCAAGCGGCAATAGAATCCCGTGGCACGTGGAACACGTACCGATTCCTTGATCGCCTCTCTCTTGCATCGTAGCCGGTACTGTGGGAGTGTTCTTTTTTCGGTTACAACCAGCTGGTCGAGTAGCCCAGGGGAATTGCACCCCCAGGCCCTCACAGAACCGGACGTGAACCTCTCGATTCATCCGGCTCTTATTGTCCAGTCGCAGAGCGCACTCCAAACTGCCAGTGAACGAAC
>BTQE01000125.1:0-8680 GCA_036985715.1 Rhodothermia bacterium
GTACGTAACACTGAGATTGTTACTCACATGCGTGAAGAATACCAGGTCAACGTCCTTGAACTGACCATCCCGGACGAACCACGCCTTGCTGGCGACCAACTCTTCAGCAACACCCGGCCAGAGTATCAGCGTACCCTCAAGGCCTTCTCGCTCCATGACGCCTTTTAGCGCGAGGGCTGCGGTTACGTTTACGGCCTGGCCTGAATTGTGACCCTCTCCATGTCCTGGTGCACCCTCAATCAGCGGGTCGTGATATGCGACGCCGGGCTTCTGATTGGACTTAGGAATGCCATCGATATCGCTTCCGAACGCGATGACGGGTTTGCCCGAGCCCCAGGTAGCCCACCACGCGGTGGGTATTCCTGAAATTCCATATTCAACGTCAAAACCATTCTCTTCCAGAATGGACGTTACATAACGAGAGGTTTCTATTTCCTGGAACGCCAATTCCGAGAAACTGAAGATCATATCGACCATGACCTGAGTGAGTTTGGCCTGATCCTGAACCTCGGTCTCGACCTCTGCGAGAAGGGCTTCCAGCCGGTCGGATGAGAGTCGGTCCTGCGCGTGGGCGATAGGTCCAGACGCGAATAAAATGAGTAGCAGAGGAATGAGCTTCTTCATCGTAGGTGGAATAGGTGGGCGAGGGGTAATCCTGCCAGCAACAGACGGTAGGGTTGACAATATACCATAACTAATTGGCCGCACGACATTGAATACAGCCGATTGGCGGTTTAGCTTCGGTTCTGGTTGGTTTTGGAGATCACATCGTACTGGGCAGTGAGAGGATTATTACGTCGTTTGAAGCGCCTCGTACGGGCGGGGATTGGAAAAGACATCTTTCCCCGAGTGCAGGTCCGTTACCCGACGACGCGTCTCGGTTCTCCGTACGGTGGATGGTCGATTATCGCCGAGAGTCTGAATAGAGAATCAATAGTTTACTCCTTCGGGGTAGGAGAAGATATCTCTTTCGACCTGGCGTTAATTAACGAGTTTGGACTCACGGTACACGCCTTCGATCCCACACCAAAATCAATCGCCTGGGTTCGAAAACAGTCCGTTCCCGATCGATTTATTCTCCATGAGGTTGGCCTTGCTGATTTCGACGGTGAAGTAATGTTTAGACCACCGAAGAATCCAGACTACATTTCGCACACCGCACTTGAAAGACCGGAGACTGAAGACCAGTCTTTCAGCGTACCGGTAAAACAACTCTCGAGCATTCTTACAGAGCTGGGCCATAACCGGATCACCGTCTTGAAGATGGATATCGAAGGATCGGAGTATAAGGTGATCGAGTCGCTCGCCCGCTCCGACATCCGACCCGTCCAACTCCTCGTAGAATTTCATCATCGATTTCCGGGCGTAGGGTTGCAGGAAACCAGGCGTTCACTCAAACATCTCAGAGAAATGGGTTATAAACTGTTTGCTATTTCCGACACGGGAGAAGAATTTGGCTTTGTATACCACCCGGGCTCGATCAAACCGGATTTCTTGGTGGGTATCTGAGCGTCAGAACCGCGGCCACATCTTGCCGGAGCGCTTTTGATAATTCCTGTAGTCGTCTCCAAAGTGTTGGACTAGCTGCTCTTCCTCTTTCGGAACCACAACGGCGAGAATCAGCGTGATTGAGATCACCGACATTGCTGCGATGAACCAATTCGCCGTGAGCAGACTGAACGAGACCAGGCCCAGACTTGTCACCATGTAAAGAGGATGCCGTACGCGCGAATAGATTCCAGTCGTGACGAGTTGGTGAGATTCTTTCGTGAGGACGGTCTCGGATATGTTCGATCCGATTGTACTGAATACCAGGTAGACGAGCGGAATCACGATGATGCCGATTCCGATGCCAGCCCAGCGCATCCACTCGGGAAGTACAATTTCAGACCAACTCATCCAGGCTGGCCGTAACATGTAAGCGAAGATGGGGAGGAAGAGAAGCAAGGCAAATACCAGACGGGTAAGACCCATCTTCCAACCCTCCTTCGAACGCGGAATCGTTCCCGAGTCGCGACGGGCCCTGATCCGAAACGTCGCCGAAATGCCAGCCATCGCGACGACGATAACGATCAGCGCTATTCGGAATAATTGTTCAGGACGCATAGTAGTACGAGATAATTCAGAATCGAATTGTGTCCTTTCCGCGCGTCCTGTATATACGTTATTGATCAGAATAATAATAAGTTGACGGTCTAAAGGACAGCATTTCCTCAATCGGTAGTACGAGATTCATCGAGACGTCCATTATATCAGCAGGTTTGTACCGGGATATCGCATGCCGATTCTCGAACAGCTCAACATTCGCCTTAGTGGAAGGTTGGTTGTCTGTTCCGGTGAGCCGCCGCGCGGATCCTCGTATGAATCGCTTTTCACTAAGACGCCTGCGTCGTATCGCCAAATTGTCCTTCAGAATCGCTGGTTGAATGGAGACCGACTACATTTTCAGCATTACGCCGAAGCACTGTCTTCTCCTAAGGAGTCCATCGTGGTTTTAGCAGAAGAATCGCCTCGATCGGTTTCTCTCCCCTTACTGCTGAGAAAAGCCTCCAATCGCGGATTTCCGACCATTCTTTGGGGACACTTTTCGTCCAATAATCGCCCGCTTGGTTCGACGGACATCCGCGATCGATATCGAATTCGAATGGCCAAGAATGCTGGGGCGTTGGTGACATACACGGCTGAAATCGCTGAGCAACTGAGTCGAGTTGTGACACCGGAAAAGGTATTCGTCGCTCAGAACACGCTGGACACAAAGACTCTCTTTCGGTTTCAACGCGAACTGGACGCGGAGGGTAGGGCAGCCGTTCGTGGTCGTCTGGGTTTGCCCGAAGGTTTGGTCCTTCTTTTCCTGGGTCGATTGATTCGAGAGAAAGGCACGGCCCTACTCGTGGATACGATTCGAGCGCTCGGCCGACCTGACACCCTCCTATTAGTGATCGGGGACGGTCCCGAAAGAGAACTCATTTGCGATGAAGCAGGAAAGGCTGGAGTCGAGACCCGATTTTTAGGAGCGATACCCGACTTCGAAAAATCATCTCCATACATCTATGCCTCAGACGTGCTTCTGAATCCCGGTTACGTCGGGCTTTCGGTGATTCATGCCTTTGCACTCGGAGTACCCGTTGTCGCTCCCATGCCTCCGGACGCCAGTCGATTTCACAGTCCGGAATGGTCTCATATTCGGACAAGGATCAACGGTGTGCTGGCGACCGATTCGTCGGCTCGGTCTCTTGCTCAGGCTGTATCTGAAATTCTCGCTGATCAGACGACGTATTCGGCGAACGCGAGAGATTACGCCTTGGAGCACCTGTCAGTCGACCAGATGTTGGACGGACTCGAAGCAGCTATTCGGTACGTATCCACGCCATCATCGGGTGATTCGCCTACCGGTCAGAACCCGAACAGGGATGTCTAAGCCTCGCGTCATTGTATTTGGGCGTTTCCCGCCTCCGGTTGACGGTCAGTCCCTATCGACCGAGCGATTTGTGACCATGCTCGATTCCGAGTACACGTTTACTCGGATAAACTCTTCGGTTCCAGCGGAAGCAGGCACGTTTCAAAAGTTCGCGAGCTATCGTGAGTCAGGTAAACAGTTGCGGCGTGAGATTTCGGGCTCTCGGGAAGAATGCATTGTCTGGCAATCTATTTCACCCCAGGTCACCGGTCACTACCGAGACCGGATCACCGTTCTGCCGCATCTGAAGAGACATCGTTCCATCGCAGTGATTCACTGGGGATCTTTCGCCCGGGTATTTCAAGCCCCTCTGACGAGCGCCTCAGCACGGAGAATGGTCGATCGAATCGCTCACTTCGTATTCACAGACGAGCGGCTCTCGGACGCATGTGCGGAATGGATCCCTGCGGATAGGAGATCCGCTATCGCAAATTCCGTCGATCCGGGTCTTCTTTGTTCGGACGAAGACGTCCATAAAAAGCCGACGGCTCGGAATGACGGGTCCCTTAGAATGCTGTATCTGAGCAACATGATCAAAGAAAAAGGATATCTGGACGTTCTTCAGGCCGGAAAGCTGCTTAATGACCAGGGACTTGATGTTCGAATTGATTTCGTAGGGCGTTGGTACTCGGATACGGATAGAAAGGAATTCGAGCAACTGGTCGAAAGCAAGAAACTGGCACGGATAGTTCACCATCATGGACCGATCGAGGACCGGGCTACCCTGAAGCAATTCTATCTGAGCGCCGACGTATTTGTATTTCCAACGTATTATTTGCATGAAGCGCAACCGCTCTGCGTCATTGAGGCCATGTCAGCGGGTTTGCCGATCGTTACAACTGCCAATGGGGGAATACCGAATATGGTGCGCGATGGTGAGGAAGGCTTTGTCGTTCCCGCACAGCAACCAGGCGCCATTGCCGCAGCCGTTTGCCAGCTCGCCGATGATCAGACATGGCTAAACTGCGCCACGAATGCGCGAAGGCGATTTGTGGAGCGTTATCATCCGGGTGTCATTCGAGAGCAGTGGGTGACGCTGATCAATTCTATCCACCCCCAGATTTGATTCGAGACGGTTTATGGCTCAAAAGATTGCTAAAAATCTTACGTGGCTGACGTCAGGGAATTTTCTCGTCAAACCGATCTGGTTTGTGTTCATCACCTATGTCCTTATTCGTTTTATCGGACTCAGGGAATATGGGCTCATGACGGCGACGTTGGCACTGATGGGAATTGTAGACGGCGTGCTCGCGTTGGGGACGTCTACCTATTCAATACGAGAAGTCGCCCGCGATCCTGATAAGTCCACGCTCTTCTTTTCAAACTTTCTGCCATATCGGTTTTCAGCTTCGGTGCTGGCGATCGCCATTGGACTGGCCATCGAATTGTTTTTGGGAAATCAGGCGATCCTGATAACAGCGCTTTTTGCAGGCACCTATGTCCTGTTCATGAACGTAACGGAATACTGCCGAACGCTATTTCGGTCCCACGAGCGATTCAAACATGAGGCCATATCAACCGTTGCAGAAAAATTATTGGTGGTAACGGGTGGGTCTCTGGCGCTCTTCTACGACCGAACGGCCGCGGGCGTACTGCTCGGTATGACGATCGGAATTTTTCTCACATTCCTCTTGAACTTTCGATGGGTGATCAAGGATTTTGCCAGGATGAGCGTGTCCTTGATCGACAGATCATTTTTCAAAAAGGCCATGCCACAGGCCATTCCGCTGGGTTTGGCGAGCGTATTCGTGCTTCTCTACTTCCGTACCGATAGCGTGATGATTGAAGCCATGAAGGGTGAGCTTCCGACTGGTCAATATGCAGTCGCATTTCGGACTACGGAAGCCCTTCTTATCGTTCCGGCAATGGTCACTGCCATCCTGCTACCTCGTCTTTCGCACCTTTTCGTTTCCGGATTTGGCCGGTTCAAAACGCTCTCCCGAAAAGGCATTATCGGATTATTCGGAACCAGTTTCTTGTTGTCACTATTGGTCTTCGCATTTGCACCGCTCATTGTCAAAAGCATGGACCCGACTGTGGATGCTGAGCCCGCGATTGCCCTGCTAAGAATTCTTGTCTGGGCCGTTCCTGTGGCCTCCGTTAATTCGTTGATGAGCACTATCATGACGGCAAGTGATCTTCAAAAGAAGCTGGCATGGGTATTGGGATTCGCCGCGTTCCTCAATATCGGGTTGAATTTCATTCTCATTCCTTCGTTGTCAGCTACCGGAGCTTCGTATGCCACCATTGCCACTGAACTGTTCGTAGCGGCATCGTTTATCACTTTAATTCCAAGAAAAGGGCACCCAGAGAGTGTTTCCTAGTCCGGTCGCGACCAAGCGTTTGTCTGTATGCAGGTTTCAACCATCATAGTGAGTTACAACACGTTTGAACTGACTCGGGCAGCGATCAACACCGTGCGAATGTCTTCGCCTGAGATCGATCAGGAAGTGATCATTGTCGATAACAATTCTCCAGACGAGAGTGGGGTGAGGTTGTCTGAACTCTACGCATCCGATGATGCGTCGCAGATAAAGATCATTTCTTTGGAATCGAATCGCGGATTTGCGGCCGCGAATAATGTCGGTGCGAAAATGGCGACGGGTGAAGTGCTCTTTTTTCTGAATCCAGATACCGAAACGCAATCGGGTGCCGTTGGTGAGATTTATCGTTTTTTGATGGAAAATCGTCACGTCGGAGCTGTCGGTCCTCATGTCATCAATCCCGACGGCACCGATCAGCAGAGCATCACCTGGACGATTTCAGTCGGTACCCTGTTCAAACACTACCTGCCGCTCCATGCCCTGTTCACTCCACGATTCGAACGAGATGCGGGCTCGCCAAAAAGAACCAGAGAGGTTGAGATGGTTAAAGGGTGTGCGCTGGCCGTTCGTCAGGATGCTTTTCGGGAGGCGGGAGGATGGGACGAATCGTATTTCCTGTATGCAGAAGAAAGGGAGCTGTGCTATCAGCTAAAGAAACGCGGATACAAAACCTTTTTCCTGAGGTCGGCTACAGTCATGCATCATGGCGGCGCGAGTACTTCAGTGGAAGACTATGCCGAGCAGCAGATCATCCAACAACGAAGCGCGCTCCAGTTCATCGAACGACATCACAGCGTGGCACTTTCGCTGAGTAACCGCGTTTTGGGTACCATAGGATTCGGAATTCGAGCTGTTGTATTTCGTTTCCTTTATCTGGTGAAACGGGACGAATCCTTTCGACTTCGGGGCCAGGCCGCTTCCACAATTCTTAGATGGTTCGTAACAGATTACGCTTAGCAGTTAAAAAAAATTGGTCGAGATCATCAGACGCCGCCCCCTTTTTCTCATATCAGTGCTCCTGGTAGTATTCGGGTATCCAACCCAGGCACAAACTACAGATGTCGAGATTTATCAGGTGGCAGAAGTACTCCTAATCTCGGACGTCGCTTACGCAAATCCTATTGCTGATGTGGATGTGCGGGTAGCCCTCAGCGGTCCAAACGGCGAGTCACGGGAGATCGCAGCTTTTTGGGATGGGGATCGAGATTATCGGTTTCGGTTCGCACCCTCGAGTGTCGGAAAATGGACCTATTGTACATCAGCGAGTGATGTCAGCAATCGGGGTCTGGACAGAGCGTGTGGTGACATAAATGCATCCGATTATCTGGGTGAGAACATTTTCGAACGTAAAGGGTGGCCGCGGGTCTCAGAAAATAATCGCTACTTTACTTATGCAGATGGCGACCCCGTGTTTTTGCTCTTCGAAGCGGCTATGGAGATCACGTGGAAGTCGACCCTTGAAGAGGTGGAGCGATACGTGGAAGATCGGCGAGAGAAGGGGTTCAATGCAATCTGGATTGTACCCATGTCACATCAATATTTCTACCCAAATGGAGTGACCAATAGGGCCGGCCAACCGTATTTCCTTGAAAATGATGTTACGCGTTTAAATCCAAGATATTTTGATTATTTGGATCAGATCGTGGAGAAGATGAACTCAGCGGGAATAATCGTTCTTCTTAATCCAATCTGGGGTCGCATGGCGAGCGTATACGAGAATTCAGTACACCAGCAATCAATCTCGCTGGACACGGCTCTTCTGCATGCCCGATATATCGGTGCCCGCTATGCCGCCCACAACGTGATGTGGCTGATCGCTGGTGACGCTCGGTACGATAGTGAGGAGGAAAAATTCTACTGGAATACGTTTGCTGATGAACTCGATCGTGCTTCTGGAGGCAATCATCTCATGTCAGCGCATGCCACGGGCTTCCGAGGATCTCACTACTACTTCTCTGATTCGGGTTGGCTTGATTTTCATACGTACACCCCGTCTCACTTCGTAGAAGCTGATTACAATTGGCGGGGCGCGATCGAAGCCAGTCTGACTGTGCCACTAAAGCCGGTTGTCAACATCGAGTATAATTTTGAGGATCTGTATGACAAATTCTGGTTATTTTTTTCTGATACTACAGGCGCTGTTCGCATAACCAGTGCGGACGTGAGGATGGGGGCCTACCAAGGTATCCTTTCTGGAGCATTTGCGGGGACATCGTATGGAGCCAACGGAATCTGGCAGTGGGCGACCCCTTCAACGATGAATGGTTTTGGCGTCAGATATACGGCGACGGAAGCTCTAAATTTGGAAGGCTCATCACACATGGGAGTGCTAAAAAATGTGATGGAAGATCTCGATTGGTACTCGTTTACCTGGTTTGACGGTCTGATTACCTCGTCCTCTTCGGCGCGGAAGATTGTCGCTGCATCCAATGGTGAAACAATCGTAGCCTATCTGCCGAGAAATTCGTCAATCGTCACGCTATCGACGATTGGCCTTAGCTCGAGTCTTTCTGTTGAATGGATCGACCCGACATCGGGGATAAAAAAACCGGAAGTCGTCTATCAGTCATCAGCCCCTAATTCTATCACAGTCATTCCGCCGGATTCGAACGACTGGTTGTTAGTGGTTCAAAATTTGAACAAGTGGTTGTCGATAAATGACCCCTCTCGTGCAATACGTCCTCTCGAAGTCATTGTAAAGCCAAACCCGTTTCGCTCGTCAACCCATTTCCTGATTCAGGCTGGTGAACCCGGCTCGGCGATGCTGAGCATTTACGATCTGCTCGGTCGACGCGTTGATTTTCAGACCAAGCGGAGTGATGGAGGATTCCTGGACTATGTCTTCAGCGGTAAAGCAAGTGGACTCTACCTGTATCGTATTCAATTTCGAGGTGAATCA
>BTQE01000126.1:0-8658 GCA_036985715.1 Rhodothermia bacterium
GTGATACTGAAGACGGTATACAGAGTGCGACGACCTCGTAACTTGCATAGCGCAAGTATACCGCCTTCGGGCTCATTCATCCACGGGTAAACCCGTGGAGTTCTGCCTGCGGCCGCTTAAATTTCTTGGCCTCTTTCTCTTCACAGGAGGGTTCGGCTTGTATTTACGCGCCCGCAAGAAAAAGGCCGCCGAGCTTGAGTGAGCACTGATTATCACGGACTGTACATTAAGCGTTCTCTAATTATCGTCCGCAGATGAACTATTATGCTATTATAACAAATCGTATCAAGACTACAGACGAGGTGAGAAAATGGGATCTATTGGAGCCCCTGAACTCATTCTAATTTTAGCAGTAGTGCTATTATTTCCCTTAATAATTCCGGCTTTATTACGTTGGCTTTGGAATACGACAATGCCAGAGGTGTTTGGATTAAAGCAAATCACTTTCTGGCAGGCTTTCCGTTTATTAATTATTGCATTTATATTATTTGGTGTTTGGGGAGCAGGAGGAGGCTAATCTAAGAAGAAGATAAATTATGGGAGTCACGGTGGCGATTAGTAGTGGGTTTAGCGTCCTCACTTTTTTGCTGTTTATGTATCTCTTATTGGATTGTATGCGGCGAAACGAAGCAGACTTCCCCACACTCGTCTATGGCGGCAAAGCGATCAGCCAGAGGGTCGTGAAGAAGACATGGAAATGGATTTTGATCCTATCTTTCATTTTTGGCTTGTCTGCCACTCAGCAGATTTGGAGTCACTCATCAACAAAGAGTCTGCCGCCGGGTACCGTCGAATCCAATGTCCCTGTGACCTTATACCGGTATTTCTCTCCCTTCTTCACCTACAAGGTGGAGCAGGTCGGTGATAACGAGACCCGAGAGAGAGCTGTGCGGATTCCTCTGTTCTTTTTCCTCGGGGCGTACCTATACTACCGTGGGGTTAAGCGATTCAGTCGATTAGACTGACGCGCTCTCCTTTTCCGTTTATCACTGGTGCAGTCCGTATGTCCGGTGAGTTCATGAGCGGTTCTCGGAGGGCAAAGAGAAATGCACGCGATCCCCTACCCCTGTAAGCTGTCGGTTCATTTCGAGGAGGCTCTCAAGTCGTTTTTCTCCGGAATACCTGGAATCAACGAGCCAGAAAACGCGAGCGTTATGCTGGCCGAAAGCGTTCTTACGGTATCCGTTTTATCAACTCGTAATAGCGGAATCGGGGCGCTCCAGGGGTGTCCTGCAGGAACTGCATTCCTTTTCTCTTGAGAGAATAGACCATTGGGTTCGATCCACCGCGAGCCGGAAGTCTTTCGGGATCGTGGGTTCGCCTGATGTACTCGGCATTGTATAACAGCTTGAACCGGTCGCGGATGTTGCGGGGTGTCCCGTATATAAATCCGTCAAGATGCGCTGATCGAACGAGTCGAAACCAGCCAAAAAATGAGGAGCGGAACTACGCAATTGCGCAGAGGCGCGGAGAATGTCACTATTCGAATCGACTAAGAAAGCTAATCCCCGGCGCTCTCTCCTTCTATCTCTTTCTCGGGCTCCTTTTCAGAATCCGGTTTTGAATCGATCTTGGCCTCTGACGCGGAGGAGTCGCCGTTGGTCGGTTCTACCTTTTTCGTAGGTGTAGCGGAAACCTTCTTTCGCTTTCGGGCGGTCTTCCTCTTTTTCTTGAAAGAGAGTTCACCCTTGTCGTTTTTCGTGTCGTAGGTAATCTCCAGCGTATCGTTCTCGCCCAGGTCGTGGCCTAGAATCGCCTCTGCCATGGGATCTTCAATATATTTCTGGATGGCCCTACGAAGCGGACGCGCTCCAAATTTCTGATCGAATCCCTTTTTCACCAAAAACCTCTTTGCTGGGTCTTTGAGGTCGACTGAAATACCGATTTCAGCCGCACGATCGAACAGTTCCGAAGCCATGAGCGTGATGATCTCAAATATGTGATGTTTGTCGAGCGGGTGAAATACAATGACGTCGTCGATACGATTCAGGAACTCCGGATTGAAAACGCGCTTGAGCGCGTCTTCAACGGTCGATTTTAACGTCTGGTAATCAAACTGCGTGTCCTCTTGAGCGAATCCTATTCCCTTGCCGAGATCCTTGATATCGCGTGCGCCGATATTCGACGTCATTATTATGATCGTGTTGCGGAAATCAACCTTCCGCCCGAGACCATCGGTCAGGGTGCCGTCATCCAGAACCTGGAGCAATATGTTGAATACGTCCGGATGGGCTTTCTCAATCTCGTCCAGAAGAATAACACAGTAGGGTTTGCGCCTTACTTTCTCGGTGAGCTGGCCGCCCTCTTCATAGCCGACGTAACCCGGAGGAGCACCTACAAGACGACTTACAGAGAATTTCTCCATGTACTCACTCATATCAATTCGAATGAGTGCATCCTGAGAGTCGAATAAATACCCCGTGAGCACTTTCGCCAATTCCGTTTTTCCTACGCCCGTCGGGCCAAGGAAAATGAAGGAACCAATCGGACGCTTCGGGTCCTTCAACCCGGCCCGCGTTCTCCTAATCGAACGAGAGAGCTTTCTAATGGCATCGTCCTGGCCGATGACTTTTCCAGCGAGTTCCTCCTCCATTCGAAGAAGTTTTTTCGTTTCCGGCTCGGAGATCCTGTCAACCGGGACACCCGTCATCATGGCTACGACTTCAGAGATATCCTGGGACGTCACGTCGTGGACTTCCGTCTCGGCTTTCGCTTCCCACTCTGTCTTGGCAAGCCCCAGTTCCTCGTGGAGTTTTTTCTCCGTATCCCGGAGTCTTGCAGCCTCTTCGAATTTCTGGCTCTTTACGACCCGGTTTTTCTCAAGTCTTACATCCTCGATTTCGCCTTCGAGTTTTCGAATCGTCTCAGGGACTCGAATATTTTTCAGGTGAACGCGGGCACCGGCTTCATCCATGACGTCGATAGCCTTATCAGGCAGATACCGGTCGCTTATGTATCGCTCAGAGAGGCGTACCGTCAGCAGGATTGCATCTTCGGCGAAGAGGACATTATGATGGTCTTCATAGCGGTCCTTAATGTTCTGTAAAATCTCGATCGTCTCTTCAGGCGTCGCGGGTTCAACAAGAATCTTCTGGAATCGCCTGTCGAGGGCACCATCCTTTTCGATATACTGGCGATATTCATCCAGGGTCGTAGCACCGATGCAATGAATGTCGCCCCGGGCGAGAGCCGGCTTGAACATGTTTGAAGCATCCAGGCTACCGGATGCGCCGCCGGCACCGACGATTGTATGAAGCTCATCTATGAAAAGAATCACGTCGGGACTTTTTTCGAGTTCGTTCATGACTGCTTTCATTCGCTCCTCGAACTGGCCACGGTATTTAGTGCCCGCAACGAGCGCAGCAAGATCCAGAGTGACGATCCTTTTACCAAAAAGTACACGACTAACTGTTCGCTGAACAATGCGCATGGCCAGGCCTTCAGCAATGGCCGTCTTGCCAACTCCGGGTTCGCCGATCAGAACCGGATTGTTTTTCTTTCTTCGACTGAGAACCTGTGCTACGCGTTCGATTTCTTTTTCCCGTCCAACGACCGGATCTAACTTGTCATCTATGGCGAGCTGGGTTAAATCACGTCCAAAATTGTCGAGTACGGGAGTTTTGCTCTTTTCCATTTTACCCCGCTCCTTTTGTCCGGATGACGACTTACTCGAGCTGCTCTTGCCCGAGCTACCACCCGACGATGATCGGGAGGATGCTTTTCCGGAGATAATCGTGTCAAGTTCAGATCGAACTGCGTCGTACGTTAGGGAGAATCCCTGCTGCAAGATCTGTGCAGCCAAATTCTCGTCATCTCGTAGCAGGCTGAGAAGCAGATGCTCGGTGCCGATTACGTCGCTCTTGTAGAGCTTGGCTTCCAGGTACGTAATCTTGAGCACCTTTTCCGCCTGCTTGGTGAGCGGAATATTGCCGACCGTCAGCGTGCCACCGGTACTCCGGACCGTTTCTTCAACGGACTTCTTGAGCTTAAACAGGTCGCAACCCAGATTTCTCAAGATTTTGACGGCGATTCCTTCTCCCTCTCTAATGATCCCGAGCAGGAGATGCTCGGTACCGATATAGTCATGACCCAGCCGAATCGCTTCTTCCCGGCTGTAGGAGATGACGTCACGAACACGATTTGAAAAGTTTCCTTCCATACCTCAGTAAGTTGGAGAATACTGTGCCGAAGTTACAAGAAGTATCGACAGAAGTTCGATACCTGAAAGTCGTTTTCGGTAAGAAAAGCACCGAAACGATCCTATCGAGATATTTCGGCGAAAGATTGTTTGTCGAGATGCGTACGATATACGTACGACTGAAAGTACCAATTCAGGCTCCCAAGGCCTGTTATGCCGCGAAACTTGATCCGCATCCGCATGTTTCAGTCGCGTTGGGATTTTCGAACGTGAAGCCCCTAGCGTCAAGACCGTCACGGTAATCCAAGGTAGTGCCCATCAGGTAGAGGCCGTGTCTTTTATCCATGACTACAGCAATACCGTCCACTTCGAACTCCAGGTCCTGTTCACGTTGTCGGTCAAAACCCAGGATGTAGCTCATTCCAGAACATCCTCCACCTCGAACGCCGACACGTAATGAATATCCGTCTGGTATTTCCTTTGCAGCCATAATTCTCCTGATTTCGGAGTTGGCTTTGCTCGTCATTGAAATCGGACTCAGCTTCACGTGTTTGCTCGGACGTGACAGGTGATTAATACGCTCCCATGCACATGAAATACAGATCGCGTTCTACATGGCCGGTGCAACGACATCCATGATGGCCTGTTCCTTGAAATGAATCGTCCAAATTCCCCGACATCGCTCTGAACTGAGCGCCAGTGAATTAGTAAAGGAGTGCAACTGGCGCCTTATATGTGGATGTTTTTCCGGAAGATGCATTTGCGATCTCGACCAACACGATGTAGATCCCGGACGCGAGCGCAAGAGCGCTGTCACCGCTTCCGTCCCAGTAGAAATCACCGGTGCCAGTAAACAGCCCGGTGTCGACAAGGAGCCTGACCTCTCTGCCGTCCAGATCGAATATGCGAATTCGGATGGCGCCTTGCATTTGCTCGAGGTTAACAGAAATACGAGTCGTGTCTTTGGTGCCGTCGAAGTTCGGAGAGAACGTCTTGGGCTCGATTGATACCGGCGTCCCTATCGAGGGCGCGGATTTGGAGATCGCAACCGAATTCTCGTTTCCGGGAGAACCCCCGGACGCGAGAACACTGGTTGACCAGTTGCTTCCCCAATCAGAGGGGCCGTAGGGATCGACTCTTTCCAAAGAGGATCCGGCCCCGTCGGTCACAAGGAAGTGATGCCATTCGGGCGAATACGTCAGGGCGTCAAGCTGAATGTTCGCTGCCGAAAAAAGAGACAGGCTCGTGCCATTGTTTGAAAGGGAAAGGGGAGTGCGTAGCGGTAGGAGAATCGTAGACGGCCTGATATCAGCGCCCTGAAACGCATCAGAAAGGAACGCAAAGGCTGACTCATCACCGTCTGGGATGTGCCGGGGAACAGTGAACGCCAACGCAAGTCCATCGGGCTCCAGTGGCATATCTCGAAAGGCAAGCCTGAGCGAGTCCTGCGACATTCTTTCAATATGCGTGTTGATCAGATAAAGGCCATTCAGGTTAAGTGGCGATTCAGACGTGTTGATGATTTCAATGTACTCGGGCTGGTCAGGTCTTCCGTCGTCTTCATTCGCGATGGGCTGATACATGATTTCGTTGAATCGAAGGTCTCCGGCTTTAGCTGGTGGCCCGAAACGAGCCGCCGCCGCATTGGAGTATCCGAGCGAGACTCCAGAAACAGTATTTGACGTGGTCCATGAGAGGTGGGTGGGGGCGTTGACAGAAATACGGATGCGCTCCAAAGACTGCCCCTTCGTGGACAGAAAACGATCGTCGTGCCAGGTGTCCGAGTAATTAATTTCCTCGATGACACCTCCAGCGGAATCCTCTATTCTCAGCGCATCCGAACCTTTCTTGAGCCCGAGTGAGCTTCCGGATACGGGGATTCTAAAGAAGGGCAACAAGGGATCTCGGGAATCGTCGTAGCGCATGATCGACGACATGAGCTCGGGGTTCAACAGCCACTCCGGCGTCGGCTCTGAATAGATTACGGCGTATTCACTAACGCCGAGGACTACGCCTCTTTTTCTCAGAGAAATCACTTTTCCAGGGCTTAAATAAGGCCCAATGCTTAACTGAAGTCCTGCGAGCGAGAGAGGGTAATCTGCCGTGTTTTTGAATTCGATGAACTCGGGTAAGCTTGTTCCGTCTGCCCAAGAGGATGGATCCGCCATGATTTCTGTGATCGCGATATCGGAGGGTTCGGCGCGTTGCGCGATCTCGATGGTTTGCGTGGCCAATTCGTTTCCCGAGAAATCCGAGAACCCAGTGATGCTGAGTAGTCGGTGTTTGGCCGAGACGGTAATCCCGAGATCGATGAATGGGGCGAGTAAGTCAAATCCAGAAACCGCGATACCGTCCAGCAAAATTTGAGTGGCACGAAGGCCTTCCGGATTTATCGGCTCTGACAATGCCAAATTGATCCTGAAAGTCGAGATGTACTCCACGCTGAGAATATGGGGTGGAACCGAATCCTCAACGAACAGGGAATTTGGCAGACCGGGGGTCGCTCCCTGGATCGAAGAAGAGGTCGCCCAGTTCCCGCGAAAGGAGGCTGGAGCAAACGGACTGATTCGTTCAAGCGATTTGCCCGGTTCAATCCAGGAAGACTTGTACAGAACCGAATCTTGCGCAAGTCCATTCAGCGTTATAAGAATATCGTCTCCGGAATTATTCAGGGAGGGCCAGGGACGGAGTTCCCACGCGCGAAACGCGCCAAACTCCAGCTCGAGAGCTGACAGATCCGACGTAAGAACTGCGAATTCTCCCGCGTTTATCCAGGCCTGCTCGGACGATATGATTTTCCCTGGCTTGCGTCGCGCATCTTCAATCAATAATCCACTCAGATCTACTGCGTCGGGTCCTACGTTGAGGATCTCAACGAATTCAGGAATTCCCGCACGCGGCGCTGCCAGCAATTCGTTGATAACAATATGCTCGGTGCGGTCTTGTCCGCGAACGGGACCCGGAATCAAAGCGAAACAGACAGCGCATAAGAGCGCCAAAGGGAAGAGCCGATAACGACGGGCAAAGGGAGTCAACGAGTAGGTTCGGGTTACGCCTATGGAAGAGCCTGAGAAGCAGCCAGACTATTTTGGCCGCTCGTCGGGTAGAGACACAACTCAAGAACGCGTAACTGTGATGTTGTTTTGTATTTTTATCATTTCTCCAGAGGAAGTATGGGGTGGGGTGTAGGCACGTTCGATCCGGACCGCTATTTCCTTTACCTCAATCCGGTGGACGGCATTTTCAACGATACAACGCCTCCTTCACTCCACGTCTTCCGAGAGCTTCACGCTGGCAGTCTCTCTATTTCTAATTGATCTTTCGAGAGTGCGGTTAGCAACGGCTTACTTTTGACCCGGCCTCCCCTGGTTTCGGGGCTAGCTCCTTTGTCCGCTGCATGCACTGTCATGTGACCGTTACGTCTTTACCTGATAAGTGACATTTTTCTTGTTTTTACAAGTTCGCCTGACTGCAATTTGTACAAATACAGACCGCTCGCAAATTGGCCTGCATCAAACGTAACGGAATGTGTGCCAGCATTTAAAACTTTCCCGACTAAGGTTTGAATTTCATTTCCGAGTAAATCATAAACTTTAAGTGTAACAAAATCTCGCTCTGGTATTGAAAGAACGATCACTGTTGCCGGATTAAAGGGATTTGGATAATTTTGATGAAGCAAGAATTCCATTGGGTTGTTCTGTTCACCGGATGGGTCTTCCACGCTTGTCACCACAAGAGGCGTGTATTCTTCCACCGTTTTAACTCCAGGATGGGGGGGCGGGGCAGTTAGCGTTCCCCCAATGGCATAGATTTTTCCATTTACTGTACTGGCGGATAAGGCCGTTCTTGGCCCTGGCATGCTTGTTTTGGTTGTCCAGGTGTCTGTTGCCGGGTCGTATTCCTCAACTGTGGAAAAAACCAACCCAGTTGAGCCTCCAATGGCGCAGATTTTCCCATTCGCTACGCTGGTAGCAATACTGTGTCTTGCCGTTGGCATGCTGGTTTTGGTTGTCCAGGTGTCTGTCAGAGGATCATAAGCCTACACGGTCCGAAGTAGCTGGGGAGGTGTCGGTGACCCCCCAATGGCATAAATAATCCCATTCACCATGCTGGTAGCAAGACCGAGTCTTGCGGTTGGCATGCCGGCTTTTTGTGTCCAGGTGTCTGTTGCCGGGTCGTATTCCTCAACTGTCTTTAGACCTGGTTGTCGGAGATTTACGTAACCTCCAATGGCATAGATTTTCCCATTCACTACGCTGGTCGACAACCAGCGTCTTCCCTCTGGCATGTTGGCTTTTGTTGTCCAGGTATTGGTGGCTGGGTCATATTCTTCTACAGTCCGCGTGCCCGCAATATTTGCAGCTCGATAACCCCCAATAGCGTAAATCTTACCGTCCACCACGCCGGTCAGAACGACATACTCAAGAGTACGTTTGCATAACATCGTTTTCCTCTTTTTGATCAACGACCACTAACTCGAGAGGAATTTCGAATCGTACCAGCCGGGTTCGAACGTAGTG
>BTQE01000127.1:0-8586 GCA_036985715.1 Rhodothermia bacterium
CCACGTTTGCGATCGTGGCATTCGTGGATGAAACGATTCTTTCGTCCAACTGGCCGTTGAAAGGTGAATGGATGTCCCGGCCGCTTCAGCTTCAGCTTTACAACCGGTTCGATGCGGGGGAGCATTTTTTTGAACGCATGAACATGGTTCTTCAGGACGCCTCACCCCGACTCGAAGTATTGGAGGTGTACTATCTGTGCCTGACGCTCGGGTTCAAGGGTCGATACCAACTCGTTGAACAGGATAAACTTCGAGCTCGTATCGAGTCGGCTCGCGCTGTGCTCAAGCAGGCACCTGAGATGAAAGCAGGTGTTTTGTCACCAAATGGTCTGCCGCGTGATCAAATGGCTACGGAAGTCAAAACCAAGCTACCTACCTGGGCGATCGTAGCGACAGCAGTCACCATCGGACTTTTAATTTATGTGGTGATGAGTTTTTACGTGCAAAGGAAAGCAAACCACGTAAAGTCCTCGATCGAGGAGCTTGTATTCACTGACCCATGGTATGGCCAACCCGAACAAGCCAATCACTTCTCTAACCGAGTAAGTATCGATGCTTAATCTTCTTAAAAGTCGAGTGTTTCTGGTCGGGCAGGGTCTGTTGATGCTCGTTGTTCTGGTTATTGTCTTGGGACGCATTTTTAACTGGTCGCCGGCGGTTCAGCTATTTGCGATTATCGGCATTCTGCTGATAGGTATCGTCATGCTCGTGATAGGGTACGTCAGGGCAAACAAAAGTGCTTCGGCGATTCAGAAATCCATTCACTCCCAGGCCGAGCAGCAGCGTCAATCCGTTCGCCCTGACAATCAGGCAGAAATCGAACAGCTTCAGCGCGACCTGGAGGACGCGATAGAACGTCTCAAACATTCGAAATTGGGAGGTGGTCGAAGTGGAAAGGCGGCGCTGTATGCACTGCCATGGTACATGATCATAGGTCCTCCAGCGGCCGGGAAAACGACTGCGATTACAAATTCAGGTCTGAACTTCCCAATCGGCATGGAAGCGTTCAGAGGAGTAGGCGGCACGCGCAATTGCGATTGGTTTTTCTCCGACTCTGCCATTTTCCTGGATACTGCCGGCCGTTACATGACCGAACAGGATGACGTGGAAGAGTGGAACACGTTTCTTCAAACCCTGAAGGAGAACAGACGCAAACAACCCGTTAACGGGATCATGGTGGCAATCAGTATCAATGAACTGGCAGACGCCACACCAGATCAGATCGAATGGCACGCTTCGACAATCCGGCGGCGTATCGACGATCTCGTAACCCGGCTCGACGTAACGTTTCCCATCTATCTGATTTTTACGAAACTGGATCTCATACGCGGTTTCACTCAATTCTTCGGTGCACTCAGTAGAAAAGAGCGGGAGCAAATCCTGGGTTGCACGCTGCCTCAAAAATGGGAAGAGGAGTCTAACCTGAGGGAGCTTTTCGAAAATGAATTTGGCCAAATCGCCAGCGCACTTCTGAATTGGCGGAACGAGGGTCTGGGACTTGCGATGAAGCGGGCTGAGCGGCATTTGGTATACGTCTTCCCGCTGGAATTCGCTTCGTTGAAAGAGAAGCTCACGCAGTTTGTTACCATGCTCTTTCAGCCGAATCCGTATCGGGATACGCCCGCTTTCCGGGGTTTCTACTTTTCCAGTGGCACTCAGGAGGGAGTCCCTATCGACAGGGTTCTTTCCGCAATCGCAGGACGTTTTGGATTCGAGACTGCAACGTTCGAAGAGTCGGAGCCCGTAACTGAGACGAAGGCGTATTTCATAAAGGATATCTTTGAGAAGGTCATCATTCCCGATAAATATCTGGTCTCCCAGACGTCCCGGGCGGCCGTCCGTGGTCGTTTCGTGAAGTCGGGAATTGCAGCCGCAACGTTAATCCTTCTGGTATTGTTCGTGATCGGGGCGGGCCAGGCCGTCGTTCGCAGCTCGACACGTTTGGGAGTCGTTCAACAAGCTGCCAGTGAAGTGTCGCAATTAAATTTTGCTGATACAGATCTAACCGATGAGGCAGTAGATGAACTAGAATCGCTGCAATCTCTGATCACCAGACTGGAAAGTCCGCCCGTGTTTGGTTGGAGACTCGACAGGGGATCTGATGTCAGAGATCCGGCTAGAAAAGTTTTTTTGGAAAAGGTCCGGGAGCTTGTAAATGAATACGTATTTCTGCCTCTGCAGGATCGCATTGACAACGTGAACAGTCGGCCCTATGACGACGATTCCGAGAAATTCCGACTGGAACAACGCACCATGGCGTACCTGCTTCTTACGAGTAACACGGCTGTTCTCGACACCGTCGCAGGCGTTTCGGATTTTCTTAAGCTTCAAATGAAATCTATGGCGTCAGAAAGTCCATCGCTTGACAATGAAAAAGTACAGGTATTGCTGGACGCTTTCGTTGACGGAATTCGCGATAACATTGTGGTTTCGTTTTCCGAGAAAAACGGCCTGGTATCGCGTGCCAGTAACCGTTTTAATGAAAACGTCAGCTACGAGAGTCTTTATAGAGAGCTAAAAAGTGCCAATGAGGGCCGACTCGGAATCACTTCCCTTAGCAGTATGCTCGGGAGAAATGCCACGTTCTTCGACACCGATCCTGAGATTTCGAATTTCTTTACACAGGGGAATTGGGAATCGTTTGTCGCCGATAAAATCACTGAGAAAAGCACCACCCCTGGTCGCGATGACTGGGTACCGTGGGCGAAAAATCAACTCCAGGTGGATGATCCGGACATTCTCGAAAAAGAACTTACTCGTCTGTATTTGATAGACTATCGGAAGGCCTGGATAGAGTTTCTGCGAGCTGCCAGAATTAAGTCCTTCGAGAATGTCAACGATGCCGCTAAGAGACTGAAAGTGCTCGCTGACCCGGAGGAATCTCCGATACTGTTGCTGCTACTGAATGTTGGCAGGGAGACATTTCCTTCAGAAAGTGAGAATCCGCAACGAGAGCCGACTAACTATGTGGAGAGCACCTTTCAATCGCTGCACGAGCTCAAAGTCCGGAATGCCCCATCAGGAGGAGAAGCTGATGCACTGAAAAACGTGCTTAATGTTTTATCAACCGTTGGCCAGGACATGGAACTCCTTGTGGGCAACAATTCTGATGCAGCTGAATACGCTCAGCGAGTGTTGAATGAAAGAGGCGTTCTGCTTCGAACGTACTACGGTGATATCCAGGAAGCTTTAAGAGATCAGTCTTCGGTAATCAGCAACATTTTAATTGAGCTGTTTCAGCAGCCGGTCATTCTTGCGTGGGAAGCACTTCTGGGTTCAGTGCAAACACACCTGGACAATCGGTGGAGAACTGTTGTCTATGAAGATTTTCAAACAGACCTCAAGGGGAAATACCCCCTTGGCAACCGTGGCGAGGCGATTATCGGCGATTTCGAGGTTTATTTCCGGCCAGACAGAGGCACGTTCAGCACTTTTGTTACGGCTGAGCTTATGCCGTTTCTGGACGAAAATACGTTGTTACCGCGGACATGGGTAAACCGTGGGATCAGATTGTCCAGAGCAACTCGGACGGCGCTGGAGCGCGTGCGCAATCTTCAAAACCTTCTTTATGACGGTGACCGGTTGAAATGGACGTTAGAATTGGCGCCGGATCAACCGGAGCAACCCTCCGCGCTGGTGGAATCTTACGTTGTAAATATTCACGGAAACGAACACAGGTACGATTTGGGGCCGCGTCAGCGGTTTACTATAGTCTGGCCTGGCGAAAGCGATGTAAAATTGCAGGTTTTTCTAGAAGATGACAGCCGGCTTTCTCAAGAGTACCAGGGTGAATGGGCTCTGTTCAAGTTTCTGGCTGCAGCTGGGAAATATCCGCAGGAAGGAAACCGTACTATCCTGAAGTGGGATATGTCCAATGATATCCGCGCCGTTTACGAAGCGTGGGTAGAACGTGGTGATAATCCGCTGAGCAACGCGAATTTTTTCAAGATCAATATTCCTGAGAAACTAGGTAACTAGTCTAAAAGGAGATCGCGCAAAACCAGTCGAAAAACGAATAGCGATATGGATTTGTCGTACTTCGGGAAGCTTTCGTCACGCGCCGATTTTGTAAGATTCAATGCGTCCAGTGACGGATTTCGTGCAATGGACGAATGGATTCAGGAAGGCCTTCGTTTTGTCCAGAGTCGTCACGTCGAGAATTTTGAACATATCTATGATACTGCCGGACCGTCCTGTTTTCTTTTTCATAATCTAGACGGATCAGGTCCTCTCGTTGGAACCATTCGTCCAAGCCGTGACCTGTCGGGCCGAAAATATCCATTTTTTGCCGCGCTACAATTTGAACCGGGGGGATTGGCTCGAATTCCAGTTTCACGCCTCGTCGACCAATTTTCGGATCTATTCGAGTCGACACGTTCTATGGTCGACGATGCAGTTGAAGGGCGAGTGAGCACCGCCGACCTCGACGAAGTAATTCATCAACAAGCCAAACTAATTTTCCCAAGCAACAATGGTTCGCCTGATGGCGTGACCGTCCTGGATAAAATCTCGTTTAGTGAATTCTGTACCAAACTCTGGGATACGTTTCAGGATAGCAGGAAATACGTGGCATTTAAAAACCTTCTCGACATCTTTCTTCCACTCAAAGGCAGAGGACAGCCGAGACTGGGCTACGGCTTGCAGTTTCCATTGATTGAAGGAGATTTGCTGATAGCATCCGTGATTTTTTGGCTGGAAGTCTGTTTGCGATTAATTGCGAGTCCAGATTTGGAGCCAACTTTAATCTGGAACATCCGCCGAGGATCTGACGGGGCGGCGCCTTCTCTTTACATAAACTTCTCTAAAACTCCGGCGTCCGGTATCGTCCAAATTCTCCAATTGTCCCTGGATTTGGAGAATCTATTCCGCGTGGATACGTTGGGTACCCGTGACGCCGCAGAAATCGTACTTTCAATACCGGAACGTTACGGAAGATTGATCGAGACCGAGGAAATATCTCTGCTACAGTTTTTAGACTCGCTCAACTGAGAGACGGAAGGAATTTTTGATTCGAATACGGAGCTGGTTTACGTATCCATGAGTGAACGTGATAAAGAGACGGCGGTTACCGATGTCGACGAAGGGACCGATACGATGGGATCATTCGACGACGCATCGACTGACGACACTGTTGAAGCCGCCGGGGAAACCAGTCTCGAAGGATCTGATTCAGACCAATCCGACGAAGAGGACACGCTGTCCGAATTTGTCCAGCAGTTCGCAAAACCGATTTCGAAGTCCGATCCGTGCGGAGAAAACGTTCGATACGACCAGAATTTTGAAACAGTCAAATCTGAAATCGATGAGCTGAGCGAAAACAACTATCAGCTAATCGCCGATCTGTCTACCCAACTCCTTACAGAAAAAACGAAGGATGTACTCGTCGGTTCATATCTGGCGTTTGCTCTGACGAAAAAGGACGGTCTTTCTGGATTTGTCGAGGGGATTGGTGTGCTTGGTGTAATCACAGAACAATTCTGGGAGAGCCTGTTTCCGGAACGAATGACTGCACGCCAGAACGCGCTAGCTTTCTTTACCCAGAAAGTTATGGACGCGCTTGAGGGCTACAAGCCAACTGAAGCGGAAAAGGTAACCGCTAGACAGGCGATCAGGAGATTCGACGAGTTTCAGAAGTTCATAATGGACGCCATGGGTGACAAGGCACCAGCACTCAGCGGGATCAAGCAGGTGCTAGAGGATTTGGAACGCCGGTTGCCTAAGCCAAAAGTAAAAGCCGCTTCGAAACCAAAATCCCAGGGGGAGGGCCCGACTGACGACGTTCCGGGCCCGCCGGCGGAACTTAACTCTGCTTCGGATGCATCCATGGCCGTGACAAAAGCGAGCACCTTTTACAGAACTTCAGATCCGACTAATCCCATTCCGTATCGAGTTCTCCGAGCCCTTCGCTGGAGTGCTATCGTAGCAGCGCCGCCGAATGAGACCGGAAAAACGAAGATTCCCGCTCCGCTGGAACAGCGACGAACGTATCTCACATCTCTTCTCGCAACTGATGATGCGAAGAAACTCCTCGAAGAGTCGGAAGCGTCTTTTCAAGAAGGATCCTTCCATTTCTGGATCGATCTTCAGCTACTTACTGCCGGTGCTCTGGAGAAACTGGGTCCTACATGGGAGAATGCAAGGCACTCCGTTTTAGAGGAGACAGCTCTTTTGCTAAAACGAGTACCCGAATTAACCGAATTGACGTTTGTCGATGGTACCCCGTTTGTGAGCCCTCTCTGTGCTGAATGGATTGAAACCGAAGTGCTACGTCTACTTGGGTCCGGTGAAACGAGTGGCTCTGTAGGCCGAGGTGCTCCAACCGATGACAATCATTTGGACGATCAGAAAAAAGCGGCCCAAAAGCTTCTTCAGAAAGGCGATTTAGCAGGCGCAATCAAATTGATGCGAGAGGGCGGAGAAAAGGATCGATCTGCAAAAGAGAGTTTCGAGAGGCAATTGCATCTGGCTGATCTCTGCATAAAAGGGAAAAGACCGTCAATCGCACGATCAATTCTTGAGAAACTAGACCAGACAATTGAACAACACGGATTGGCAGAATGGGAGCCCGATCTCGCGCTAACCGCGTGGTCGTCGTTGCACACTTGTTATTTGACGATGAACGCAAAAGCTTCATCAAGTGACAAAACAGCGCTCGTGAAGAGTACGACTGACATATTCGAAAAGATCTGCCGAATAGATGCCGCCTACGCACTCACGTTACCGCAGGGTTAAATCAAAAGATTCAATAAAAACTCGACTAAAAACACGGTTCTAATTGCGCATAAATACTTTATTTTTGTACACAATTCGATACATTAATGTGACACGGATACCCTCGTGTCCACATTTCGACAGTTTTGTACGACGTGCTGTCCTTTAAGCCGCGAATGGAGATGGCACTGAGTAAACTTGTTCGCGGCTTGCTTCTCTGGCTGCTCGACAGGCCTCTTGTCCAGAGTTGATACGTACTTGTTCAACCTAATTCAGAAGAAAATGGCAAAGAGTTTTCAGCACGAGAAACCACCGGCACGAATTAATCTCTTCCTCGAAGTTCAGAAAGGCGATGCCAAGAAAAAGGTAGAGCTTCCACTGAGGTTAATGGTCACTGGCGACTTCTCAGGAAAAGAATCCGACGTACCTGTTGAGGATCGAGAGATTATCAATCTCAACAAGGATAATTTCGAGAAGGTCATGAAGTCTCAGGACCTGGGTCTTGAATACACAGTCGACAATAAGCTGACGGGAGAAGGTGAGATATCGGTCGAATTGAATATCGAAAACATGGCCGATTTCAGCCCCGAAGAAATTGCCAAGCAAGTGCCCGGGCTGAGTCGACTTCTGGCTGCTCGGAATCTACTCCAGGACTTGCGGAATCGATTGATCAGCGTGAGAGATTTTCGTCAGCAATTGGAGTCGGTAATTACCGATGAAGCAGCCAGAGAAGAGCTACTGGCGGAGTTGGAAAAGGTGGTTCCGAGCGTTCGAACTACCGATGAAGAGACTGGAGAGTAGCCGTCCAGCGGATAAGTCATTTAGTTTTTACACGACGTATTAAATCTCAGGAGAAAGGCAATGGCCAAGACTCAAGAAGCTCCGGCAGAAGCTGCAGCTCAAACAGAAGATGTCAAGGAAAACACGCTGGATAGCATTCTGTCAAAGGTGAATTTGAGTCGCCCAGACGAAGGAGTGAGCATCGAGCGCTTTAAAGACGTCAGTGTAGTTGCGGACGATGAACGTTCCGCGATGATGGCGGCTGCGATCAAGGTGTTTGTGGACGCTGTGGGTGAATTGGAACAACCTGTTGAAAAGATCGACAAGAATCTTCTGGACGGGATGATTGCAGGAATTGACGCGAAAATGAGCTCGCAGTTGGATGAAATTCTACATCATGACAAGTTCCAGCAATTGGAAGCCTCCTGGCGTGGCGTGAAACTTCTTGTCGATCGAACGGATTTTCGAAAGAATGTCAAGATCGAGATACTGAACATGTCAAAGGACGCTGCGCGCGATTCGTTTGAGGATTCGCCCGAGCTCATCCAATCGCCGATGTATAAAAAGATCTATAGTGAAGCCTACGACCAGCCAGGTGCGGATCCGTACGCAGCGATTATTTCCGCGTATGAATTTGGCAATTCAGCAGCTGATATCGCCTTGTTGTCGAATTTTTCCAAAGTCGCTTCGTCGGCACACTGCCCATTCATAGGCTCCATCGGACCCAAGTTTTTCGGGAAGGACACGATGGACGAGTGGAAGAAGATTCCTGATCTGACGGCGTACATGCAGACGGCTGATTTCGCCAAGTGGAACTCATTCCGAAATTCGGAAGACGCTCGCTATGTCGGTCTCACGTTTCCCCGATACATGGCCCGCTTACCCTACGACAGTGAGAATAATCCCGTCTCCGGATTCAACTACAATGAGGCTGTGAAGGGAACGGATCACGATAGATATCTGTGGGGCAATGCCTCTTTCACGTTTGCGTCGAACATGGTAAGAGCATTTCAGAGTGATGGTTGGAGCGTACAGATTCGAGGGCCACAGGCAGGCGAAATGGTGGACGACATCCCGGTTCATCTATTCGACGTC
>BTQE01000128.1:0-8481 GCA_036985715.1 Rhodothermia bacterium
CGGTAGCGGCGCCAGATCCATTGAGCACACCCGCCATCTCCTGGAGAATTCGCCAGTTGGAGAGACGATCCGCCTGGCCGGCGAGAAGAGTCGTCGATGGGTTACCATCTTTATCAAACTGTTTTGCGAAGCGTCCTTCGGTCTTCGCGAAACTGACGAAGTCGTATGTCTCGCCGGTCTTGGGAACCGTGTACCAGTCTTTTGTCTGCGCCGGATTGCCCTGAAGGCTGAGCCGCTCGCGAATCGTATCTCCCTTACGGGGATCATAGATGAAGACCGGGAAGGTCCGCGTCTCTACTGCAAGTTTCGCCTGGAGGCGCGCCATGTCATCTCCCACGCCGTGCTCGGGTTGACAAGTGGTATACGTGTTCACGACAGCCGGTCCATCAAAACTCGCTGCATCCAAAATGGACTTGTAAAAGTGATTCGGTATAGACGCGACAGTCTGGGCTACGAACGTGTTTGGGTGCATCATGGCGATACGTCCGAGCTCCTTTCGCTGCTCCTGTTTTCCGGAGATAGCCGTTCCAAACTGGCTCATCTTCGTTTCTTGTCCTGTAAATGAGGCAGTCGAAGACTGCCCGCCCGTATTGGAATAGACCTGTGTGTCGAGAACCAAAATCTTGATATTGAGATCCGACGTCAGGACGCGGCTCATACTCTGAAAACCGATGTCGAGCATCGCTCCATCGCCTCCGATCACCCAGAGTTGCTTGTCCTGCCATCCGAGCTGGTCCCATCGGAGTCGAATCCCGATGGCGTCGGCAGGGCCGTTCTCGAACAGACTGTTGGTCCACGGGACCAGGTACGGATTGAAGGGATACGTGCTGCCGTACACCGTATTGCATCCCGTAGACGCCACGATGCCGATATTCTCTTTGCCATACTGGTAGCCGAGTGCGGCAAGCCACATTCTGAGGACGGTTGCTTCCCCGCAGCCCGCGCAGGAACCAGCTCCGCCGACGTAAAGCATGCTGTCTTCGGCAAGCATCATGTCTACCGGTAGCTTGTCGCTGATATAGCGCTCTGGCGTTGCCGGTAGTTTTCGGAAGAAGTCGATTCCCTGCTGGTAAGCAGGCACCGTATCATCTTCCTTCTCGATCATCTTGAGAGCATTGTAGCCCAGATCCTCACATGCTTCGACGCACTCTGCGCAGCCTTTGCACTTCGTGGGATCGATGAAAATACCGAACAGTCCAGGTTCGTCGCCCTTCTTTTGGGGCGCTTCGAAGAACTTCTTCGTCTCAGTGAACTGAGATTCCAGGTAGACCACATTTCCGTTTTCGAGACCTGCAGTTTCCTTATCGAGCGCATCCTTCTCGACCACTTTTCCAAGGATCGCGGTATCCGGACACTGGATGACGCACGTCATGCAACCGACGCAGTTCTCTGGTATGAATTCGGGAATCTCGGGTGCGATGTAGCTGAAGTCCCTGAGTGCGCCGGTTCCGGATGGAATAATACTACGTGCGAGCTGAACGTCAGCGTCCAGGCGATCGTCGTTGCCCTTATTGTACTCCAGAACGACGTTTTCGAAGAAAGACTGCACGTCGAGCGCCTCGTCGCCGCCAGCTCCGTCTCCGCTCGAACTACTTAGTTTAGTTACGTCGATTTCGTTCGTCGTTACTCCCATGGTTAATACCTTTTAGTTTCTGCTTCCGGCGCATCTCAGCCACCGGAATTGCTACGCGAGCAGTTCAATATCTTCTTGCGGTTTCTGGATTGGGGAGGTTGCATCGGACTCCATGCATTTCCGCGACACTTCGAAAACTTCTTCGTAACCGCGATTGATGGCGGTTAGATTCGCCTGAACAACAGCTTCGCCACGCTTCCCGAAGTACTTTCGAACCGCCTTTTCGACGCCCGCCATTAATTCTTCGTCGGAGAGACTGGCCTCCGCCGTGAAAGGTGTCACTTTCAGGAAAATGCCCAGCAGGACGATACCCTGCATTCGAACTTCCAAATCTGCTGAAGGGGCTTCTTCTTTAGCGATCTTCGCCGAATTAAGCGCCATCACCCGAATACCGCCGTCTCGAATTTTGGCTTTCGCTTCCACAGGTACGTGAGCCCACACCTCCTCTGGAGAGGTCTTGGACGTCTGGATGAAAATCGTTCCGCCACGTTGCAGTCCACCGAGAGGATGTCCATAAAGAAAGGCGTTCACATCGTTGAGGGGGACGAAATCAACGTAATTAAGCTCCGAGTGGGTTCGAATTATTCCATCGGCGACGGTGAGATAATAGGTCGTCGGAAGACCCTTCTTCTCTGAACCGTACTTGGGGTACGCCTGGACATTTTTACCGAATACATCTCCCGCGATTGTGGCGATGATCTTATTCGTCGTCACCGAACCGAAGCCGCCGACCGAGTGACCGCGCATCGAGAACGCCCCCGGAGGACGAATGTCTGGATCTTCATCCACGGATAAAGCCAAATCGTGAGCGATACCCATCACGAAATATGCCCGTCCGTTGCCGTTCATCATGTTTTTGCTCGCAGCGATGAAGTGGCCTGCGCGAATGTCTCGCGATCCAAGACCCGCCGAGCCTGAGTAAATCTTAGGAATGCGTTCGATGTCCGGATATCCCTCCATGCCGAGGACTGCATCTGCAAACGCGGCCTTGGTTTCTCGGGTCAGGGGATTGGACTGCGCCATCGGATTGTCCATGCGCTCAACGACTGTGAAAGCTTTCACGTTTTTCAAAGCTTCAACTATTTCCGGGCCGGGGAAGGGTCGGAAACACGTCACGTGGACGGCGCCTACCTTCATATCCAGATGCTTACGCATCCAGTCCACGGTGGCTTCGGCAGTATCGATCATAGTCCCCATACCGACGATAGCGTACTCGGCGTCGTCCATCCGATAAGGCTCTACGACCTGATACGTTCGACCGGTAAGGCCTTCAAAATCCTTCATCGCACTTTTCACCGACTCCAGCACCCGATCGTAGTAGTGGCGCTGGGCGATTTTTCCCTTCATGTAGCTGTCCTGATTCTGGACGGCGCCGGTCATTACCGGGTTGTAAGGATCAAAGAAGTTGCGAAGCGTATCGGCCGGGTTTTTTACGAATTCCTTCATTAACTCCGGCTCCGGCAAAAGAATATTTTCGACAGTGTGCGTAGTAAGGAATCCATCTTGAACGTTAAAGAACGGCGTAAAAGTCTCTTCGGCCGCTCTGCGGGCGATTAACGCAAGGTCGGCTGCTCCCTGAGCATTTCGAGTGAAAAGCATTCCCCAACCCACGTCCTCAACGCCCATCACGTCGTCGTGGCCGGCGTGCACGTTGAGGCTCTGACTCGTCAGTGCTCTGGACCCGATATGGAAAACGACAGGAAGGCGCTTGCCACTGATCGTATAGAGCACCTCTTTCATTAGAATCAGACCCTGGCCCGACGTAAAGTTGGTTACGCGGCCTCCGGCAAGAGCGAACCCCTCGCAAACGGTTGCCGAGCTATGCTCGCTTTCCGGTTCGAAAAACTGTAAAACGTCACCCCACAAATTGGTCTCGCCGTTCACGATTGATCGATTAAATCCATGCGCCATTTCAGTCGAGGACGTGATTGGGTAGGCGCCGGCTCCTTGCGAGATATGGGTTTCCACCCACACAACAGCCCCAGAGCCATCAGATGTTGTCGGTATACCCGGGTATTTCTTCTCTACTTGCATGCGGTTGCTCATAGTGATTATCCGTATACGAACTCGGAAAGCTGAGCCGGGTACGCGGAGAGGCACGGTTAGGGCTGATGTGGAAAGCGTCCGAATCAGCTCCTACCGTCTCTGCGAATTTACTTCGTGTGTAAAGCCGTGGCCCGCTCAGGGAGTCAATATACTATAATACAAAGGGATTCTAAGTCAGGGATTCCAGTACTATATCGGCAAGGGATAGTGAGCGATGTGGCTGGAAACCGGGCCGCAGACGCTTCGGGAGAATCCGGATCGAATGCATGGGATCGAGGGTGTGAGAAGGGTAGTCATGCATTCAACTCGATCTTTACATAAGGTTTTTTATATGTAAATAAACATTGTATATATTTACATATGAATTATCTTATGTACGATAAGAGTCACAAACGAATGTTTTTAGTAGGATGTGCTACACGGAAGACGATGGACATTAGCAGATTCAAATCCGGTACGTATCTAAAACGGAATCGCTACAAAGCATTCATTCCGTCCGAGATCAATCATGAATGGACATGGACAGATGCCAGAATTAACACATTGTTGGAAGAGGCGACGAAGTCGCTCAGTGAACTGAACGCCTACTCTCGGATCGTGCCAGATATTGACCGCTATCTTCGTCTTCATGTCATAAAAGAAGCTAGCGAGTCCAGTCGAATCGAGGGGACTCAAACAAAGATCGACGAGGCCATCAGACCCGTCGAAGAAATCAAACCGGAGAGGAGGGATGACTGGCAAGAAGTTCAGAACTATATATTGGCCATGAACGAAGCTATTTCTGCTCTAAGACATTTACCGCTCTCAAGTCGACTACTTCGAAATACGCATCGAACACTTCTTCAAAGTGTACGAGGCGCAAACAAGCAACCGGGTGAGTGGCGTCGGAGTCAAAACTGGATTGGTGGCGCCAGTCTGCGCGACGCCGTATTCATTCCGCCGCCACACTTGCAGATCCCCGAGTTGATCAGTGATCTCGAACATTTCTGGCACAATGATACGATTGATGTGCCCCACCTTATTCGAATTGCCATCAGCCACTATCAATTCGAGACCATTCACCCCTTCTTGGACGGAAACGGAAGAATTGGAAGACTGATGATCACCTTGTATCTGATATCCAATGGTCTCTTGACAACGCCCTCTCTTTATCTATCAAGCTACTTTGAGCAGCACAGAGCAGCTTATTTTGAAGCTTTTTCTGTTGTTCGAGGATCAGACGACTTAGGTCACTGGCTGAGATTTTTCTTACTCGCAGTTCGGGAGACGGCTCGGACCGGAGTAAGAACGTTTCAGAAAATATTGCATCTTCGCGATGACATAGAAAATCGGATACTTTCACTCGACCAGCGAGCAGGAAATGCCCAGAGCCTCCTCTCGCATCTCTATCATCAGCCGGTTACTAGCGTCAACGAGGTCGCGAGTTTTCTTGAGGTATCACATCAAACGGCAAACCGACTCGTGAGAGATTTGGTTCAGCTCGGCATTCTCAGAGAAGGAACTGGATTCCAGAGAAATCGACGTTTTGAATTCCACGAATATCTCCGCCTCTTCGGCAGCGACCAAGGGCCAAAGTGATGTAGATGTGGGCAAAGAAAGCCATTCGGTAGATATTCGGGACGACTACCCGATGGTCGTTTCCAACCCGGCCCATTAGTACGGACTCCGTACCATCTCGGCCATTTAGTACGGGATCCGTACTAATCCGCCCTCTTCTGAATTGACGTACTCGTCGATTGATTCTAGCCCCGAACGAATCGCAAGAGCTCGGAATAGAATTCATCCGAATTATCGTTCATCACGAAATGGCCGGCCCCTGTAATTTCGATTTTTGAAATACCCTCGACGGTAGCGACCGTTGGATGATCCGCGTTTTGTTCACCGTACATATAGACCTTCCGGCATGATAGATCGCGGAACGCACGCAGGAGTTTCCCGCTGTCGGACCACGCAACGATCGATTTGGCACTCTCATAAAAGGCGTACGGATTCGCCGTAATCAGCCCGTTCTTTACCCAGTTGTCTGACGATCGCTTGAATTCAGGAAGGATTTCTGAAACGAAGACATCGTACGAAACCGTGCTCACTCCTCGACTCCCAAAGACACAGTCTTCCGGGTTCAAGTTGCCTTCGATGTTGGAAAACGATTTGGTTCTGTTGAGAATCTCTTGCGGAAGAAGGAGCCCGATAGCTCCTCCCATACTATGGCAGATCAGATGGATATCGTTGGTCGGGTAGTGAGAAAGGACTTCTGCACAGACTAGAGCCTGGTCTTCCATCGAATATGAAAACGACCTGGTCGCGTCAGATCGACCGAATCCAGGTAGGTCCAGACAGAGAATCGAGTACTCGTTGAACTCGGGGCGCTGCCAGACATCTCGAAACGTCTCACTGGAACAGCCAAGCCCGTGAAGAAACACGAGCAGGTCATGGCCAGTGTTGCGAACGGTCGCGTTCACATTTAGAAGCGTCCCACCGACTGAAATAACGAACGATTCATAGTTCATGGGTGTCGGCATCCGAAAATACTTAACGGGTCGTTTCCTCCGTCTCATTACGTTTCGATCTGATTTCCCTCCATGTTCTGGCGGCTTCAGTCAGAAGTTTCGCATGAAACTCCTCCAGGTACGTTCGGCCTGAAGCCTCCTTTTTCTCAACCCATCGATTCATAAACACCAGGCGCAAGACATCGATGGCGTCTGCGTCCCGTTGAAGGTGCGTCAGCTGCGGCTGCTGTTCGATATAGGGGAAGTCTTTTGAGATGATCGTGTGCGACAGGAGGTAGTCGTAACTCTGAATACTGAGGACGTCCTGGATGCCGAAACGTCCTGCAAGCGCCGCGTTCAGCGTGTTGATTTCGCTAAATGACGAGGCATCGTCCGGTAGTGCGAAAAAGCAGACGATATTCAAATGCGGCTTGTTGACAGAAATCAGTCTGATTCCGTCAACGGACTTACTCTCCGCTTCTCGAAGGGAAGAATCGAAGCGCCTGGCGATGCGGCAAAGCTCCGTTAGTTGCCTGCCGTACCCGTCCATGTTGAGAGGAATCAGTTGATGGCTGAACCAGGTCGCTGCCGCAGCGGCCCCTGGTTTGGACCCCTCGAGTATGAATCGGCCAAGTTGCGGCATGGCCTCATTCGAGCTGGTGGTATCGCTCGAATCCAGGATATACGGAGCTGTTTCCGCTACGACATCTTTTAGGAATCCGTGTTTGAGCACTATGCATCCGGCGCCATACGGGACGAAACCGGCCTTGTGCGGATCGACGGTAACCGAGTCGCACCTGCCGATGGCGTGCATGGCTTCCTTCAACCAGGGCGTGTCGTTGAAAAGATCTGAATCTCCATTGAACGAGTGGCGCTGCCCCGATTGAAACATCGTCGCAAAATAGCCACCAAAAGCCGCGTCCACGTGGATTGGAGTGTAGAGTCCGTTCGCGGACATTTCTTCCCGTATCGCGACCAGTTCTCCAATGGGATCGACAGACCCGAATTCCGTGGAACCCGCTACCAACACGGTCTGAATGACGGGTATTCGCTCGGCCTCGCACTCTTCGAGGACCTTTTGATAGCTCTCGGGACGGATGCGGAATTCTTCATCTATATCCAGCTTCAAGAGATTGTTTTTTCCGAGGCCAAAGACAGAAGCTGCCTTGGACCAGCAGTAATGAGCCGTCCGTGGCAAGATCAAGACGGGGTCTTTCCATTTGATCTGAAATTCTTTCTCGACCAGTCGCTGGAATTCGCGGTCTCCCGTGTACATCAGGAGAAAGGGCTTGAGCAGTGCAAAGGCTTTCGTTGGCGTGTCCGCAGCTTCCGCGAGGAAACTTAAAAGATCTTCTTCCACTTCGGAGAGTGGCACGTTCATTTTTTCCCAAAACGTATCGCTCGTAGTCGTTTCGCTCGAAAGGCTCAAATTTCTTCGAGCCAGGGCAAGCGAAACCGGAAGAAATCGTCCGGCCCTATTAAACCAGAGCGATTCGTAGTTCGCAATCGTTCCTCCTGAGGCGAGATGACCGAACGACCGTTCGCGGGGGAAGCCGAAAAGCTCCGCGAACTGTTTCCCTACTTCCAATTCATGCCGAATGGTGACGGACGAGGCTTCGCTGCTAACGTTGTTGGGATTGTAGAGAAGCGTAGCGTAATAGGCCACAAGGGACGGAAGGGTGGATTCCGAGATCATGTGGGCCATGTAGCGCGGTGAAAAGAAGGGTACGTCCAGTTTCAGGTCGGAGATCAGGGAGAAAAGCTCTGTGAAAAACAGCTCCTTGTAGTGGCGAGCGTCTTCCCCCTCAACGACCGGGTACGGAATAGTGGGGGGGTCCTTCGGGTAATAATTCCTCCGCCAAAAGATGTGGTCGTTAAGTACGAGTTGGACGGCTTCCTGCAAAAACTGTCGCTGCTCGCTTTTCGATCCCAAAAAGAACAGATCCAGGTCGTGATCGGACATTGGTTATCTCTACACGTGAATACACTGAACGTGGGCGTGGGTTAATCACATACGCGATTCAGAAATGTCCTTTTGAACGCATAGAAAAACACTCGCACACCTAAGGTGATCACGGACTTAGGAAATGCCAAACAATACACGGATAAAAATGTCTGAATTCGAGTGGCGGCTTTCGAGCCGCTAGAAGCTCATCTCTTACGTGACTGAGCTATAATACTAGGTTCACTAAGCACTTAAGCAATAATAACTTGAACATATCAGTGTTTTTGTTTACCTTGGGGCCATGGAAAGCATGGCAACGATAGAGGCCAAATACCAGGCGTTATCGGGAAGGCTCGATGAAGCTACACTGC
>BTQE01000129.1:0-8227 GCA_036985715.1 Rhodothermia bacterium
CGTGGTCTGGACGTACTGGATGTGGACGCTCGGGGTTTTGATGATCGAGATTTTGATGCGCGTGGTCTGGACGCCCTGGATTCGGACGCTCGGGGTTTTGAGGATCGAGATTTGAACGCTCGTGATTTTGAACCGCGGGGCTTGTCTGCGCGAGACTTTGATGTACGAGCCCTCTTTTCAACGCGTGTGGTACGTTTGGAACTGCTGCGACCCTCCGACGACTTTGAGCGCTGAGCAAGCACATCACTCGGCGCAGCCGCAATCAAGAGCCCGAAAAGGATGAGAAATAGCCCTGCGAAACGAAGTCGGTGTAGCTGAAAAGTCATGGTATCCCTCCCGTCCGGATTTTGGTTTCTATTCATGTTCGCCGGACCCCGACCACTTACACAGACAATCGTGTGCCACAGACAAGAATACCCTTACCATTCTTAATTTGCCGGTGTAAAGGGGCAAAATGATCATTCCTGAGACGTTCAGGCTGGTTTTTTGTCCACGAATGTGGACACTACGAAACGACTCCCCAGACCATGGTTTCGCCAATATGTGCGGTCCAGACCACCAGTGTTGCCGCGAGCACTAGGATGAGAACCACGACAAGTCGAACCCCGAGAGGTGTTCCCGGATGGGAGGTATTCATTCGATGCAGGTATCGGGCTCCCAGTAGTGCTATGACGGACAGGCCTGCTGCCCACGTAGCCAAAAGTGCTGCATCTTTGTGCAAACGAACCAGCTCGCCAACAATGGGCAAGCCTTCGCTTTGCTTCTCCATGGCATCGCCCGACCGATAAGCAACGATCGCTCCTGCGAATCCCAAAATCTGGATGTAGCTCGCGGTAGCTAACCACCGGATTCGATCCCTGAAGAGCCAGACCAGGCCAAATCCGAGCCCGAGCAGAACAAGCACGAACGGAAAATGGACCGCAATCGGATGAATAACCGGAATATCATAGCGAAGTACCTGTTCCATGCTCGTCTAATTGTTCAGTGCGGTCAGAAACATATCAAATCAGCACGTCTCCTGTCATCTCTTCAGGAATTGTCAGGTTTAGAATTTTGAGAATCGTCGGGGCGATGTCTCCCAATTTGCCGTCTCGAACCGGCCCATCAAATCCTTCCTTAATAATCAGATGAGGGACCAGCGCTGTCGTATGGGCGGTGAAAGGAGAACCGTCTGGATTCATCATGCAGTCTGCATTGCCATGATCCGAGATGATATTAACCGTGTAACCATTCGCGACTGCGCTATCTATTACAATCCGCGTTGCTTCATCGACCGCCTCGACAGCTTCTACAGCTGCATCGAAAACACCTGTGTGACCCACCATGTCCGGGTTAGCGAAATTGAGGACGACGAGCGTGAAATCGTTCTCTGCCAGCGCAGCGGCAACCTTATCGGCTAGTCCCGGGGCACTCATTTCGGGCTGCAAATCGTACGTAGCTACTTTGGGTGACGGAACGAGTATTCGATCCTCACCTTGGAAAGGATCTTCCAGGCCTCCGCTAAAGAAGTACGTCACATGTGGGTATTTCTCCGTTTCAGCGGCGCGGAGTTGCTTCCCGCCGTGCTCTGATACAACCTCACCAAGTGTGGCTTTAAGATTCACATCAGGAAAGACCACAGGCACGTCGAAATCGGCAGAATAATCGGTGAACGTAGTCAGGTGAAGAGGCTGGAATGAACCGCGATCAAATTCCCCAAATTCCCTACTGATGAGAGCCTGGGTCAGTTGACGAGCCCGGTCTGCACGAAAGTTGAAGAAAATAACCGAGTCCTCCGCATCAATTCGACCCGACTGTATCTCCTCTGGCGTACCTATCGCTCTCGGCGAGACGAATTCGTCGGTGACGCCGTGGCTATAACTATTCTCGAGCGCCGACTGGAGAGAATCAAACGTATCTCCTTTCCCATGGACGAGCAGATCGAAAGCGCGCTGGGTCCGATCCCATCGCCGATCCCGGTCCATCGCCCAATACCGACCGACAACCGAAGCAAGACGTCCGACCGCGTACTCGACGATTGCCTCCTGCAAAGTCTGGCAATATTCGATACCGCCACGAGGATCGGTATCCCTTCCATCCGTGAATGCGTGAACATACACCTGGTCCGATCTCAAGTTTTGGATCTTCGCGAATTTGAGAAGCGCCTGAAGATGATGAATGTGAGAATGCACGCCGCCATCAGAAAACAGTCCTATCAAATGGATCTTTCGAGACGAATTCCGAATGCGATCACATGCTTCTTTGAGAACTGAATTGTTGTAGAAGGAGCCGTCTTCAATCGCCCGATCAATCCGGGTGATGTCCTGATAGACAATTCGCCCGGCACCCAGATTCATATGACCCACCTCTGAATTTCCCATTTGCCCGTCCGGCAGTCCAACAGCCGAGCCGGATGCCTCCAGCGTTGCGTGTGGATACTTTTCAAATAGAGAATCGAGATAAGGTTTACGCGCTCTATGAATGGCTGAAACAGAGGGGTCGACAGCAATACCGTAGCCATCGAGAATAATGAGAATGTGCTTATTCGTCGGTTTCAAGATGAATGAACGTGACGTGGAGTTATACGAACTGGTTAGATTTACGCTCTGAGATCTTTAACGCGTCTAGTCGAAATGCCCGACTTTGAGACGAAGACATTCATCGAACCGCACCGGGGGCAACATACCTGCTCAACCCCGTATCGATCGGTGACAAGGTCCGCTTCACTAAAATAGTGCCTCCGTGTGCCGCAATAAAATTTACCTTTGGCGGCTTCAAGATTCGAAATTGGTTCAGGAAGTTGCTGGATCTTTTCATAGTAGGTGCAACACGACGAAGCTGGGCAGCGCATGCATTGTGGAGATCGAGCCTGACATATGTAACGACCATGAAAGATGAGCATGTGATGGAGATCACTCCATCGCTCTCTCTGGACCAGTCGCTTTAGTTGACGCTCAACTTTGTCCGGCGTGGTCGACGTAGAGTTGACTATACCAAGTCTATGCGAGACACGAAACACATGCGTTTCAACCGCCAGCGTCGGAATATTGAATGCTTCAGCCGCAACAACCTGGGCCGTCTTCTGACCCACGCCGGGTAGTTTTTTTAACTCCCTTGGACTCTTCGGTACTCGCCCGCCAAAGTCCTGTACGATCATCCGCGCCAGGCCTGCAAGGTGACGCGATTTGCTGTTTGGATACGTTACGGACTTGACGAAGGGAAAGATTTCTTCAGGTGAAGCCTGGGCCATCTTCTGAACCGTAGGAAACGCACTAAACAGAGAAGGCGAAATGTGATTCACCCGATCGTCCGTACATTGGGCCGAGAGAACCGTGGCGACTACAAGTTCGTACGGATTCAGGTGGACCAGCTCGGTCGATCGTCTCTCTGAAGACTTGTCTAATGCATCAATCGCACATACCGCGCGTTGGGTCCGATTCAATCCCTGCCTATCTCCGAAAAGTGTCGTTAGTGGCGCCATACACAAGATACGCCGCTGCCTTTAATTCGCACCTGATCAGATCTTTCGTCCTACCGATTCTCGTCCTCGCATTTTTGCCGGGCACGTCCACCGCGCAACTCCCGACAAGTTTATCGAGCGAGGCGAAGGTTTCTCTCCTGATCATCTATCCAGGTCAACCCATTTATACCGCTTTCGGACATAGTGCGCTTAGATTTCGTGATGACAGTACCGGGGTCGATGTGGTGTTCAACTACGGCACGTTTGACGACAGCGATCCGCTGTTTATACCGAAATTTATATACGGTAAAATGGATTACACACTCAGCGCTAACCGGACGAGAGATGTGATAGCCGGATGGCGCCAGGTTCGGCGGTCCGTCGTGCAGCAGGAACTGCGACTGGCACCGGATTTCAAGGCCACCTTGTACGCGCGAATCCTGGAGAATTACTTACCCGAGAATCGTACGTACCGATACGATTTTCTGTTCGCGAACTGCGCGACCATTTTGCTGGATTTATTGAGAGAGGCGAATGGATTGCGATTCGATTCATCTAATGTGGTTCAGGAGAGTTTTCGTGAGTTACTGCAACCCTACATCGATCAGCGGGCGTTTTCCGATGCGGGAATTGCCCTTGCGCTAGGATCGACGGTCGATCGAAAAACGACCTATGAGGAACGATCATTTCTTCCGCTGGAATTAATGGAGCTCGTAAGCCGTGCCTCGATCGACATCGACGGGAGTGGGGCTCGATCTGACTTGCTCGTCGTACAAGACACGCTGCTCTGGACCGGTACCGGCTTCACCCGAACGAGCCCCTATCCATGGTTGGCCATCCTAGCGTGGATCTTGGTCATCACGTTGATTGGAATTGGAATCGTGCGGCCGGTCTCAGAATCGAAATCAGCTCGATTCGACCGGATACTATTTGGGATTCTCGGGTGCGTGGGAATTCTCCTTGGACTGTTGTGGTTCGCTACGGCACAAAAAGTGACAGCAGCGAACTGGGATCTTGCATGGGCGCTACCGTTTCATGTTATTCCCGCATTTGCATGGTCCAAGTTGTCGGCGACTACCCGACAGATATATTTTGCCGCCACATTCGCGATCCTGGTCGCCCTGCTTCTCCTGCAACCGTTTATTTCTCAATCGCTTCATCCTGTTTATCTGCCAGTGGTCGTCCTGGCCGCGTGGCGAAGTTTCCTTCTCGCCAGGACCAAGTCGTGAGAAATGTAACTGTTGGCGATCAGTGGATCGTTTTCGCATGAGAAGGACAGCCGAGTCGATGTCGGCCAGCTCAATATTGAATGGAAGCCGAGGCAAATGGTACGGACCGGGTACTAATCGCGTTAGATAGTACGGATGCCGTACTAATTGGGTTGGATAGTACGGATACGGTACTATTTCGACCACACAGTCGATTGATATTCTTCGGCGTGAAATTATTTATGTCGTCCCGCAATTTCTGAAGTAGACCCGATTCCGTGGACATTCCTTGAGCGAATTGTGTACTAAGCACAAATCGTTGCTCAGCCGGCAAACTGCGGGGCTTGCCAGCTTTCTATCGAACGGCTCGCCTTCAAACTGACCGAGGTACAGCCCATCGGCTATATGAACCGGCAGTACCATTCGCACCTCCGCGAATACCGGCAGACGTAAGGAGATTTACTGCTTTCTTCCTATTCTTGAACCTGAAGTACCCCGCGTAACGAACCACCCAGATGGAACTCGACTTTCTGAATTTATTCACCGTTTTGTTGGCTGCCTGGTTGGCTGGTTGGCTTGCCTCGCGCTTAGGCTATCCGGCGGTTCTCGGTGAACTCATCGCCGGTGTCGTGCTGGGTCCGCCGCTGCTCGGGCTGCTTCATGGGAGTGAAGCGCTCTATGTGCTCGCAGAACTCGGCGTTCTCCTTATGATGCTTTATATCGGCATGGAGATCGATCCGCGAGAGCTCTCGCGGGCCTCATGGGCCGGACTTCTGGCGGCGGTAGGCGGATTTTTCACCCCGTTCGCCCTTGGTTACGTTGCAGTGACAGGTTTCGGAGGATCCAACCTGGTCGGATTCTTCGTGGGTATCTCAGCCGGCGTTACGTCGCTGGCCGTGAATTCCCGCATTCTGTTGGATCTCCGAATATTAGACACCAGGATTTCCCACGTCATGATGGCCGGTGCGCTCGTGGCGGACATCCTTGCCCTCCTGGTGTTTTCAATGGTACTCGGAATCGTGGAGATTGGAAGCCTCGCAACAGGAGAAATGCTATTGGTCGTGCTCAAGGCAGGTGTGTTCTTCGCGGTAACGGTCTTTATCGGGACGAGGCTGTTTCCGTATGTTGGTCGCCTGCTCTCTGACGCTGGTCTTACGGGTCGCACCTTCAATTTCACACTCGTACTGATCATCGCTGTCCTTTTCGGCGAACTTGCCGAGATTGCGGGACTTCATGCCATCCTGGGAGCCTTCATTGCAGGGCTCTTCCTTCGAGAAAACGTACTGGGACTAACCCTATCCCGTGATCTCAGAAATGCCGTGCAGGATACGTCCATAGGTCTTCTCACACCCATCTTCTTCGTTACCGCAGGCTTCGAGGTCTCTTTCGGCGTCTTTCAGGAACAGTTAGGCCTGTTTCTGGTCGTTTTCACAGTCGCGATCGTTGGAAAAGCACTCGGAACCGCTCTTTTCTACCTGCCGAGCAGACACGGCTGGCGTGAAAGCCTGGTCATCGGCGTCGGGATGAATGGACGCGGCGGCGTCGACATCATCCTCATCGGCATCGCTCTCGAGATAGGAATCATCCAACAGGATATTTTCTCCATTCTGGTTTTTATGGCCCTCCTGACGACAGCCACTGTCCCGGTGACGCTAAAAAGCGGGATCAACTGGTTGCATCGACGAGGTGAGCTGGCCCGCTCGGGCTTGGACAGGACGGGCGCGATAATCGTGGGGGCAGGTCCTCTTGCCCGTGCGTTGGCAAGAACCCTCAGTCTCGCGCGACCCGTAACCCTTGTCGACAGCAACGAGCACCACTGCATGGTCAGCAAATCAGAGGGACTGACGGCGATTCACGGAAGCGCGCTTCAGGAGCAAGTGCTCAGCGAGGCACAAGCCGGACGTGCTGAAGTAATGATCGCCATGACGCCAAACGTGGAGGTGAACACGATCGTCGCACAGTCCGCCCGTGACGTATTCCAGATACCGGATGTTCACCTGCTTCAGGCCGGATCAGAATTAGGTGAGCTGGCCGTGATACGGAAACATCTACGGGCAGACGCCCTGTTTGCACGCACCGTCGATCTTGAAGAATGGGACTACCGGATAAGCCATGGCAAAGCGGCGCAATCATTGGTAAGCATTGAAAGGCGGGAAGATGCCACCTCGTATGCCGCTCGGCTTCATAAAGAGAAGTCTTGCATCGTATTGGCTGTTCAGCGCGGTGAGGAATGTCTGCCACTCCACGAACGGACGAAACTGATCGAAGGCGATCACGCGTTCATTCTGTGCGCCGAGGAGCTGCTTGCCATTAAGCGGGATCGTTTTGACCGGATTATCGAAACGTGTCCGGTTCTAGACCTGATGCGGATCAATTCAGCCGACGACTTCTTCGAGCTGGCGGCCGGCGTTCTGTCTGAACGATTGGATGTGAACAAGGAGTCGCTTGCCAGATTGTTTCTTCGAGGTGAAACATGGAGCAGCACAGTGGTCGCGCCTGGGCTTGCTATCCCGCACATAATGTTGATCGGGCAGCACCCGTTTCAGCTCCTGGTCGCCCGTAGTCTCAATGGCATCCACTTCCCCAACCAGGAGGACAAGGTTCATATCATCTTCGTTATGGTGAGTACTCGGGAAGACAGAAACTTCCATCTCCGTGCACTTTCGGCGATCGCGCAAATTGCGCAGGATGAGACTTTTGAGAAACAGTGGATGACTGCCGAATCGGCGGAAGCCCTGCGAGAACTCATTCTCAGTGCTGACCGGCGGCGTTTTCCCGACAGTGAAATCACGCCGTCCGAGAAATGATGTCCGGTGCGCGTGGTTGATCGAATGTCCGTGATAGGCGTCTGGAAGTAAATGAATAGTCCGACGGATCTGGCTGTCTTGAACTATCTTCCGCATGCGCCAGCCCGGCTAACGCCCGCCTGCTACCTGCTGTGGAAATGCGTACCAGGCCAAACCTGGAACAACCATGCCAGAACGGACGCATACACGGGGCCTGAAAAAGGAATTAGGGCTTTTCGACGTTTATGCGATTGCAACCGGCGCTACGCTGAGATCAGGTTTTTTTCCTTCATCGCGGGATTGCAGCGGTTGGGGCCGGCCCAGTGCTGCCTCTCAGCTGCCTTATCACGGCTCTTTTTCTCCTACCGGGTCTCATAAGCAAAGCCGAGCTGGCGACAGCAATGCTGCGTTCGGGCCGCGTCTACTTCTTTCTGGATCAGTGCCTGGGACCCTTGTGGGGAACGATGAGTGGATTCGGAACGTGGTTTGCCCTGATCCTGAAGACCGCATTTTCGCTACTCGGTATCGGGGCCTATCTGAGTATATTCGCTCCGAATGCCCCGATAACTCCCATCACAGCTGCCGTTGCCATCGCATTTGGAATAATCAATCTGGCAAGTGCGAAGTAGTCGGGTTCCGCTCCGGTTGTTCTCGTTACAGGAATCTTGCTGCTACTTCTCCGGTTTTCAGGTGTCGGTGTCTTTCAGGTAAAAGCCAACTTCTTCCGGGGCTTCCTGAGCAAAAGGCCTCCTCGATTATCTCGACGGTCGGACTCGTGGTTGTGAGTTATATGG
>BTQE01000130.1:0-8140 GCA_036985715.1 Rhodothermia bacterium
GATCGCATCAACAAAGTACAGCAGCTCGTCGCCCTCAGGCAACAGCTTGCCCAGGACCGCTCCGCACTGGCGGAGGCCAAAGAGAACGCCCGGGCGCTTCGATCGGAGTTCAAAAAGGCGCGCCAGGCCGAGCTCGCCGTCATCGAGACCAAGGCGGCCTCGCTCTCCCAGGAGCTCATCAAGGCGAAGACCCGCAGCGGCCAGCAACGGCTCACGGCCCCCGTGGACGGTGTCGTCCAGGAGCTTGCCGTGCACACGGTCGGCGGGGTCGTCACGCCCGCCCAGAAATTGATGGTGATCGTGCCCGAGCAGGAGCGCATCGAGGTCGAGGCCTGGGTGCAGAACAAGGACATCGGCTTCGTCAACCCCGGTCAGGACGCCGAGATCAAAGTAGAGGCCTTCCCCTTCACCCGCTACGGCACCATTCCGGGCAAGATCAAGAGCCTGTCCAAAGACGCGGTCTCCATCGATAAGGTGGGCCTGGTCTATGCCGCGCGCGTGAGCATGGCCAAGGCCACGGTGCAGGTCGAAGACAAGACCGTGGCGCTCTCGCCCGGCATGAACGTGAGTGTAGAGATCAAGACCGGCAAACGCCGCTTGATCGAGTTCTTCTTAAGCCCCTTGTTCCGCGCCGGCAAAGAGAGCCTGCGGGAGCGCTAACCCACTGTGAACGATACATGATCAATGGAGGACAACCCATGAGCCAGGATGACACCGACAAACCCAACGGCGGCAACGGCGAGCAGCCCACCGACAGCGCCCCCAAGCCACGGGTGGTCTCCGACCCCCAGGACGTGGCCAACCTGGTCTTGATGCAACTCGATGCCATCAACACCAGGAAAGACGATCTCACCCTTGCCATCAAGGGCCTGTCCGATCTGACCAAACAACTCGTGCGTGCCTACGCAGGCCAGGCGCAGGCGATTAAGAAGCTGCAGCAACGAGTGAAGGAGCTTGAGGGCTAGAAACGATGCGCGATCGATCAGGAAACGTCGGAGGCATTTTCGCAGTGCGCTCTAAACCGGCAGCCCCACGGGCACCGAGCGCTTCGCTCAGCAGATCGAGACGAAGCTCGGGCGGCGCATCGACATTCGACGCCGCGGGAGACTGTCAAAGCAAGCGCGCAGGGGGGCGACAGCGTGATCACATCGCTGAAAATAAGCCTGTCCCGGTTTCAAGGGACGCCCCACAAAGCTATCGCACAAGGAGGCGACAACGTGACCGTACAGCAGAGAATAAGTCTGTGCCAGTTTCTTCGATCCCAGTTTCTTCAAAGGCTTACTTTCGTTGCAGTCCTACTGGGCGCAGGCGGGAGTGCTGCCCTCGCCGATTCCTACGAGCTGGTCGAGGGCAAGGGCGTGGCGGTATGTGAGGCATACAAGACAAACCTGAATTCTTTTGCTTATCGCTATCCGATGGCTTGCGAAAGGCGGATCAATCCAGATTTCAACAATTTCAAGGAGCTGGAATGGAAGGAACTGAACGCGTGGGAGAATCGCGAATTGATCATTGAACTAACCAAGTTCATAGATCCCGGTGCGAAATCGGTCGACGTTAGTCGTGAGTTCTGGTTGAGAGTTTTGAAACGCGACATCGAAAACGGGCAGGTACGTCTACGGGTCGCAAAGGTCGATATCGATAACGACGGAAAGATCGAAACTGTACTGAAATATCAAGATGGTGCATGCCAGCTTACCCGCCTCTACGCCACGCCGATCCTCGTGCTGGATGAAACGGGTAAGCACCTAGATAAACAAAAGACTTTGCCACTGCTGCAAAATGAATCAATGGATCGAACGAGGGATCCGGCTGGGGGCTGGGGCTATTCGATGTACGATGTGTTCCTTTACCGGGATGAAGGGTACTTTGATAAATGGAGTAACGTTCAAACCGATACAGGATTTCTGCATGTGTACAGAGATAAGAAGGGTCAGGCCAAGGAAGTATGCACTTACAAGTACACTGACTGATGATGCAAGACGGTAAATAACAGAAGCGAATCGGGAGAATAGAACATGCTAACCTTACACCCGGCCACCGATTACGCACAGGAGCGTTATGATCTCTTAGTGCAACTCGAACTTTTTCGACTAGATCCGTATGTTGACTCAAGAGATATTCCCACAATCGGCATTGGGTTCAATCTGCAGGACCTCTTCGTCCGTAGTGCCGTGTTCCAGGCTTTCGGTATTAATACTGCTAACCCGGCAGAGGCGCCTTACGTCGGCGCGTTGAATGCCTATCTAAACGGGACATATCCGCTAAGCCAACAAACGGCCCTCCGAGATGCTCTTGACCTGGTAATGTTTGAGCGCAGTCAGGCGCTCGGGGGTGGGCGTGCCACCTTTTCGTTCGCGAATGAGACTGAAGTCCAGATAGTCTTGGCGACCGTGGTGGCGGCAAAGGAGGATCTTGTCGATCTGTGGCTCGAGCGGACCGGGCTTGCCAGTACGCTACAGGGGATGTCGTCTAGGAATACGCGAGAGCGCATCGCCCTGGTTTCGCTTGCCTACAACAGTAAGGTATACGGAAAGGACCGTAGCGACACTGCTTGGAACGATGAGGGACTGCCGACAACCCTGGGTCCAAAGCTCACGAGAGCGCTTTTGGCCGACGATCGCGCCGAGGCGTGGTTTGAAATCCGGTACAACACCAACCCTCCAGGAACTTCAGATAGACCGGGCATCGCCAACCGTCGTTACAAAGAGTCGGATCTCTTTAATTTATATGAGCAAGGGGATCTGACGCTAGAGGGCGCCCAAGGCGCCGACCGCATGTTCACCCGACACAGCGCAACAATTCCTAGCTATGAGGAGCGTTTTGATCCAACCAACGGCGCGAGCACGCATATCGACGACCAGCTTGACAAAGCGAAAAGCTTTCTAACGAAAGCCTTCGTCGAAGATAAGGGAATCGCTATCGACATTGGCGTCAGAGATATCCCCGTCGGAGAAGATCAAACGACACTGTACTTTCGCAACACTGACGCTGATCCCCTTGAGGGGGGCGGTGACAATGATTTGATCTTCGGCGAGTCGGGCAACGACGTGCTCATCGGCAAAGGCGGCGATGACGTCCTCTACGGCGGGGATGGGATCGATACGCTTGATCCCGGCACCGGCAAGGCCTTTCTCTTCGGCGGCAAGGGGGCCGATGTCTACAGGATCACTTCCCTCACCGACACCCTCACCATCGAGGACGAGGACGGTAAGGGTCTGATCGTCTTTGATCCCGACGGGGAAGTCACTGGACTGGTTGGCGGTACCCGCGAGGCCGGCGCCGGCGGCGCCTACAAAATCCCCGATCCGGAGCACCCCTATCAGGTCAGCTACAGTTGGTCCGGGTCGGGCGCTGATTTGACCATCAAGATCGACGGGCAGCCTGGGAAGATCCTTGTCAAGGACTTCAATCTCGGTGACCTGAATATCAACTTAATCGAATTGTCGCCGCTACCGCCTGAAGATCTGTCTTCCCTGCCGCATCCACAAAACGGGACAAAGTTCAACGACCGTGCCGATACGCCGGATTATGAGGATCTGGACGGAGACGGCGAAAACGACATCGGACCCATCTTCGGTAACGATGCTGCGCAATTGATCGAGGGTTTCGCGGGCGATGACGACATTTTCGGTAAGGGCGGTGGCGATCGTCTCATCGGTGGACCGGATAACGATATCATCGACGCCGACGGAGACCGTCAAAGCAAGCGCGCAAGGGGGCGACAGCATCACCGTAAAGCAGAAAATAAGTCCGTCCCGGTTTTGTCTGCGGTTTTGTCAGGTGGGGAGGGGCAATCAGCTGAATTTTCCAAAAACCTCGACCGAGATGTATGGAGAGCCGCTCGATGAAAAAACTCATACTCGCATCGCTCCTTAGCATATTAAACCTGGGCTTCGGAGTGGGGTCGGATGTGGCTTACGCCGATGAATATAAGCTCGTCTACAGCAAAGAAGACGGCCTTTGTAATTATGCCCGGGACGTTCTTAATGATGACCTAAAGCGCAATGGATTTGTTGCCAGTCCGCTTCATGACCCGTTTGGCGACATTAAATGGACGAGAATGCGTAATTCCTATGTCAACTCCTTCCATGCAACCTTCGATATTGATAACGATGGTCATAAAGAAGTCGTCATTAGGGTAAGTTCAAGCGTTAACGATGTGATCGAGACCAATATGCTCCTAATTTACGAGAAGCTTGACTTGAGGCGCCGTTTTACGTCGAAGACATATGCGAGCCATCGTGAGTCGATTGACCTCGATGGGGCGGTGTATGAGCTGACTGCGTGTAAAGATAACCCCGCCTGTTTTCCAAATGGCATTGATTGGGTTAGAGACTGGAAAGTACGGTCCATGTGGGCTGCATTTATTATTCATCCGTTCTTTTACAAGAACAAAACCTACATTTCCATTCGCGATTGGCAGCCACCGGGGAGGCCAAGATGGTTGGTTATCGCCAGCTATTTCGGCGGAAAGGTCAGAGACCGGGGAAGAGAGCCGAGCGCGCCGTCGATCGATCCGGACGCTATAGAAGATCAGTGTTATCTAAGGCGGGTTTCAAACTAACTCTGCGGTTCGAACATAATCGAGTAACCAGGAGATACCCAAAATGTTGGAATCACTGCATACGAATTTTCTCAACGGCTCGTATCTCGGTGATAGAACTGTTGTTATCAAGGTCTCTGAGAATAATTCTTTATTCCGAGATCCTAGTCAGACAAACATACCGGTTAGGATCGATAGCGTGGGCCGTGCGGTCATTGGCTATGGATACGATCTTCTTGGGAATTCACTTGGAACTTTGCTTGCGGATCTGGAAACTGTCAACTCAAGTCTTGGTACCAACGTTACCTTGAGTGATGCTGACAGAACTCTTCTGGAAGAGTATCAACAAGGCCAGCGTACAGCGAATGAAGTCAGGGAAAACTTGCAATTGCGGTTACCCACGGAAAAGTTCGCCTCCGAACTCCTTCAGGCAAGGGCCCAAGAGTTCGAAACTGAGCTGACGACGCTTCTTACGAATAGACTGGGCAGCAATATGGCCAACTCCAGGGAGCGCGCAGCCTTGGTCTCAATGGCGTTTAACGGGAGTATAGGGTTAATTAGCGGAAAATTGATGGATCAGATCGCCGCTGGAAATCGAGCGGAGGCGTGGTATGAGATTCGACATAACACGAACGCTGGGAAGTCTAGAGTTTCCAGTGGCGGAGGTATTGCCAAACGCCGTTATATGGAATCCCATTTGTTTGGCCTGTATGAGGACGGTACGACAGCAAGCACAATCGATGAGGAAGAGGCAAAAGCAGTCTACAAGATGTACACAAAACACCGGGAAAAGATTCTGCGGGAGGAGAATCTATTTTCGTCAAGGATAAGCGATAACCCAGGCGGTAATGCGAATACGGATTACCAACTCGTCGGTACTGGCAACGAGGTTCAAACGTTACAAGAAAGCTTCATGTTCGCTTTTGGAAAAGTGAAGGAACTGTTTATCGACCCGTTGAGTGCCGGCATCACCATAGACGTTCTTGATGTACAGATTGGTGGTGATGAAGCCGACCTGCTATCGGCGCCCAAGCGCGATGGATTCCAACTAGGTACGGGCGATGAAAAGAATGATTTGATGCTTGGTGAGGGTGGTAACGACGTCTTAGAGGGGCGCGGTGGGGATGACATTCTCTACGGTGGTGATGGGGTCGATACGCTCGATCCCGGCACTGGTAAGGCCTTTCTCTTCGGCGGCAAGGGGGCGGATGTCTACAAGATCACGGCACTGACCGACACCATCACCATCAAGGACGACGACGGTAAGGGCATTATCGTCTTTGATCCCGACGGGGAAGTCACTGGACTGGTTGGCGGTACCCGCGAGGCCGGTAGCGGCGGCGCCTACAAAATCCCCGATCCGGAGCATCCCTATCAGGTGAGCTACAGCTGGTCTGGGCCGGGTGCCGATTTGACCATCAAGATCGACGGGCAGCCTGGGAGGATCATCCTTAAGCAATTTGGTAGGGAATTGAGGAGGACTGCGTAATGAGGACCCTATTTCTTGTATTTCTCGCCGTCGTGTCGGGAGGCTGGGCTGCGCAGGCAGATACCGCGAGGAAGTACCCGCCTTATCCAGAAGTGTGGGGGTATGAGTTGCCGTATCTGCGTGAAGGCAATCGCCGCAGTCAAATAACCCCATTCAAGACGGAAAGCGGAGACATCAACTTCACGTATATTGAACGAAAGACTTGCAGCAGCCAGGATTGCTCTGACTTCGAGTTGTATGCTGCTGGGCTGTCCTTTTTCGCGGGCCAGAGCCGTTCACTGTCAGTGGGAGAGTACAACGAGTTCACGCAAGAAAATTACAACAAAAGAATCGATCGAACACCGTGGCTAACGATCACCTTCAGTGATGGCAGCACGATTAGGCAAGACGGGGGCTGTGGCGGGAGTTACTACTGCCCCTACCCACGTCATCTCGTGCAACGTAACCAGCAGGGACAGATTGTCGCTAGAAAGACACTGCTTTATCTTCTGAGCACCCCCCGCGAGATCAAGCTGAATCCGGAGCGCGGATATGGCCCGAATGAAGCAGTTACCGAACGTGTAGCACCTATGTATGTGTATCTAATTCCACTGAAGGACGACACGTTTCTCGTATACGAGAGCAAGGGAAACGTGATTCTACGTTTGGATAAGAACCTTGGCAGTCGATTTCCACTGGTAAACAAGAAGGTATTCTTGATTGATACAGACATCATCGACCGTGTTAAAGATAAGGCGAAGAAAGAATCGAGCGGCGATATTGCACTTCAGTATAGAAGGGTTAATGATTTGGTTTACGAGTCCGTGCGCACGATGATCAAGGAGTAACGAGAATGAATACGCTACATGAGGGTCTAAGTGGCCTTACTCTCGCTATCAGCAGAGCCATCGCTTTCAATGAAATCGGTAACGGTAGTCCGTATACATTGGTGCATCCTGATGGGGGGATAAGCGGATACAGTTTTGGTGGCCTGCAATGGGATTTGCTCAGACACGATCCACTTCCTGGGGCTCGAAGGGGTCTCGACGTTTTACGAGACATATTGCCGCAGGCAAGATACCCAGACGATTTCGGCGACGACGCCAACCCTGAAGAAGTAAACTTGCGGGGGGAACTTATTTTCAATGTGCCAGAGGTCAACCGGATAATCGAAATAGCAATTAATGAGGCAAATGCTGGCAAAGGCACGGTACTTGACGAGTTCCAGGGCAGGATCGATCTTGCCTTGGTGACAGATCTAGGCCGACAAATCATCGATGAAAATCATCGAAACGAAGTCAGTATCATTGAGCAACATATCATAAACACCGTAATTCCGAGTATCGCCGCCCCTGGAACACCGGACCGCACCTTCCTGGAGGGCTCCGCGCTCACCAAGGTCTTCATGGCCGACTTTCGCAACCAGTTCTCGCGAGGCCGAAATGATCAACTGGCCGAGTACCTGAGAAGTCCCGACGAGGTGACGATGGTCCTCAACATAAAGGATCAAGCCGGCCGTATCATTGAAACGATTACGAGCAGCGTCAGGAAAATTGGCAATCTCGGCCTCGATGATATCCTGAACTTCTACTTCAACGTCCCCTCGCGCACGGGCCCGAGCGATCTCATCCGTCGCTTTAGCAATGTCATGACACAGACAAGTCAGGTGCTCGCGGCAGCGGGGGAGTTCGCGCCACAAGACGATGAGGAAGCAAAGGGGATTGCACGCATCTACCAGGATTTTCTCGAAGGGCGCACCGGTTTCCGTTTCACCAACCTGCGCCAGCGTCTCGTGCAGCCCGCCTGGGACCGTCTCGGGGAGAAATTCGTCACAGACGCAGGGCTGGGTCTCAGCATCGACGGCGAGGTCGTGGTCGGTGAGGATAAAGAGACGATTAAGCGCAGCGATAAGAAGAAAACGGACGCCGATCTCCTAGAAGGCAGCGATGATAATGATCTTCTCTTCGGGGAGTCCGGGAACGACGTGCTCATCGGCAAAGGCGGCCATGATGTCCTCTACGGTGGTGATGGGATCGATACGCTCGATCCCGGCACCGGCAAGGCCTTCCTCTTCGGGGGCAAGGGGGCCGATGTCTACAAGATCACTTCGCTTACCGACACCATCACCA
>BTQE01000131.1:0-7948 GCA_036985715.1 Rhodothermia bacterium
CAATTAAATCGACAGACGGACCGGGAGAATATCTGGGAGGCCGAAACGCGGTGAAAGAGGCCTTGAGTGGCGATACATCTCGTTTTATCAAAGTGATGCTGTCCAAAACCGCTATCGCCTCTTTTCAACGGGAAATTAGGGGTCTGGCGAAAGAGGCTGACGTACCGGTTCAGATGGTGCCCCCGCAGCGGTTGAATAAGCAGCTCCCCAATGTGAATCATCAGGGAGTGATTCTCATCGTGTCGCCAGTCAGTTATTCCAGCGTACATGACTTACTTACCGAGGTCGGATCACGGCTGGATGATGTTCGCGCATCGAAACCCATTATTCTCCTTCTAGACCACATTCAGGACCCTTACAATTTCGGGGCGATTCTCCGGAGTGCGGTGGCGGCGGGCGCCGCAGGTGTCATTATACCTGAACGAGAAGCGGCGCCTGTTAATGCCACGGTCTTGAAGGCGAGCGCCGGAGCGGCGACGAAGATTCCGATAGCCCGAACATCCAATATGCCGCGCGTCTTGGAGGAAATGAAAGAACGAGGATATTGGATCGTTGGAGCGACGGGTGATGGAGAGACCTCAATCTGGGATATGGACTGGGATTGTCCGCTCGGCATCGTCATCGGTAGTGAAGAAAAGGGAATGCGAGCCGGCGTTTCCAAATTGTGCGATTATACGGTGTCTATTCCTATCAGTGATCGTGTCGATTCTCTGAATGCGTCAGTAGCCGCAGGTATTGTCTTATTCGCTGCAGCCAAAACGAGATAAGCACGGAGTCGGGCTCTGGGATGCCTCAGAGTGCTTTCTAATACCGTACACTCGCGCGGTGAACACTTTCTCCTCGGTCCCGGAGTTCGAAAACTGAGGGTCCGAAAAAGTCAAAGGGGCCTAAAAATATCACGCCCCGATAGGGGGGAACATCGCTGCTCACTCTCCTACCGGGACGCCCACCTTTCAAGCTGAACGATTCCTATCGGCTCCGTTCGCGGCCTGAAATATTAATCTTGTCTTGTGGTTGCTATCGCCGAGCTCCGTTCAGTTTGTAAACAATCTTACGTATCGTATCAAACTGGAGATACGGATACTCTTCTCTTAGATTTTCGATGGCTTCATAGGCCGGCACATCACTGCTGCGCATCGAACGGAATTGCTGCCGAATCTGAAAATCTCTAACTCCTTTTTCACTGAGCAGATTGTGATGCTCGAGCATTTCATAAATAGTGTGGCTGATCAAACCGTCAAGCGGATTGAAGTTGCTACTGTCAGACAGGATTTGCATAGCGGAATTCAAAATATGTTCTTGATTAACAGGTGTTTGCGATCACACTAATCGATCGCATGGATGTGCTAACTCCGATCCTCAGCCTAAGGGTAGGACGCAGTTTTTCCAGTGCAAAGTGAATTGCTCTGAACGGTGTTTCGAGACGAGTGAGTCGTTCGATAGTCTCCGCGAGCCGTTGTGGGCTGTTTAGCTCCGGATTCTACAAAAACGGCCCTATTCGGTGGGTTCCAGAAGGGCTGATTCCAGGCGGTGGTGCAGAAGAGGATCAGGCTCCACGTCCATCCATGCTTGAAGCGAATTCCGCTCATTTTCTGACAAATCCGACGGCCGGAAGAATGACAAAATCGCAGATCGAAGTTGAACGGATGACGCGGCCCAGAGTGAAAGAATCTGTTCTCGAACATCACGGTTGTCCGACCAACTCTGAAGCGAACGGATCGCCTCACCTCGCAGATCGTCCGCGTATTTTTGATCAAGTAAACCGCGAAACGCTTTTAGTTTGTCGTTGTCATCGACGGGTGCATCAGGGAGAAGCTGGACGACTGTTTTTCTCACGATATCTCCAGTAGATTCTGTTACGAGAGCAGACCGCAGGACGGGCCATGCCAGGGAAGAATCCAGGCGTACGAGGGCACTTACGGCAGCTGCCAACATGAGTGGGTCTGACTCAGAGTTTGCCACTTCAAAAGCTGTTCGTCGGGCATCCGGAGAACCAGAAAACAGCCCCAGTTTTTGGACGGCGAGGGCTCGAGTTCGAGCCGTCGTATCGCGAGCCACACTCAGCAACTCTCGAAGCGCAGAGCTCGATGGAGCCATTCTGGAGATGGCATCCAGCAAATTGCGATCTACGTACGGAGAGGCTCGTTCCGCTAGAATTGGCCTCAGGGCAATGAGCATGGACGCGTCCACATCTCCGGACAGCAGTCTACGCGACCCAACGTATCTACCCGATACAGTCGCGCTTCGACGTAGGCTGGATACGATAGTCGTCGGATCGAGCTGGTCTCCATATTCAAAAAGTAATCTGCCCTCTGGATCGAGAAGCACATATTGCGGTCTGAGCGATACGGGTAGATTCAACGATGAAGTTCTTTCATCGATATGGAACTCGTCGCGATCGACTCCAACAAGGGAGGCAGACTCGACTTCTACGTCAAAAGTGAACTCGGATGGGACGAGATATCCTTCCTGGGTCTGATCAATCGTCAGCTCGATGGATTCCTGATTCGAGGCGACATCGTATGCGTAGTCCAGTATGGGATGTCCGGCGGCGTAGACCCACTGGTCAAAATACTCAGTGAGATCGAGCTCTAGCACGTTTTCGAGTACGATTCTCAGTTCTTCTGTAGAAATCGTCCCGGTACTCCCAAGGAATGCAAGTTCGTTAAGGGCTTCCCAGATAAATTCCGTTCCATGTGCTTCGCCGAGCATGTACAAAACCCAGAGTCCCTTTCCGGTCGCGTGTGCGTCCAGCAAATCCGAGGGATGTGTCCATCGATCCCAGACGAGCGGTCGCATGTACGTTCGCGATTCGATCAAGTATTCATCGCGACGATTCCACAAGACATGCAAATACGCGTCCTCGCCGTGGCGGTCCCGAACATAAAGTGAAGCCATGTAGGCTGGCAAAGCCTCGGCCAACCATATATCTGTCCAACCCGGCAGCGGGAGATGCCTCGTTACCCAGCGGGAGGCAACCGCCTTCGCCAACTGAAAATCTTCTTCGGCGGGATGTAAGCCGGACGGGAGAGCAACAATCGGAAGGAAGGATAAACCGGCGCCGCTCGACGAGAATCTTCGAGGACCTGGAAATAGGATATAGCGGCTGGAGTCTGGCTGGCCAGTGCCGAGGCGTTGGGCAAAAAAGCGTTCCATCCGCGAGATCGAGATACGAGCTTCGCTCACCGGAGAACTTTCATCCGACGACAGCGCAACGACAAATCGCCTATTCTCAGAGGCAATTTCGTCCTCCTTCACAGCGAAAAATCCAAGTCTTTGAAGGGGACCCGAACGAGGATGCAAGGAGGCAGTCGTTCGTTCTCCGTCAGATACAATGTCCCACTGTTTTTCGCCGGTAAGGAAGACCCTCCATGTATCAGGAACACTTACTCTTAGTTCTGCCGTGAGCCAATCTTCAACGGAGATGTCAAATGGGATCCACGGTCGACTACCCGGCTCAAAAGAGGTCCAAACCGCCGTCCAGCTACCAGAATTGGATCCGAGCGGAGCTGTGAAAAGACCGCGATTGATGTCGAAATCAAGTCGGATTCCCAGTACCGAATCCGCTGGGTACGGGTGTGGAATTGCGATCACGAACGCATCGTTCGGAGCGTCCACAGAATCGGCGATAAGCCCGAAAGTGCTCATGCTGGTAATTGTGACGCCATCGGATGGAATCCGTATAAAATCCATCGTAGTGTCGGTCACGACGAGATCGAACATAGCCTCGCCCCGCAGAATGTGATTCTCCGGATCGATGAACACGTGGATCCTGAGATGTCGAACATTCCACTGAGGGCCGTCCGTTTCCTGGATGGGACTGGTGAAAACGGGATGGTCAGATGGAATATCCTCCTGACCGTACACCGGTGCAGCGAGTAGGACAGGGAGGGAGAGAATGGCGCATCCTCGCCAGACGATGCCTCTGGTTCGCATTGCCACGTCTTTGATCACGTCTTCTCCGTGGTAGGTGGTCGTGGATCGGTAGACTCCGTTGGCACTGACCTGAGCTCTCGCCAGGTTGCGCCCTCGATCAAAATGAATGTGAATCCTACGATCGTGTACAGGATCAGTTGAGCTGCATAGGAAAAGATGGCATATGAGGCAGCTGACTCCTGAGAGACGCCCCAAAGAATCACAAGCGACTGAATCGTAATGAAGTGATAAGATCCGACACCTCCGGGCGAGGGAACGATAATTCCCAATGCCCCGATTAAAAGGAGCGCCCAGCTGTCGGCCAGATTCAGTCCTCCATTACCGGCCAGACCAAAGATGAGAAGTGGTATGAACGCCAGGAAAAGGTAGCAGGCCCACATGGCGAGTGTAGAACCCAAGAGTGTAATCGTGTGCCCGGATCGCGTTAGCGAAGTGATACCATCCCTGAACTCAGAGACAGCGTTTCCAATCTTTGAATGTGGATTCTCGTCAATACGCTTTCGAAATATCGCAATGGCAATTGCGCCGAGTAAGATCACCACCAAACCGAACACAGTTGCGATCCAGGCAATCCTACGTAAAGAATCAACGCCCAGCGCGTCTCTTATCAGCTCCAGGAAACTCGAAAACCGGCCTCCGAGAATCCAGGGTAACGTAAGAAGGAACAGCCCGAGCATTGCCATATCAAGAATACGATCTGCTGCGACCGTCCCGAAGACACTGCCAAACCTCAGTTTTTGTCTCAAAGACATATGACTCGCCCGAACGAATTCTCCGAGCCGAGGTGCCGCGTAGTTGGCCATGAATCCAATCATCACCGAAGAAAACGCAGTGTGCAGTGAAATTCGGGCCGAATCCTTGCGCTGTTCCGGAAGGGCTTCCAGAAGAATACGCCATCTCCACGATCGAATGAGGTGGGCAATCAGAGTGATGATTACAAACGGAACGGCCCAGATGTATTTCCCTCGAGCGAGGTCTTGCCAGAGGGCATCGAAGTCGACGCCGCGGAGCGCCAGGTACAGCAGTCCGATTCCAATAATCAGTGCGACGATTGGAAAGATCCACTTTCTGATCTGCTGCAACATGAACCGCTGGATGGGCTGAGTTTGTCCGACCTCAACCTGGAGTGATCGGACCTGATGTGTGCGGCAGAAGTATTCGATTCAGTTCTCTCTGAGATCTATGACTTCTACGCCATTCGGGATGGAAAATATGAATGTCTGGTCCGAAAGTTCAGGATTGAATTGGATATCGGAGAGTTCGAAGTTCATCTCGACATCGTTCATGTCTACTACATCCAGTCGAACGACCACGTTGCCATCGGCCCATAGCTTCACAGTGCGAAATAGTGACAGTGGGTCTCGGGGTAGAAGCGTCAAGACATCGAAATTATCAATACGAGTGTACGAATCCACATCGTACGCTGAGTCGAATTCATCCAGAAAGGTCGTTAGAGAAAAAGTATTCTCGTCGAGTTCATAGTCGTTGATGAGCACCTGGTTTTCTGACTTGTTGAACACCCAAGTCACGACCGTATTCGTAACGATAGTCTGGTTGGACATCTCAATTCGGTATTGATCACCTTGAATCAAGATGTCTCCCTCGAAATGTTCTGCATCGTCCAGATAAGTAGACGACGTCGTCTGAGAGAAGGTGGCTCTCATCGCCTGCATGGCATCGTATCTCGAACGAAGTCGTTCAATTACATCGTCGGATGATTGCGCGTAACCCTGCCCAATACCAATCAGCAGGCCAATCGCAGCAGCGCAGACAAATTTTCTAGTAACAGACGGCATGACGTTCTTCGTGGATGATCCAAATTTCAGCATATCGCAGGAATTGTAACGCAATCACTGTACCGACTCGGTGATGCACATTCTCAATGACGAGAGCAACGCATCAACGTCGTCTGAATTATTGTAGACGTTTGGCGAAATGCGGATGGCGCTTCCTCGAACCGAAGCTGTTACGCGGTGGTGGGTTAGAGCTCCTTTCAATCGATCAAAAGGGATCCCATCCGGCACGCGAATCCCAAAGAGATGATGACTCCGATAGCGTTCACTTTCTATCTGATAACCGAGCTGCACGGCCTCATTGAGCATTTCGGAAGTGAGCGCACGACAGTAGTTCTGGACGCGGGAAGGACTCAGTTCGCTCACGAATTTTAGCGCTTCCAGCATCATGGGCACCAAGATGAAATTACTCCGTTCACCGACGTCATATCGGATTGCACCTTCATGATAGGCGTCCTGGTAGTCCACGACCCTGGCAAAATTATCGCTTCCTTTTCGGGTAATCCAATTCTCCTCGAGGGGAACGCCCTCGTCGAACCGTTCACCCCAATACACCAAACCGACGCTGTATGGGCCCAGCAGCCACTTGTATCCCGCACAGATCAGGCAATCAGGTCGAGTTTTCTGAACGTCGAACGGCACGGCTCCCACAGATTGCGTCCCGTCTACGATCAACGCGGCATCCACTTCCCGGGCCCGTGCGGCAATTGCATTCAAATCAAAACGGGTACCATCGGTCCAATGAACGGTTGGTAGACATACGGCGGACGTAGCGCTTGATATAGAATCCAGGATTCGCTCGTTCCAGATTCTCCCACGATGTTCCGAAAACTCCGGCGGCGAAATCTGGTTGAGCTTCAGCCCGCGCTCCGACGCCATTCGCCGCCACGTATAGATATTGCTGGGAAATTGCTCGAAGAGGACGACAATCTCGCTCCCTTTGGGGACTTCCAGATTTCGAGCAGCGGTTGCAATGCCGTACGACGCAGCCGGAGCCAACGACACGCGGTTGGCCTGGTCGGCGTTAATCAAATCTGCAAATGCCCGACGGACTTCGTCCGAGGTCTGAAAAAAATCGTCCGGCCCAATCTCGGCCGGATTGCGCATGAGCCGCAGCCCAACGCGCCCCACCTCTTCAACCCGCTTTGCCTGAGGCGACATATAGGCGCAATTCAGGTAATGAACGTCATCGGGAAGAGAAAAATGATCTCGTTTACAGGAAATCATATCAGTCATGATTCGCTCTGTGTCCACCCCGTTTTGTCAAGCAGCGTTCTAGTCGACAAGAGGATACGAAGCCACCCGGCGGTAGATGGCACCCGAGGGGCGAAGTTCACTTGAAAACAGATGGAATGCGGATACCAGAAAGGGCTCTGACTCAAAAGAGATATGGTCTGCAATCCAATTTCTCGCATCAATTTTTACTCCTCGTTTTGTCCTGCCGACCGTGATGTGGGGGACGAATGTGCGCTCTTCGAGACCCAGATCCAACGACGAAAGTGATTCATAGAGCGATCGGTGCAGCGTCACGAGTCCACCATTCACCGCGACTCCTACCCAGAGCACGGAAGTCCGCGACGAAGACGGAAAGGCTCCCGCCTGTTGCAGTTTCAACGAAAACTCAGTTATCTCTACTCTCGTGGCTGCCTGCTGAACGGCATCCAGATGTGCCTGATCCAGTTTACCAATGAACTGAAGCGTCAAATGAAGGTTGACCACCGGGACCCATCGGAAGTGATCCAGCATCATGGGTAATTTGGCTAGTTCGCTTTTCACAGAATCCGGAAGTGCGATAGCGAAGAAGAACCTCATAGGCCTCATAGAATTGTACTCGATACGATTGCACTCCGAAACTTCGCACGGGAAGTGATCCCGTACGGCACAAAACAGAAAGGATTACCTGTTCTGTATTTCTACGGTTTCTAATAAACATGGAGAATACAACCCATTACTACTAACATATTATTGCACGGTTACCCCAACCTCCGTTAGAGAGCCAATTTGAACGTATGGGCGGCTGTTTTAGAGGTAGGGATACCAGGCGTATTCTAAGAGCTACGAGCTCCAATCCTCACATACTCGTTTACCCCTCCACTACTTGCACTTCCGCCTCCAACCCCGTTTCTTAAAGCTTACCCACCTGAAATCGCGATGATTGACCTGACAGTTTCCCACTATCAGGTCGAAGAACAGCTCGGTCAGGGAGGAAACCCGCATGC
>BTQE01000132.1:0-7754 GCA_036985715.1 Rhodothermia bacterium
GCTCCTCGAGAGCCTGAACGAGACACCGCTCCTCGAGAGCCTGAACGAGACACCGCTCCTCGAGAGCCTGAACGAGACACCGCTCCTCGAGAGCCTGAACGAGACACCGCTCCTCGAGAGCCTGAACGAGACACCGCTCCTCGAGAGCTGCTTGCGAACGCAGTTCTCCGCCCTGACCGCGATGCTGTCGCCCTCTCTGTGTTCAGTCTACTTCGGGACGTTCTGGCCGTCGAATTCTTTGAGACGGTACCCGCGCCGGAACGAACGATAGTCCTATTCCCATCCGTAAGATTACCGTCGGTTGATCCTCGTCGTACACTGTTCGTATCGGTTACACCTCGCACGCCGCCGCGAACACCACCGCGCGTCCGTCTGGAATTGCTAGCCAGGGAACTCCGGGTCATCGTTGATCCGCGAGGCCTGTAGCTCCGGTTTACTCCTACATAATTGTAATTGCCGCCCCCGTAGTACGACCCGTATCCGTATCCGCTGCCAAAGCCATACCCAAGCCCATACCCATAGCCGTACGGGAAACCGTACCCATAGCCATACGAGAATGGGTCATAATAGCCGTACCCGTAATTAGAGAACGGGCTCCAGTAATAAGGTCTTCCGATCGAAAAACCGGCACTGAAACGGAATCCATAGCTTGAACCGAATGAATTACAGTAGAAAGAATCAAAGCAGGAATAAAACGGATCATAATAGGGCGATCCGTAAAAATTCGAGAAGTAGCGCCGGTAGGAGCGTGGACGCCAATAGTCGTCCGCATAGTAGCCGTCATCGTAATATTCTCCTTCCGCATAGTCACCTTGGTCGACGTAGTTTGGGTTACCGTCGTAATCAGGATCTACGACGGCCAATCGCGTATAGCAACCAGAAAAGCCAAAAAGTGCGACAAGGACAATAACGCCTGGCAAATAGCTGCGTCGGGAGCCGGTGTTTTTAATCTTCTTCATCAGAGCTACCTCGTTTAGAGACGCTATTTTTACGTTCACGATCCGACCCTGTTACCGTCGGTTAAGGATTCAAAGCCAAAATGTTTCCGTACAAAGTTTCCGTACATATGACCTTCTCCAAAATCCTGTCCCCGCTCCCTCTCGGGGACCAACCTGGGTTCGATCCCACACAAATCAAACCCCGTAAAACGGTGTATCTTTGACGGGCGCGAATGGTCGCTTAACTGTTTGAAAATTGAGGCAAATACCGAGCCGACCATTCACAGGCGGTTAAAAACGGCGTATATAGGCGAAACTCGTTCATTTTCTGTACTCGATAATCCACAATACTGTACACTATGGCTGACGCTATTACGCCGCGCGAATTGGATTACTCACAGTGGTATCTGGACGTCGTCCGGAATGCCAAGCTGGCAGAACACTCTCCGGTCAGGGGGTGCATGATCATCCGACCGAACGGGTATGCGCTCTGGGAAAACATGCAGTCGGCCCTGGACGCCATGTTTAAGGCGACGGGTCATCGAAACGCCTATTTCCCCATCTTCATTCCCCAGTCCTTTCTGGCACGAGAGGCCGCCCACGTGGAAGGCTTTGCGAAAGAATGCGCCGTTGTCACTCACTCGCGGCTGATAATGGACGACAGTAACAGACTCATCGTCGATCCCGAATCTCGATTGGAAGAAAACCTGATCGTCCGACCGACGAGTGAAACGATCATCTGGGACACGTACAGCAAGTGGATCCAATCCTGGCGCGACTTGCCCATTTTGATTAACTCCTGGAACAACGTCGTGCGCTGGGAAATGCGAACGAGGCTATTCCTGCGGACAATGGAATTCCTTTGGCAGGAAGGCCATACGGCGCATGCAACCCGCGAAGAGGCTATGGAAGAGACGCTCAAGATTTTGGATGTCTACGTCACGTTTGCCGAGGACTACATGGCCATGCCCGTGATCCGAGGACTCAAGACCGCGAGCGAGCGCTTTGCAGGCGCAGAAGAAACGTACTGTATTGAGGCGCTCATGCAGGATGGTAAAGCGCTGCAGGCGGGAACGAGTCACTTTCTCGGTCAGAATTTTGCGAAGGCGTTCGACTGTCAGTTCCAGAACAAGGACAACGAACTGGAATATGTCTGGGCTACCTCCTGGGGCGTTTCGACTCGTATGATCGGTGCCCTCATTATGGTCCATTCAGACGACAAAGGACTGGTTCTGCCCCCAAAGCTGGCCGACACGCAGGTTGTGCTCGTGCCCATCTTTCGCAGCGACGACGAAAAGACTGCGGTCATGGAGACCGCAGAGAGCATTGAGTGCGAACTGCGGAACGCCGGGATTCGCATGAACGTGGACACCCGCGAAGGCTACCGGCCGGGTTGGAAGTTTGCCGAAAGCGAAATCGAAGGTACTCCCATCCGACTGGCGCTCGGACCGAGAGATCTGCAGAAGGGTACGATTGAATTGGCTCGCCGGGATACGGGGGAGAAAGAGTTTGTTCCTCAAGAGGGCCTCGCGGCGGTCGTCCGTGAAAAGCTGGACGCGATCCAGAAGAATCTATTTGATCGGGCGCTCGCGTTTAGAGAGGAGAAGACGACGAAGGTCGATTCCTACGACGAGTTCAAAGACGTTCTGGAGTCAAAGGGCGGTTTCGTTCTCGCACATTGGGATGGAAGCGATGAGACCGAAATCCGGATCAAGGAAGAAACGAAGGCTACGATCCGGTCCATTCCGCTCGAGGCGATTGATCCGAATGGTGTGGACCCTGTGTCGGGTGAGGCATCCGAGACGCGCGTTTATTTTGCGAGAGCTTATTAGCCTCGATTCTACGCGATTGCCCGGCAAGGTGCAGCAAGGTACTCCAAGATGCGGTCCCGGGGACTCTGATTTGCACTGCCTGATGCGCTTCTAGCGGGCGTCTGGAGGAACGATCCCTGGCAAACAAGCGTTTGCCGGCCGCACTTTCTTTCTTTAATAGAATCCTTCAATAGACCTCTCCAATCGACCAAGGGAACACTTCGAACAGAACGACCGCTACTGTCTAAGCCGAATATTTTTCAGAAGGAGAACGCATTTCGCGCCCATGCGGTTTTTACCAGTCGTTTTTCTATTCGTATTTCTCGCTTTTCCATTTGCAGCTTCTGCACAGGAATGGGGTGCGGCGGCCGGACGGGTTACCGGTGCGGACGACGGCCGAGGGGTACCCGGTGCTTCGGTCGTAGTGGACGGAACGAACTTCGGAACGGCGACGGAGGAGGACGGCAGGTACCTGCTCCGACTTCCGATGGGACGATACCTGCTTCGGTTCTCGTCGGTCGGTTTCGTAGCGCGTAGAGACTCGATTGTTATCTCGAGCGGTGCGACAAGTCCGCTAAATGTAGTGCTGGATGTTTCTACGCTCGAACTTGACGAGATTCGTGTGGAAGATCGGGCTGCCGTCCAGGCCGGGGTCTTTCAGATTGACCCTGAAATCATTCAGGATATTCCTACGCCGGTTCGGGATGCGCTTCGCGCGCTCAAAGTGCTCCCTGGTGTGGCAACGAATAACGAGCTCTCGAATCAGTATTCGGTCCGAGGCGGCGGTTTCAACGAAAATCTGATCTTCGTGAACGGCTTCGAGATCTTTCTCCCCTTTCGCCCTCGAAATGGCGAGCAGGAAGGCATGAGTTTGCTGAACGGCGAACTGGCCGAACGCGTGACGTTTTACTCCGGAGGCTTTCCGGCTCGATATGGCGGGAAACTCTCGTCGGCCGTCGATATTGAGTATCGAAAGCCCCAGCAGACGGGTGAAGGCCTTCGCGGTTCGGCCTATGCGTCTTTGCTGGATATGGGTGTTTCAGCGTCCTCCTCTTTCTACGGGGGACGTGGCGGATGGCTTTTCAGTGCGCGACGCGCGCAACAAAGGAGCTTTTTCGAGAAGCAGGAACTGAAGGGCAACTATCAGCCCCAGTACACGGATCTGCAGGGTATGCTGGCGTACAATTTGGCGCCGGGCCACGAGATTGAGGCGCTCGCCATGGTCGCGGAGCACGAGTTTCGGCTCGATCCAAGCTCGCGCCGAACCTTCTTCGGAACCCTCAGCCAGAATTCCGCGCTGGCCCCCTCCAATCTCCAGTCGCTCTGGGTCCGTTTTGACGATTCCAGCAACGAGCGAGATGGATATTCCACGAAGTTTGGGGGCCTTCGTCTCTCCAACCGGTTGAGCAATGCCTTTCGGGTTGAACATGACGTGGCGTACTTCAAGACCGAAGAGCGGGAGCGTTTTGACCTGAAGGGATCGGCCATTCTTTTCCTTCTTGATCCCGGTCAAGATCCCGGCGACGGAGGCTTTCCGATCGGCAATTCACTGCAGGAAGACTTCGCCAACAACCGGGTTAATGTGACCACCCTGTCGGGCCAGGGACGCTATCTCCTTACCCAGTCCCGGCACGCGGCTGAGGCCGGCTGGAGCGTTCGGAGGTTGGAGTTTGACGACCGCCTCGACGAAAAGTCGGTCGTCGTCGGGCGATCCTTGGTGGGCGACATCGTGAGAATCGTAGCAGACAGCCTCCGAGACCAGGCCTCTTTCAGCGAGTGGCAAGCGGCGATCCATGCCCAGGATGCAATTGATGTACTGAGCGAGGAGCCGGGACGGTTTTTACTCACAGCGGGCCTGAGAGCCGATTACTTTTCCTTCACCGGAGAGTGGACGCTATCGCCTCGCGTGACGGCCACGTTCAAACAGAATGAACTCACTACGATGTTTGGCTCACTCGGCGTCTACTATCAGATGCCATCCTACCGCGAGCTTCGAGGCAAACCCGAAATCGGTGAATCGATCCTCGGGGCGCTCAATCGAGATCTCAATTCACAGCGGTCCATCCAGGCTGTGGGAGGTCTGGAGTACTTTATCGAAGAAAGCCGCTACTACGTCCGAGCAGAGGTCTTTTACAAGTACATAACGGACGTTATTTCCTACGATGTAAAGAACGTCCGAGTGCTCTATTCAGGCGAGAACGACGCGAAAAGCAAGATCTATGGCCTGGATCTTCAACTCCGCGGCGAGTTCGTTCCGGGCATGGAGAGCTGGGTGAACTACAGCTATCTGGTCGCTAGAGAGAACTTCTCCAGAGAATTCGAAACCGAGTTCAACAAAGGAACGATCTCTCGTCCAACCGACCAACGCCACACCGTTTCGATGTTCATTCAGGATTACATACCCGCAGATCCAACATGGCGACTCCACATGCGTACGCTATTCGGAAGCGGAATTCCTTATACACCGCCAGTGCCTGGACAAAGGCTTGGCAATATTCAAACCCAGGCACCGGGCCCGCGCTTTTCTGCGCGTTACCCGAGGTATTTTCGATTCGACTTGGGAGTTACGAAGCGTATCGAGGTCAACTCCCGAGACTCAGCCCATCCGATCACGATGGACCTGACCGCCGAGATGCTGAATGTTTTTGATATGACGAATACTGTGGCGTACACCTGGGTCCCGAACGCCGCCGGAATCTGGACGAGGATTCCAACGAGGCTTACGCCGCGGACGGTGAATGTGAGGTTGAGGTTCGTCTTTTAGAACGCCGAGGATCGATACGTCGTTCTTTGTTCGAGCATCACGTTTCTGTGTATGATGCTGGGACCTTCTAAATCCGGGACGTTGGTTGCAGCATCATCGAGAGATCACACACGCGATTTTTAATGTCGCCGTTACACCCTCCTCCTCTCTGACTCTATATCTACAGAGTACCCCACCATATACCGGACCAGATCCATGTCGTCATCCTCCTACCGTTTTCTGATTTTAATTCTCGGATCTTCCCTGCTAGGCTGTTCTGATCAAGAGAGTGGTAACGCACCGCTTCTCCCAGATCAACTCAGAGGCAGCGCTGATACCTACGGTCTTCTTGCTCCGGTAGATTCACTGGTTGAGCAGGCTATGTATGAATCTGCGATGTCTGCCTATACCGTTCTTACCGAACTTTACGAACAAGAAGCGAACTGGCCCGGATATGTTCGGGCGAAAACTGGAATAGGCCGTATTCGCGCAAAAACCGGCCACTACGATGAAGCTCGAGAGATACTTGAAACCGCCGTCAAGGAATCTTCAATATTTCTCCCGTCCAATAGCCCTGACTACGGCTCGGCATTGAGCGAGCTCGGACGAGTCTACGTGAGGCTTGGTCGATTTGAGGAGGCTGAGAACAACCTGAACTTGGCGCTACAGATCGGGCATGAATCGCCAGTCGATAATCGAACTCGCATGGGCGAAATTTATCATGATATCGGGCTACTCTTTCAAGAAAAAGGGGACTATGATAGAGCGCACGAAAACTATGAAGAAGCACTCGTATGGTTTACAGAGGGCGAAGCTACCCCACTCAGACTAGTAGCAAAGACACTTAACAATATTGGTAATATTTATTGGAAAAAGGGCCTAATTCGAAAAGCTTTAGAGACTCACGAAAATGCATTGAGTCTAAAGGAGTCGTTTCTTCCTGAAAATCATCCTTCCATTGCTGTCACTATGTCCAATATTGGTAATCAATATTTGGAGCTTGACGACTATGAGAGTGCTCGACGATACTATGAGAGAGCACTGGCAATCCAGTCAGATAGTGAATCTGACAACAGCATATTTCTCTCATACACCCATCATAATCTCGGAGTCGTCTCGAGAAATCTTCATGTACTTAGTACCGCTGAGAATCATCTATTAACAGCACTGTCTTTAAAGAGAGACCGTATTGGCTATTCTCATCCTTCGACAGCAAATACTTATCTCGAGTTAGGAAAACTATATACAGAACAGTCTCGCCATGAGGAAGCACTCGGAAATCTCCAACGGGCGCGATCAATACTTGTGCGATCGGGACATCCGAGCTTGGTAAACTCTCTACAATCTCTTGCGATCGCGCATTCGAAGTCAGGAAATGTAGACTCCGTGGAATACTATTTCGCTGCGGCGTTGAACGAGACAAAAATTCGATTTCAAGCGCACCACCCACTCATGGCTCAAATTCGAAATGACTATGCAAGATGGTTGCTCGAAGGTCATAGGTATCAACAAGCCTTAGAGGAGGCACATGGGGCGCTTCAAGCCAACGTTATAGGATTTGTGTCTTCTGATAGTCGAATCAACCCACCAACGGACGAATCTTTATCTGATATTGAATTGATTCGAAGTCTAAACATCAAAGCACTTTGCTGGCTCGGATTGACTAGCGATTCTTCTTCGGAGGATTTCTATGTGAACGCAATCGAAAATTTGGATCGAGCCGGTCGAGTCCTTAGTAGGATTAGAATGCACGCCTCATCTGACGAGTCAAAACATCGCTTTGCGGCAGAGGGATCCACGCTGTTCTATGATGCAATCCTCACTGCTTTGCGACTTTACAATAAATCATCTTACGAGCGATTTCTCAGAATGGCTTTCCGGTTCTCAGAATGGCGGAAGGACCGGCTCAGTCTCGACTTCGTGATGAACAAAGATCTTAAATCCTCTTTGGGAATATCGACAGATTTGATACAAAAAAGTAACGAGATACGCCTTAGGATTTCGGAACTTGATCGAAGACTGTCCGAAAGTAAACAATCGCCTAGAGCGGAGTTGAAATCTGTAGATCCGATTCAAAGAGAGCTGCATAAAGCCCGCCAGGAATTCGATCGACTCGAGCAGCTTATGGAGATTTCTTACCCACAATATTCATCACCGATGATGCATACTCGCACCATTTCGGTCAGGTCAGTTCAAGACCATGTTCTCGATTCTAATACTGCACTTGTTGAGTATGTCCTCGAGCCAGATACTCTAATCATT
>BTQE01000133.1:0-7735 GCA_036985715.1 Rhodothermia bacterium
AAATCAGGCGATTCAGACCGTTTATGGAGATGTAGGTCTCACGATGGGGAATCTGCAGCTAGGCGGCCCCGAGTCACCCAACAACGACAACAATGATCCTTTTACATTCAACTGGAGCGGCTTTTCGTGGACGGGATCTCAGAACATCAAAACTAAAGTTCTCGACCTGGCTCAACCTCTAGGATTTGACAACTTCTCGCTCGCACCTTCCATCAATTTGAAATGGGCAATGCCGTGGCTGAAAACTCTTCGCGATAGTGGTCAGTATGAGCAATTTCTAGACGAGACCGCAGAGCACGTTGCAGCCGTTCTAGTTTACTGGCGAGACAACTTTGGAATCATACCTCGTTACATCGTGCCGTTCAACGAACCACTGAGTGGCAATGGTGAGCTCGCCGGAGGATCGACACAACAGTTGACCGATATCGTCAAGCGGGTAGGTAGCAGGATGGCAGCGGAAGGATTTAGCAACGTTAAAATGGTGGTACCAAGTGAAGAAACGGAGCAGAAATCACTCGCACGGGCGTCTGGTATTCTAAAGGATGCGCAGGCACGCCAGTATGTAGGAGCGATCGCCTTTCACACGTACCCGTATGGTTCGACGTACTCGGACTATGAGAAAATCCTGGATACTTCTGGTATCGGAACACCTGACGAGTCGAAAATTCAGGTTCGCAATCAGCTTCGCGATCTTGCGGCACAATACGGTGTCCAGGTATGGATGACCGAAGTATCGATGGGCCCAGGCAATCGGTATAATGACGATCCCTTCGGGGACTTTGCCTATCTACGAGCTCGTGCGATCCACATCCATGATGAACTTCTCTATGCCAACGCCTCAGCCTATTATGGTATGAACAACATGTGGGACCTGAAGACGCACATGGAGCATTTTGGTGGAAGTGACGATTTTCTATCTGAGCGAAGCACCATCGCTCTGATCAACAACAACACGAACGAAGTATTCATTTCAGGAATGGGCTATGCGATTGGCCACTACGCACGCTGGATAAGAAGAGGGGCGATTCGTCTGGATGTTTCAAGCAACAATCCTCTCGTCCTGGTTTCCGCGTTTCGAGACGAGAGTCAGAAACGAATTGTTCTCGTTCTAATTAATAACCTGAATGTACAGGCGTCTATCCAGGTCGATCTCAGCGGTGTCTCGGTGGGAGGGATGATTGAAGGGGAGGAGTCGTTTGGAAGTGTTCGTTGGCAATCCCTTACTCCATTCAGCCCGGAGTCGTCGGATCGAGTAAATCTCACTGTGCCTGCTCTTAGTGTGACGTCGATTTCTATTCCTATTTCGGAGCCGACTTCCGCCGAACCGGCTCTACAACCGTTCCGGTTAGCAGTTCTTGAACAGAATTATCCTAATCCGCTGACAACATTTACTACGTTTTCATTTACCCTTGGAGAGCCGGAGAACGTAGAACTTCGGATTTATGACCTCCTAGGTAGAAAAGTAAAGACCGTTCTGAACTCGACTCTGTCATCCGGCGAACATTCTGTTACGGTGAGTATGCCAGATCTCCCGAACGGAGTTTATATCTATCGCTTGGAGACACCTGGGGGGGCAAAATCGAAGTACATGGTTGTTAGGAACTAGGCTCGGGTCCCTCTTATATCGGTCAGCCAGGAGACGTCCGATGTCTGTGAATCGACGCCAAAAAAACAGTTTGTAAGAGGACCCGGGTCAAATATTGACATCCGTAGCCGGCGAGTTGTAGAACGTGCGAAGGGTGCCACTAAGTTCTCCGAAAGACCAGGCCGTGTAAAAAATCAATACTAACGGCAAGACGAGAAGAAAGTGAAGGCGGTGTCGCTTCTTAAGGAATATTTCTCGACCTGCACGCGCAGTCATGACAAACGGTACGAGGGGAGTTCGAAGGATCATACCCGCTCGGATGGCGCTGGCTTGTCCAAATGCACCGGTAAATCCGAATTCCCGTCCGTGTTCATATCGATTGGCCAGAAAACTCCGAATTCCGAACGATCTTCGGTGCCGCACGATGATCGATGGATCGCGCATCAGGCGTTCCTGACTTTTTAGCAAGGCCGCATGAACGGTCGGCTCCCAAAAACCATCTTGCCACGTCTGAGCATGTCGGTCTAAAGCCTGCCGTTTGTATGATGCATTGTCGCCCGCCAGGTCTACATCTTCCGTTGATTGGAAGGGGAGCATGTACCGACTGTATCGGCAAAAATAGACGGCCCAACTGGTCAGCGATGCGACACCCTCGCTCTCAATAGCTCCTCCGATACCGGCATGAGGCTTGTCATGTGCGCGCAGGATCCTTTCGACCCAGTCTCTGTCAGGGATGCAATGAGCAGTTGTAATGGCCACAATCGATCCTCTACTGCACCGAATACCTTCTGCCCATAGTTCGGGAATGTGTCGTAGATGCGAAGTTTTTAGGAGCCTGATATTAGGAAAATGACTTTCGACTAAATCTGAAGTTCCGTCAGTAGAATTGTCCACTACCAGAAGTTCGGTTTCCGTCGTCTCCGTCTGCCGACCGAGTGCCCTCAGGCAGTCAAGTATGGACGATTCTGCATTGTGTGAACCGACGACAATCGAAAGAGCGGGGACACCTGGCTCATTCGCATCTGTATCACCGTCTCGTTGCATTTGCTACTCTAAAAAAAGTCCTGATTGAGCTATCAGCCTTTCTCTTTCGATGGCCGTCGCCAAAATATGGTGCTCAGACAGCGGTGCCTGGTCTTCATTTCTAATTGCCCTATAGAACTGGGAAATTAATTGTCTGAGTCCCGGATACGCCGGTTCCCACTCAAAAAGTCGACGCCCCAGGTTATGTGTGGCAGAAACGAATCCGCGAGAGCTTTCTCGAAGTGGGGCTGAGATCTTACTCAATCGCGACAATGAGCCCGCTCGTACGACTGAATATCCGTGAAACAAATTCAATTCAATCGAACTGCTGGTACCTACGATTGTGAACATGCAACGTGTCGGTCTGCCGAGGAGACTGAGGTGCATTGCCAGTGAAACGTGTGACGATTGTCCCCCAACTCCGAGCTCTCCGGGTCTCGCGTACATGGTCGTCCACGCGACATTCTCGACACCATTGGGGAGTAATGCTTCAAAGAGTGACAATGGGTGGGGAAGAATGTCTGCGATGATCTCATTTTGTAATTGCTCGGGACGACCTTCCGCACCGGCTGTGTTGATGAGCATTTCCAGTCGAACTACCTCGCCGATGGATGGAAGCAGGTCGATCGCTTTTCGAACACCATTCTGAAAGAGAAACTGATGAACCGGGCATACGAGCAGCTTACTGCGACGAGCTTCTACCAGGATACGTTCGGCTTCGTCGGCAGTTGGTGTCATGGGCTTCTCGACAAGTACATTAATTCCAGCAGCAAGAGCAATAGAAGCCAACTCCGAATGCGAGGACAGCGGGCTGCATATGTGCAGTACCTCAATTGAGCAGGATTCGAGCATTTCGACGATTGACGAGAAGACCCGGGCCTGTCTGTGACGTTGAGAGAGACGAGTAGCGGCTTTAATATCGGTATCCAAGATCGCGACAATGCGGCCCCCCAAGCGTTTTACTGCATGTGCATGCCAGCGACCCATGAGGCCAGCGCCGACAATACCGGCTCGCATGCCCGTAATTTTTAAGTCACGTTCCGAGGCTGCCGTCATAAAAACCTCTCGACCGTTTGGCTATTCTGGAACCGAAACGTCGACTCGTTCACTTACTGGTAACTGGTTTTCATCCATGATAATAGGTATTAATTCATCCTCTTTTAAGGGTTCCAGTTTCTTCCAAACGTGTGCTCCCGCCATTGCGTTGATCAGGCTGGGTGGTTGAAATACGATACTTGGCCAGAGAAATACTTCCGTCGTACAGTGGCACTCTTTACGGCGGATGCTTCCCCTAAGATCATCAGCCCTTTTTGAATTCCATATCTCAGGGAACGTCTGCTGCCTCAGATTACCAATGGGTTCGTGCATTTCACAGGCACTCACGTCGCCGTTGGCATAGACAACTGCAGTAACTCGGCCAGCTGTACACGGTACAACCTGGCGCTGTTCTTTCACTGATTTGACTTTCGCCCATTGGAGCATTGGCTCTACGATTCCTCCGTAACGTCCTCTTTCTCTAGGTGCCCACAATCTCCGGATATATGTGAACAAAGACTCGTATTCGGAAAGAATCGGACTAGCAAGTTCGGGATTCTTTCGCTCACCCCTAATCAGTGCCAGGTTGTGGTGATCCATCTGGGGGCAGCGTCGATAGAGGTACGCGGACAGCTGTCTGATCTCCGACATATTAATATCCGTTGCCGTTGAAATAGCGTGTATCCTTAGGCGGGAGTCCTGCTGTTGAAGCTCAACAAGTGCATCATACGTTTCCATAGCCCGCTTGAACGAATTCTTTGCCACGCGGAAGGCGTCGTGAAACTCTGGCATTCCATCCAAGGACAGTTCCACTACAAACAAGTCTAGATCCGCTTCCTCTAAGACCTGAGGAATGACATTCACCATTCGTTCCGTGAAATATCCGTTGGACGGCACATATATCTGGCGAACTTCGTTGTACTGGATGAACTGCCTGCAGATTTCAGCAAATTCTTTTCTAAGAAAAGGTTCACCTCCGGACAGATTCAGGTTTTCGAGTTTCCCCAGGGATCTTGATAGAGCAAAGAACTCGTCCGCCGTTAGGTCGTCTTTCTTGTTCAGGCTGGTCCAGTAAAAACAATGTTCACATTTCATGTTACAGATCGAGTTGATAAACAGGACCAAGAAAGTTGGACCTGGCTGCTTCGTGTAACTCCGCAGTGTGATCATCGCGTGTCTTTTACTACGCTTTGCAAGATTCATTGCGGTAATCCCCCTACGATGTGAGGTATTCTTGATTCCAGGTTGTATCGAGTCTACGGTTGTATTCCCGTATTGAGGGGAATTAGTTTTCAGGCCATCGCTTGGAGATGGACACGCGAACTATGAGGTCCTCTGGCGCGACCGGAAACAAAAAAGATCCGTACTATCAGAGCTAATAGTAGAGCTTATCACAGCTTTGGCCACTACCGGTGCAATATCCAACAAGTTCACCGAACGCCCAATTCCCGAACAGTAAAATCTGAAAGGGTAGAGTCGTGAGGAGTTTGGATCGATATCGACGCTTTGCCCAATATATTTTCGACCATCTCCACAAAAGCACGAAAGGAATTCCAGGTGCTGTAATCGCTCGAAAAACTCTTTCACCAGAGCCTGCGCTAGCGTTTCTCATTCCAGCGAAACATCGTCCGTGATGGAAGCGAGTGCGCCAGTAATCCCCAAATGAAATCGGTTTGTTTAAACATACGACTATGGAGGGCGCAAGCCAGAGTGGAGAATTCTGTTCCTCCACACTCCCATTAACGAAAGTTTTCCAGAATTCAGGGAATCGAGGATTTGAGTCTTCAAAGAGAACTTCACGTTTGTAAGATATGTTGCTTCCGGGAAGGATCTTGGTTTCGCCTTCACGTACAGGACTCATAAACATTCCATACTCGTTGATGTACGTAGCCCAGGAAAATACACTGGCACTGGCTGCACCATACAATTCGACGGTTCCTCCGATGATCAAATTTGGACGAACCGAGTGGACGCGCAGGAGTTCGGACAACCAGTCGTCTGTAACCATCGAGTAAGGATCCAGGACTGCAATTATCTGACCACGTGCCGACGCAATGCCTCTCCCTCTAAGTTGAGATATGGTTAGTGGTTCTTGAAACTGTAATAAACGCACGTCGGTGAATTTCGATGATATGAGATCCGGTGTGTGATCAGTCGAGCTGTCTGCTACGATAATTTCCATGATGCCCTCCTCGTTTTGCAGGACGAGGTTTTCCAGACACTCCTGTATCACAGAGCTCGCATTGTGGGAGGCAATCACAACCGAAACCGACGGTTGATTTTCACGATACATTTTAGCTTCTCTGATGTGTGAATAACTGATCCGCTAAGCTGTTCTTTCCCAATATTCACCCTTTGTGGTAGGTTATGCCCGGCCTGTTTCTCGTCAAGTCTCGGCAGCGAACGCTTCCATATCGACTACGCGGCCAGTTGCCGCCGATTCGTACGCTGCAAGGGCGAGCGACAACGTGATCCTGTTATCCTTGGCTGTCGCCCTGGGTTCTACACCGGAGTGAAGGGCATCCAGAAACTGAGCAAGGTGGGCTGAAGTTGCTGTGGCGAAAGGGTTCAGTCCTTCTTTTGCCAGGATTCGGGAGCGGCCATCCCGATGCAACACGGCTTGTCCGCCCTTGACGAAATGCCATGCGGCAAAAGGTCTTCGATCAGAAGTGCGAATACCCATTTCAAATCGAAGATCGCCTCCAATAGACGTGTGTATTGAGCCTGTTTCTCCGTCAAGACTCAGTTCCAGGTACCGATGCGGCCCCTGGCTCAGACGATCAAGAACAATTGCGGCACCTCTTCCGTCAGGAAACTCCAGAGCGATCGTATTGACTACATCAGAAGGGGCTTCACCGAATCTGTTCGGCATGTGTGCAAATATCTTTGAAGGATTAGAGTCAAAGAAAAATCTTGCCAGTTCGAACACGTGTACACCGAACTCAAAACACAGGCGGCGTTCCATCTTGCCTCGCCATCCTTCTTCAGTATGTTCGGTCCTACGAAAGTGTTGCCAGGCGTGCATGAACTGCAGGTCGCCGAACAACGGAGTTCCGAGCATCGCTTTGGCAGCCTGATAGGTCCGCATGTACGGAAACTGAGAGTTGATCACCACGTGAAGTCCGGCATTCCTTGACGTGCTGACGATTTCGTTCGATTCGGCAAGATTCAGTGCCATAGGTTTTTCGCAGAACACGTGGCAGCCATATGCAAGAGCCATCAAACAGTGATCGCGATGGAATCTGGGCGGAGTGCACACGGCGACGATATCCGGAGATTCGGCTTTAATCATCTCCTCCGCATCCTGATAGACCTGAGGAAATATTTTGATTGCCGCCGCTCGCGCGTCAGGATTCGGATCACAGCCCGCCACAACGTCCAAACGATCACGAATTAGTGTATACGCAGGAAGATGAATGTTCCTGGTAACCGCACCCAGACCGACTACCGCAATCCTATGCATGAGCTACCTGATCAGGTTGAATTCGTAGAAGCGAGCAGGTCACGTTGCTCAATGAACGATCGATATTCCCGGACCATCTCTTCGTAGCTTCTTGGATCAAATTCAAGCTGCTTTCGAGATTTTGAAGCGTCATAATATTGGTAGCGACTGGCAATAAAATGAAGATCGTAAGTGATTTTTGGTCTCTGTCCAGTGAGTGAGCTTACTGGTTCAAGGATTCTCGAAAGCGCCCAAGTGACTGATCTTGGAATTAGAACATAGTTTCGTTTTAGATCGAATACGTGACTTACCGTTTCGCAGATCGCGCGGTATGATAGATTATGGCCTGCAAGTATGTATCGATGTCCATTGAGTCCCCTCCCCAGGGCTGAGATGATTCCGTCGACGACATCGTCGATATGAACGATATTGATTCCGCCGGAAAAATAGGGTACCAGCCTTTTCTTCCTGACGTTTTCAATGAGTTCGCTGCCTCGATAACGCCTCCCGAACCGACCGAAGATCCAGGCTGGATTTACAATGATTGCCTCAAGGCCATTCGCTACGGCATCGAGCACTTCCATTTCCGCTCGATGCTTGGAAATTGGATAATTCAGAATAGTATTCTGAAGGTTGAACTTATGTGTCTC
>BTQE01000134.1:0-7478 GCA_036985715.1 Rhodothermia bacterium
TCTAGGTGCGCCGGTCCTTCCCGCGGGTGCACCAGAAGAAAAAAGGAAGGTATACGACGCGATAAAAAATATCACAAGGAATGAGATCCAGACCCCTCCAACAAGGGGCGTATCAATTTTCATGAATGTCCAGATTAGCTACGTACACCAGAGAGGAAAAGAAGGTGATTTCTCAGGCGCCGTCAAGCTCATGAGAAGACCGTCTCACCGCTAACGCACCGTCTCGTCGGTAGCAGACCGTTTCACTGCTAACTGTCTTCCAAAACCCTGATTTCGAAAGGGATTGAATTGCCGTTCAAGATAAGTGAGTATGCGCCGACAACATAAAGTCCCTCCAACTCCAGATAGAATCGATACGGGCGGAGTACACTCGCGCAGACCGCACCTGTTGGCCGTCGCATCCGAAGTGCTACCCGTATGACATTCCCGGCTCTTTCCTGATTCACATCATGAAGCTCCGTACACGCATCTGGAAAGGCTCCCTTTACCAGGATCTCAACCGGTGAGCCATTCCTCCCAGCTTCTTCTCTTGCAGATGAGGACCGTACATTGACGGTCTGATACGTAGCAGGGAAAAAATTATAGGTGCGATCGGCCTCAGGCGGAAGAATAATGATCGTGTTTCTCCCATCCGGAGTTTCTCCTGCAACCCGGTGCCCAAACTGATCGTCTGGATCAGTGATCGCTTCCGAGGTGCTAAGGCAACCGATCGGTCCGGCAACGAGCACAACGGCGACCGTCATAAACGACATGAAAAGACGGAATCGAGGTGTCATTTGGTCTTTCTGGATTGACCGAGGAGAGCAACCGTTTCTCCGCATCCTTCCTCCGGAACCGCTTCTTTTGGCGCATCACCCCAGAGCCGTTCCAGTGAATAATAATCTCGCTTCTCTTGATTGAAGATATGTACTACGAGATCAACATAGTCCAGCAGCACCCACTGCATATGCTGCGTTCCCTCGACGTGCCACGGGCGTTCCCCGTGCTCTTCGCGGAGTTCATGGCGAACGGCTTCGAGGATGGCCTTAATCTGTAGATCTGAATCACCCGTGACAAGAATGAACAGGTCAGCAATACCACTTACGGTGTGCACATCCAGGACCAGGATATCTCTTCCCTTTTTACTCAGAATGGCGTCTATCGCCGACCGTGCGAGATCTTGTACGGGGATGGGTGTCTGGCGAGCTTTGTTTTTCGTACGGCGAGGGATAATCTCCTGCTGTGCACCGCCTTCGTAAGTCTTATTCAGCGCTGGTCCTCTTAGTGAATCGAACTAATACGTCTCTATTGAACGTTTTTCTCAATAATCTTCATTAACGAAAGGCATTACCGACTCGTAATCCATTCCGATGATCACAGATACGTCCAGATAATAATCAGTACGTACGTCCTGCCGAATGCTTGCTTCCGGGATACCAAGTGCGAGAGCTACTTGCTTCGCAGCATCCAAGTTTCCAATTCGGTCGAAAATGATCGTTTCTTCTTGGTCAAATGATGTGTGGTCGCCGTGTTCAACCACGTCAAATCCGTACGACCTGAGGAACTCTGTCATCTGGCCAGCCAATCCGGATACGCCATTCCCGTTATGTACTTCGACCTGAATAATCTCGCCAAGCAGGTCGTTCGGGTTGTAGACCCGCGTAGCGTCGGGCCGAGGCGATCCAACACGAATAAAGAATGCGTAAACAAGAAGAAGTGTAACGACACCGAACGCGATGATCCCAACGTCAAGGGCGCGATCAGTCATTTTTGTCGGATCAATCACGATTCAGATAGAAACGTGTCTTCGAAAAGGTATTGCAGATGCTTGACTCTCAAAAATACAAAACGCGGCGATCTGCATCTGCAATCGCCGCGCTTGAAATACTTCATATTCCTGGAACGCTATCGATTTCGATCGTCCCAGAATAAGTCCTTGTCATTGGATCCGAATCTGGCTTCAAACATACCGCCACTCCGCCCCCGAAAACCATAATTCCGATTCCCATAACCCGAATAACCGTATCCGTATGGACTCATATAAGACCCATACGGACTCTGCCTGAATGAAAGATGGATCTCCGAATTCTTTGTTGGTCGGTAGGCAAATTCCGCATTTCGGATGAAAATGCGTCCGTTGTTCGATCCCGTGACTCCCTGAAGGCGTTCATCCGAGTACGGAGAGTACGCCATAGCGATGTCAACACGAGCAGCCAACCTCTGACTGAATCGCCACATCATCGTATTCGTGTACATTCCGAGCGACGACGAATTACCACCGAACGAACTCGTCGAAAACTCAAGCGAGTGGCTCATGCGGAAATTCGCTGGACTGAAAAACCGATTCAGAGAGAATCCTGATTGTCCCTGGTCGTACAGACGCACGGTCGCATCTTCCGAAAGAACGTCGCTACGAAGCTGTCCCTGCACTGGAACCGTTAATCCCAGCGTCAAAATCAAGCACGCGACGAACACTGAATGGCGCATTGTATTTGCTTCTCCTTCAAGCGAGTAACGTATTATAGAGCCCTGCGCTTCCGATGTCAACAACGGGCACCTAGACTAAATGTTCTGGTAGAATGGCGTAGAAATAGGGCATTTGTAGACGACCTCCAGTCAATATAACGATGTATTCCCCGCCAGTATTGCTTGGCATCGAAACTTCTTGCGATGATACGGCAGCAGCCGCCATGGCTGACGGAAAACTGCTCTCAAGTATCGTGTCGACGCAGGAAGATCATTCGATCTTCGGAGGCGTGGTCCCGGAATTGGCGTCTCGAGCACATCAGCGACTCATTGTCCCGATCATTGATGAAGCGCTCACGGTGGCAGGGCTGGTCCGGTCGGATCTGGATGCTATCGCCGTCACGATTGGACCGGGGCTCGCAGGATCTCTCCTCGTAGGACTGAGCATGTCGAAGGCGCTCTCGCTTGGATTGGGGATCCCCCTGATTGGGATAAATCATCTGGAAGGACACATCTATTCACTATTTATTGACGACAAAGGGCCCACTTTCCCGTTTTTGTGTTTGATTGTATCTGGAGGACACACCCAACTTGTAAAAGTCGAAGCGAATTTTGAACATACCGTCCTGGGACGAACTCGAGATGATGCTGCCGGTGAGGCGTTCGACAAAGTTGCCAAACTCCTCGGGCTGGGTTACCCGGGCGGCCCGGGAATTGAGAAACTCGCCGCCGAAGGTGATCCTTCGTTTCATGACTTTCCGCGCACACGGCTCCAAGGCTACGATTATTCCTTCAGTGGGATCAAAACAAGCGTTTTGTATTACTTGAACGCGGTTGCGGAGAACGATCGATTGGAACATATTCAGGATAATCTTGCCGACATTTGTGCATCGTTCCAGGAAGCAGTGGTTGATATGTTGACACGGCCCATCATCAAGGCTGCGCGCGAGACGGGAATTCGTGACCTGGCACTCGTCGGTGGTGTGTCCGCGAACATGACTCTTCAAACGCGTATGAAAGAGCTTGCTCAAAACGTCGGCGGTCGCCTGTTCGTACCGGATCAGAACTTCTGTATGGACAACGCGGCGATGATTGCCCTTGCAGGTCATCATAAACTCGTTGCTGACCATACGAGTGCGCTGACCCTGACAGTCGATCCGTCACTCGCTCTCGTCTAGTCCGAACCCTTATCTTCCCAAAGACCCTTTCATGCCCTCAGATCGGATACAAATTCTGATAGAGCTTCTTAAGCAAGAGCTACCCGAGATAGAGGCACCGTCAAAGGTCAGTATTCAAACGCTTCGAGAACGAATTGACCAAATCGATCTCGGCCTTCTCGAACTCTTAAACGAGCGATCCCGATCGGCGAACATTATTGGGCATATCAAAAAGCAACTCTCACTACCGGTTTACGTCCCGAAGAGAGAGGAGGACGTCCTCGGTCGTGTACGAAAAGGCAATCTAGGCCCGCTTCCGGATGCATCCGTACGTCGCTTGTTCGAGAGAATCATAGACGAAACGCGCGCTCTTGAACGGCAGCAATATCAGGATGAATCGGATAAGAAATAGGCGTATTGGCCGATACTTAGTGAAGATCGTCTCGTTCTGGACTCCACCTGATTTATCTATTCACACATGAACCTTCGATTACGACACATATCCATCGGCGCGGGCGTTTTGCTGAGTTTTGCCCTGTTGACCGGGTACCTGCTGGTATACAGCTCGGTCACGCAGAAATATGATATCGCACGATCCGTCCTCATTCCGAGAGGATCCGATGTAGACGATGTTGCGGATTCGCTCGCGAGCGGTGGCATACTTGACAAGAGACGTAGTTTCATGGTCTTTGCACGCCTTTCCGGATGGGGCCGTCAGGTAAAGGCCGGACGTTATATCATTGAATCGGGAAGCTCGAGCCGAGACATATTGGATCAACTTCGTCGCGGACTTCAGGAGCCTGTACGCGTTCAGGTGCCGGCTGGCACTCGAAAGGAACGACTCGCAAAGGCGTTGGCGAAGAATATGGCGTTCACAAGCGAGGACATGTTGCGCGTGCTTCGCGACAGTTCGTTCTCAGCGGAGCTTCAAACGGATACCACGCAGCTCTTCGGATTTATTCTTCCGGAAACATATTTCTTCTATTGGCTCACTTCTCCAGAAGATGTTGTTCGCAAAATTAAGTTATCCGCTGACACGTTGATTGCGAATACGAGGACTCGTTCGGAGTTGACATCCGCCGACGGTCCACCGAGCCCTACCAAAAACCTATCCGTAGATGAAGTATTGCGCCTGGCAGCTATCGTCGAGTGGGAAACCGCGCACGTACCCGAGAAGGCTCGCATTGCGGGCGTTTATCTCAACCGTATTCGAAATGGGTGGCCCCTCCAGGCGGACCCGACGATTCAATTTGCCGTCATGCAGCTGGAAGGAAAAAAACGGCGACTCCTGTTCAGAGATTACGACCTTCGGCATCCGTACAACACGTACAACTACAGAGGACTGCCGCCCGGTCCCATCACCAATCCGTCAGCATCATCGATTCGAGCGGTACTGGAGCCCGAAACTCATCGGTTTTTTTACTTCGTAGCCACCGGAGACGGTACCCATCTCTTTAGTAAAACTCTCTCTGAGCACAACAAACGGGCAAAAGAGTACCAACACCTGATGCGTGAGCGACGAGCCGCTCAGTCCTCCAATTCGTAGAAGTTGTGATTTACAGTCGGTAGGTGAATCCGATCTGAAAACGATTCCGGATCACTTCTTCTGCGACGATGGGGGCATTGGCCACTTCGGTGTACGGAGAGTAAACATCGTCGAACTGCTCCTGCATCCATCCCGCGTCCGCTCTCAGCGTAGTGGAAATCCGGTACCCGAGACCCAGTGAGAAATACTGGCGCTCTCGGTCTACCACCGTTCCGTCGGCCGCCTGCGCAAATCGACGGTCCTGTGGATCGGGATAGACGGCAAAACCTCCACGGAGAATAAAATCTCCCGCTTCGTACGTGGCGCCGATCCTCGTATTCAGAACGCCGTCAAATTGCTCACGGATGCTCCGATTTTCTTCGAAAAATGTGCCATTGTCGCTACTGAACTCCATCTGGGACCAATCAACCCATTCCGCGTCGGCCATCAGTGTGAAGGAACCACTTCGAAATGAGACGCCGGCTCCGACACGCCAGGGCGTGGTTAAGGTGTACTCAAAACGGCCTGAACCTTCGTTTTCATCCGCTTGGTCTCCATATGTGAACACGTCCCCGTTATCAAACTCCGTACGAAGAACTGTGTCGAAATCTTCGTCGATCGTCAGCTCGGTCGGGGTTTCGATAGTGAATCCGAGTCGCATCTGAGGCGAGACCTTGGCTGAAAGGCCGAGCCTGGCATTGATTCCCACCATGTCGGACTGAAATGACTCCGAATACTCCAGGTAGTCAAAGTCTGTCGTACCTCCAGAGCCGTCGTTATCGTCAAAAATATCCTCTTCTTTGAAGATGCGGGTGAACGTATAGCGCGCAAACGGAATATTTATGGATGCGCCTATCATTACCCCCTTGGCCGCTTCCATGGCACCGCCAATATTGAGTTCATTCATTCTCCCTTCTTCCGTCACGGAGCCAGACTGCGCGACTGTTCCAGTAGACACAGCAGGTAAAAACGGAATCGGGTTATTGTCTTCGAAAAGTCCCTGATCAAAGTCGATTGCGAACGTCTCGAATGCGATAAAGGAAGGCGTCCGGAAAAATTCAGGGAATAGATCGTCTCCTTCTTCATTCAGCTCGAATTCGTCTTGAAGCGGCATGAAAAAGTCCGTGATCGAGTTGAGCCCATTCTCACCTTCAAAGAATAGATTGCGTTCATAGGTCGTAATCTGGCTGAAAGAAGCTCCAAGTACGAGGCTGCCCTGGCTGGTCGGAATTTTATAGAGGGTTGCGAAATTACCAACTCCGGACGACGTGAGCTCCGAAGTACCGGGAAAACTGGATCCGTCCATTTGATAAAACGAATCATCCTGGATTTCGAATGAAGAAAACGAACCCGAGATAGACGACGTACGGGCAAATCCAAGACCCGCTGGATTGAGGATAAGCGCTGATGGATCTGCGACACCTGCGATCCCGGTACCTGAAATTCCTACGCTGGCCGCAGTCGTTCCCGGGAATCGCTGCGAGAATCGAAGTGCATCATTTCCGTTTTGCGCCGTCGCCGGCGCGAGAAAAGCAAAGCATCCAATAAGTGCGAAACCTATCGATTTGACGTATGAGGGAAATGCATAGGTTTTCAATGTCATCTTCTATACCTATTTCCTTTATTTACAGTTGCTTATCGTTCAATTGCGATGATGCCCTCCGGGCAAAAAAAGGGCCCGTCTCCCACACGGGCCCCGGTAGACTGCAACAACAGCCTCCCTCCCTCTCTCATCAGGTTATATTCTCATCTGCGACCTGATCGGCCTGATCTGCCCGAGCTCCTTCCGGAAGATCGAGACGAACCGCTGGAACGCGAACCGCCTGATGATCTTGAAACTCCTGACGATCTGGAGCCTCCCGATGATCTCCGTACGCCCGACGACCGCGAACCACCCGAAGATCTGCTGGGTGCGCGACGCACGTTGCCCGACGACCGATTACTCGGAGAACTCCGTCTTATTCCGGGTGACCTCCCGCGCGAAGATCCTTGTGAACGCATCCTCACGCTCGGAGAGTTGGACCGTGTCCTGCTACTGATGCCTGATTTTCTTGTCGAACTGCTCGAACGAGTGAACAGACCTCTGCGCGCTCTGCTCGATGACCGATCTACCGAGGATGTCCTGGAGTTAACACCCGAACGAAGACCGGCTCTGCGTGAGCCTGAGCGGGACACGGCACCTCGAGAGCCTGAGCGAGACACCATTCCTCTCGAGCCTGAACGAGACACCGCTCCTCGAGAGCCTGAACGAGACACCGCTCCTCGAGAGCCTGAACGAGACACCGCTCCTCGAGAGCCTGAACGAGACACCGCTCCTCGAGAGCCTGAACGAGACACCGCTCCTCGAGAGC
>BTQE01000135.1:0-7156 GCA_036985715.1 Rhodothermia bacterium
CGCGCGCCGCTTCAAAGTGCTCTGACTTACCCCGAGTAGCTGCGAAGCAACACTCAGGTGATATCGCCGCTGCGGACTTATTTCTTCGGCGTCTTCGAGGCGGTCCTCGATTTGACATAAAGCCCGTTCGAGCAAAAAAAGACGGTTTTCAATTTCTGCGTTCGGATCAAGTAGACTAAAGTCAAATTCTAGAGGTAGCATCGCGCACCTCCGCAGCCGATTTCAAACGCGCTTGTAGGAACAGAGTCGTTCCAATTTGATATGTTCATATCTAGCTACCATTTCTGCGCCTTTTGAATCTTCTCGGGTTCCGAGGCGCGGTTTGAGTTAGTAGGGTCCCACTGTTACCGCAGCGGGACTCTTTTTTTATTCCTCGGGTTTCTCCAATATGTAGCCGGGCGCAAACTCGACCATTTCCATGACCGTGCGATTTGGAAAGGCCTGCGCGAAAGGTATAATCTGGTAGACGAACCACTCCAGATTCATCAGCCGCTCTTGAATACGCTCCGGCTTATTGTCGTTCGGGTACGGCCTGGGACGCGCCTCCTGATGACCTTCCATGGCAACAGCCTCGGCGTGAAGCGTCCTGTAGTGAGAGATTGCGTCGCGGATCACATTGGATACGGTCAAGATGTTTTCTTCTGCGACCTTGGTGATCCACTCGAAATCGTCTTCAGGGATCAACACGTGAAAGCGTTTCATTGCTGACATAAGAAATTAACGATATATAATTTTATGGGTGCGTGACACACATGGGAATAGCATAAATAAATAACATTCTCTACTCAATGTCAAGTCTTTCTCGCGACCGCTCCCAAAAGACTTCCAGAATGCTAAGAGATCTTTTCCCTACAGTTTCCCAAAAACATGGTCAAACCTGCCCTTCTATGACCGGCTACGAAGTACGATATCTACCCCTACGCTACCGGAGAGCTAGATTCGTCCTGTGAGGTGTAATAAATCCCGTACGCGGTACAGACGGGTCCGGGCTGACCTTTCATCGGGGCTTGGTTACCTGAGATGCAATAGCTCGCATGGCCGAATTCTAGCTATAGGGTGCAGCAGTTCGACACTCCAACAATAGGTCCTCGCGATGACATCAGCACAGAGTCGGAACAGGCTGCCGGCCCCGGCGGTGGGTTAGCTCAAACCGTTGTTGTTAACTCCTTCGTTTCGGATGATCTCTTCGATCTCACTGGCCAGTCGTGGCAGGTCTTCTCGGGCCATTTCCCAAGCTAACTCGGGATCTACGCGAAAGTATTCGTGGATCAGGATATCGCGAGCGCCGGCGATATCACGCCACGGGATATCCGGGTATTTGTCTCGAAGGTCTGTAGGTAATCCTTTCACCGCCTCGCCAATAATCTCAAGGCGGCGGATGACAGCGTCCTGTTTCTCGATATTGGAAGCGAACTCTTCAAAGGTAAGTTGAGCTGTATAACGTTGAATAAGCTCGACCGCATCCAGAATCTCGCGAAGGAGAATATCAGCAGCCCGGCTCATAGAATTGGAACGAGTTCCTTGAGGATCCCATCTCGCAGTCTAGGGTGCAACGAGTTCGGTGTCGCGACATCGACCTTGCGCTCCAAGGCTTCGGTCAAATCTAGCCGAAGGCCGGCGAGGTCAATCAGGCTTCTACCCGTCTCGAATTCTACGAGGAAATCCACGTCGCTTGCTCTCGTAGCCTCTCCTCGTGCAACGGAACCAAAAATGCTCGCACGGATCACACCGCGGCGTCGCATGACATTCGTTACCTTATTACGTATGTCGTCGATAGTAGGGCTCATATGAATGAATTTACGAATCCGACTAGGATTTGGCTAAGACCCTGGCTCGTCAAACTGCAAAATCCGTCTATTGCGACGAATCCACTTTTTAGAGAAACGCGGTCAGGCCTTCCTCTTCAAGACATTTCTGGAATTCGGCCAGCGCAAAACGGTCGGTATCAAATGTCCCATCCCAGACGGTTGACGTTCCTTCTTCGTTGACAACTTCAAGTATCCAGTCGTCTTTTCCTGTGCTGTAGATTTCGACACTGAGCGTGTGCCCCTCAATTTCGACTGCTCGCTTCAATGGCGACTCTACCAGCACGAACTCTTCTTCCATTGATCACTCCATCGATTCTTAGATTAATAACTGATGCCGCAGAACAGTTTACGCATCTGCGGGTGTGAAGCGCAGGCAGAACGCGCAGATTAGTGTGCGCACCACATTTCGTCATCCATTCCGGGGGCAATAACTGGGATGCGTCGCTGGCTAACGTTGTTGAAAGCGACTGGACGATGCCAGATGGCAGTTGTCCGGACGGAGAGAGCTGGAACGGAGCCCACGATATGACCCGCCACGACATCGAATGGATGCAGAACTGGTTCCAGCTTGACGATTATCGCGATCACCCGATCAGAATTCGGATGGTGATTTGCGAAAGATAGTCAATGCTTGTTTCGTTTTCGCACGCCCCTATCTTTCCGTAATATCACTTCCTACAACAGCCGAATCACTCGCGAGAGGAATGCATAAACAGACGCCGGATTCTGGAGAGAAACGTGTACTGGTGACCGGCGCAGCTGGATTTATCGGATTCCACCTTTGTCGACGTCTGCTCGCGGACGGGTGGATGGTTACGGGTATCGATAATCTGAATGAGTACTACGATATCCAGCTGAAAGAGGCCCGGATTGAGTTGCTGATGTCTCAGGCGGATTTCGAGTTCCGGCGTCTTGACATCTCCGATGACGCAGCACTTTCCGAACTTTTTACTGAAACCAGACCACCGGTCGTAATCAATCTAGCGGCTCAGGCCGGCGTGCGTTTTTCGATTGATCATCCGTCGGAATACATTCAGAGCAATCTAGTTGGATTTGCGAACATTCTCGAAGCGTGTCGACATATAAGCGTTCAGCATCTCCTTTATGCTTCTTCGTCTTCCGTGTACGGGGCCAACAAGGAAACGCCATACCGGACGACGATGAACGTGGACCATCCGCTCTCGCTCTACGCGGCGACAAAGAAAGCGAACGAGTTGATGGCGCACAGCTACTCACATTTGTACGACATTCCGGTGACGGGACTTCGGTTCTTTACGGTCTACGGCCCGTGGGGTCGGCCCGACATGGCCTACTACTTGTTCACAAAGGCCATCCTGAACGGCGAGCCGATCAAGGTCTTCAACGAAGGAGAATTATACCGCGACTTCACGTACATCGACGACGCGGTCGAATGCGTTGTCCGCCTGATCGATTGCATTCCAGTTGGTGACGCCTCGTGGGACGGTCGTGACCCTGATCCGTCGAGTAGCTCAGCCAGATTCCAGGTGTACAACATCGGAAATGGTAATCCTGTAAAGCTTTCGGAGTTCATTGGCGTACTCGAGAAGGAGCTCGGCGTCGAGGCTGTGAAAGAAAAGCTTCCTATGCAGCCGGGAGACATGGAAATCACCTACGCAGACATCGGGAATTTGCAATCGCTCATTGACTACACTCCGGCTACTCCTGTTGAGGAAGGTCTGACGCATTTTGTCGCTTGGTACCGGGAGTTTCATGCGGTCGATTAATCATGCAGACGCTGCGCGTTCGATTACTTGCGAATGCGTCCTTCGGTCGGCTTTTTATTGTTCGTCCAGATAACTCCGAACATGCCACCGAATGTGTCTTTGTATAGCTCTCCCGTGTCGAGAGCGACCGCCGCGCTGAAGCTGAGCTGATCGTGGATGGGCAGCGGGCCGTTCACCTCAAACAGAAAAGAATACTGATCGAGGCGGCCGGTGTAATATTGAGGGTTACCGGTACATCCGTTGTCCGTACAATCGTCGCGTGTCCCGTAGTTGCGACTGTACGTCGCCAGCGCTTTGTATTGCAGGTTGCCGGGCAGTTCACCTTCAAGTCCAACGTGGTGTGCGACGAGTATCGTATTCTTGACGGGTCGATCGAGGCTACCGTCAGAGAATAAAAGGGGATTGCCGAGTGTGCGGCCCCGGTGCGTCCAACCGGTACGGTAGACAGAGTTCGCATAGTAAGCGGAAAAGTCCGTTCGGGGCTCTCCAGCCACGCGGTCGCCCTGCCTCTTTGTATAGATGAACTCCCACAGGGCGTGATTGATGAGCTTCGATCGTCCCTTTCTCGTGACGGATATACCCCAGATTCCATCGGCGGCGTTCCGGAAGCGAATATCTGACTGCGCTTCGGCGTAGAATTGCCGGTACAATAGGGTTCGTGCCCTCTTCAGGTTGATCTGCAGAGCGAAGTCAATGGCAGCGACCGAGTTGCCGAGTGTGCCCGTAGGTTGAGTCTCCAGATTTTGGCCTTCCCCGGGTCTGCCGAGAACGACGTCCACATAATCGGATAAGCCGGCGGGGATTGAACCAAACTCTGGATGGCGTCCGCCCCAGATAACCGCGTGTGTAATACCAGCGTAGCCCAGAACAGGAAAGTCGGCTGGACCGAATACGCGAAGATGAAGTGATTTCTCATGCAAGAAAGGATTCCTGACAAATCGTTTCGAGCCCATCCAGCCGTGGCTCCAGAATCCTTTAAACGCGATAAGACCAAACGTGCCTGGGACATTCGTGAACCCGGGAGTGCCGATGCTAATTCGGGGAATCGTGGCCGCGTTGCGGCTGAATATCATGGAACCGGTGGAGAGAGTCGAATCAACGAGACCGGCCGTGTGTTCACGCCAGCCGAGGGTGAGTTCAAAGGCTCTGTATTGAGCAGCGGCGTAGAGTTGGTGGAAGAAGGTGGAAGAGTTGGGGCTTGCTCGGGCGATGACGTCGGCTGCTACGGTAGAGTACCAGTTACGAGATTCTTTGTACGTGTAGCTGGCGTTGATACGGACAAGTGCGCCCGAACCCGAGGAATCGAAGATGCCGTTGCGGTCGGTAATGATCCAGAAAGGTTGACCTGTCGCGTCTGAGGCGGTAGCGATTGTTTGAGCCTCAATTTGGAGGGATCTGACTTGTGCCGAAGATCTCCGAGGATAATTGAGGGCAGCCAAGAGAACGAGAAAACAAATGAACGTGCCTTCGTGCGACAACCAGGGCTTCAGGAAACCGAATCTCAAGTTAGCGGCCTGTCCTGACTTCATATTCTGTAACGGGGTTTATTTTAATCTGAGCAAGGGTTGATGGTGGGAGCTAGCAGAACTGGATTGAGAAGAATTGTGTACAGAAATAAAAACGATTCCTGACTAAAGCCTATTTAAACTACAGGCCCGCACAAGAAAGAGTGATAATATTCGAGCTGTTATCCCGTGCTTCGCCTGGTAACATCAGACAAAGGGAATCTGTAGCCCATGAAGGTCATCGTGTTTAAGTGGGATACGATGCTATTTGCGTTGATGTGATGTTAGCGAGAAAAAATATTGGATAATGTGAATCAATCGAAGCTGAAACCATTGTTGTTTTACTGAATCGAAATGTCCGAGAAGCAAGCAAATTTGATCGGAAGCCGACGACTTGCCCGAAACGTTTTCTGGAACCTGCTGGGCACCGGGGCACCGCTTCTCGTGGCACTTTTTGCCATCCCAATGCTGATCGAAGAGTTGGGTACAGCACGTTTCGGTGTGCTGACGCTCGCCTGGATGGTGGTCGGCTACTTCAGTCTCTTCGACCTGGGACTTGGCCGGGCGCTCACCAAACTCGTTGCGGAAAAGCTGGGTAAGGGGCAGGATGATGATATCCCTGCGCTCATCTGGACGGCGATGTTGCTGATGACGGTCCTCGGCGTGCTGGGGGCGGTAATCGCTGCCGCACTCTCCCCGTGGATAGTGGGCGCCGTATTGAAGATACCCTCGGAACTACAGTCCGAGACCTTAACAGCCTTCTATCTACTGGCCGCCTCCGTTCCCATCGTCATAGGTACTACCGGGCTGCGCGGCGTTCTCGAGGCCCATCAGCGCTTCGGCTTGGTCAACGCTGTGCGCATACCTCTCGGGATATTCACGTTTCTCGGCCCAGTAGCTGTGCTGCCTTTCTCCAACAACCTGATTCCGATAGTGGCGGTGTTGGTTATTGTCAGACTGATATCCTGGTTTGCGTATGCGGTTTTATGTTTACATGTCACGCCTGCTCTTCAGCAGTCGTTCGGCATGCATCGTACCAACGTAAGGCCGCTGGTTAAATTCGGAAGCTGGATGACGGTGACCAATATCGTTGGTCCCCTGATGGTCTACATGGATCGTTTCGTCATCGGAGCCATGGTCTCCATGACGGCAGTGGCGTACTACGCAACGCCCTATGAAGTCGTCACCAAGCTTTGGGTTATTCCTGGGGCACTCATGGGTGTACTATTTCCCACCTTCGCAGCGGCCTTAGTGCAAGACCGATCGCGCGCCGCTCGTCTTTTCGGTCGGGCTGTCAACTACATTTTTCTCTCTCTCTTCCCCGTTGTACTCATTATTGTCACGCTTGCCCGCGAGGGATTAACCGTATGGGTCGGCAATGAGTTTGCCGGCAACATCACCATCGTAACGCAATTGCTGGCCGTAGGAGTGTTCATCAACAGCCATGCGCGTGTACCCTCTGGATTGGTGCAGGGCGCCGGGCGACCAGATCTCACCGCTAAGTTGCACCTGATCGAGTTGCCCTTTTACCTGCTGATTTTATGGTGGCTACTCGCTGCTTACGGCATAGTTGGCGCGGCCATTGCCTGGGTACTGCGGGTGGCGGTCGATACCTTGTTCCTTTTTGTTATGGCACACAGGTTATTATCGGTAGCATCACCGTTTTCGCTGCGACCGGTCCTCATGGCTGGTATGGCATTACTCGTGCTGGCTCTGGGTGCCGTGATTCCTGGTCTTGTCATGAAAGGGCTGTTTCTACTGCTTGTGCTGCTCATCTTTGCAGTGGTCGCATGGTTTGTCATCCTCGCCACAGACGAGAGGAATATGATACGCAACCGTTTGAAGGCAACACCTGTTTCGACTAACGAGTGAAGAGATGGCGGCCAAAGACAACGAAATTCAAATCCACGCAGAATCAAGTGCTGGAATAACAAATCACGCAGTATGATGGGTATGCAAAACAATACGGACGTTCTAAACACGCCTCCAGAATGGCCTGCCGATGGTCTTGAGCCCGTACCCAACTGCCCAGTCTGCGGTGCTGACACGCGAGAACTTCTGCACGCGGATCTTACTGATCGAGTCTTCTTTTGTGCAC
>BTQE01000136.1:0-7050 GCA_036985715.1 Rhodothermia bacterium
ATGGTCAAGGGCGTTGACGCCACTTCACTTTGGATCATCGACGTAGATGCGCAACCGGCCAACGAGAAAGACGATGCGACCAAAACAAACGCGAAGAGACCCGTCCCCACAGTGGCAGGGAGGGCGGCCCGATTATCCCCAGAAATGAAATCAGAAAGCATCGCGGATCAATCGTTTTCGTAACAAAAGATGGAGAGATGTTAGACGGATCCGTAATTCACTCCGATTCTCCTCCATCTGCACCGGGTCGTTAGGGGCGTCTTTCCGAGCATATGACCGTGCGTCCAGAAATGTTGCTTACGTGAACAAAAAAACACCCGACCCGAGGCTCAACGCTCCGTCAAACGATAAGAATGTACGGCTTACCAAGACGCAGAGATCGAGTCGGGTGTCACAATCAGGTCGACTGTCCGAGTGGAGGTTTAGAGGCTCCCTCTTTTAGAGTCAATCTGAAGACCCTGAATAGAATATCGGACCAAGACAGGAGCTCTATATGCGCACATCTACGTAAATGTGCGGGTGTTTCCGATCGTCAAATTGGCGCATTTCTTCGTAGAAATACGTATTTCCGATTCGGGCAGACGAGCTTGATGGCGACCAGAATCAAGCGTATCAGTCATTTTAGCCCCTTTGTACGACGGAAAAACTGTATTTATGCTCCCATTGCTTCTAGTTACTGCATTCTTCTCCTCGCTGGCAGTGACGTTGTTGCTTGTGCCTATCGTACGGCGACTCGCCGTAAAGAGAGATTGGGTAGATATGCCTGATCTCAATAGAAAATTCCATAATCGTCCTACGCCGAATGTGGGCGGCCTGGCAGTGGCATCTGCGTTCGGGATTGGCCTGCTCTGGTTGGTGCTTCTTACCAGGCTAACAGATACGGACGTATCCCTACCTGGGACGATCGTAGTGCTTGGAGCACTGATTATGATTCTCACCGGCTTTTACGACGATATAAAACGAATCGGTTTTCGACGAAAATTTCTGATCCAGGTCGTGGTTGCCTACCTGCTGATTTTCGCAGGATATGAGCTCGATGTTGCTCAAGTGTTTTTCCTGGAAGGACAGGAGTACAGCCGCGCCCTGGTAACCATACCAATAACGATCATCTGGGTAGTCGGAATCATCAACGCGGTCAACCTGCTGGATGGATTGGATGGCTTGGCTTCAGGAGTGGGTATCATCGCTTTCGCTTCCATGGCATTCATATTTGGATTGAATGGTCAGGATCCTTCGCTGTCTATCGTAGCTGCATTAATGATCGGTGTTCTTGCTGGATTTCTCGTCTTCAACTTTCATCCGGCCTCAATATTCATGGGGGACTCGGGCAGTTTATTTCTCGGGTACATGCTGGCTGTTTTTACTCTTCAGGGGTCTGCAAGCGACAACTCGATTTTGGCCCTTCTAATTCCCCTAACCGTGCTGGGACTCCCGATTCTAGACACCACACTCTGTATGTTGAGGCGAGTTCTGGATGGTCGATCGCCGTTCTCTCCGGATGATGATCACATTCATCATCGGTTGAGTCGGTTGCTGTCCCATCGACGAGCCGTTCTTGCGCTCTATGCTATCGCAGCCTGGTTTGCCCTTGCAGCTGTCCTTATGGCCATTTCAAGTATTGTGAGTGGCATCCTTATCGCACTTATTACGCTGTCCGCGGCCTACGTAGGAATCCGGACGTTGGGGTATCTCGATCTCAACTTGCCGATGCTGCACCGAACGGGTACGAACGGGTTGGTTGATACACCGCCCAACGAAACTGAACTATCTTTAAACGAATTGTCTCTCCGTCAGCACCAGGTCCATTACGATGCTGTCCATAACGATCGGACGCTCCCCGTTGGGTTTGCTGAAACCAGAGGTCCCTGGCGGAGAGACATGGGTATTTTTGAAGAGACCGAAGACGCAGCCATGCCAATCGAGCCATCGACGGGGTCTCAGGTGAAGAAGAATTCTCTCGTATTTGAGAGCCTGTTGCCCGAACTTGACGAAAAGAGCCGGGCTCCAGAAAAGACGAATGGCGCCACGAATGGGAGCAGCGGCGTTCAGAAAAATGGCCACGGCGGCGTTCAGAAAGATGGCCATTCCAGTGGATCTGGACACTGAGTAGAGTTCCAGCATGGCAGGATATTCTTGCCGTGCTCGGGAGGTGTTGAGCTGCCATGTACCTAAATATCGGCCAGCATATTTTCCTGGTGTTTTTTGCCGTGTTCTACGGCACGCTGCTGATACAGCTTAGCGGTCTACACGCCTTTCCGTGGGGACTCTGGCATGAGAAGCCTCGACCGGAATTTCGACTTCTATGGAGATTGTTCGTATCGATTGGCTGTTTCTACGTCCTTCCTGCGTTCATTTTCGGTCTGGCATTTTCGGCTCTCTCGGGGTATCCCGAGGGTCCATTGATGGACCAGCGCGTGCCACTGGTCGTGTTGTCGGCATTGACTGCGTTCGCGCCTTATCGGCTATACGTGATGTTGATGATCATGCTCCGGAATACGCCCCTGAGTTTCTACAGCAGGGAAGGGTTTGAAGAAATCATAACGCAGCGGCATATTCGCCCGTCTCCGACGTGTCACACTTTTGCCTTTCTCCTGTTTGCATCTCTTCTCGTACTCGACTTTTGGATTGGCGGTGCAATCGGGTAAGATGTTTCGCTTGACGAGCATCATCGCAGAGACCGTCTTCTAGCGTGGCCACACATTATCACTGGTATCTGCGTCCGGAAATCTGCCGGACGGATCCAATGTGATCTTCTCAACCTGACGGGGCCCGAAGTTGAGTTCGACCTCGAAAGCGCGATTACCGTCGAACCAAACGTCCACAGGCCACCGGACGATCGCAGAATTATCGTCCAGCAACTGGGAGTCAGGCATAGACAGGATCTCCGGGCCGTCAGCAGAAAACTCGACTTTCAGCACGATGGGCGACGGCATCTCGCCATCTTGACGGATGGTAACGAACGTCCGATTTCCCTCCGTTCTGACATACTGAATGGAGCCATCGACCGACTCCGTGGTCCAGAGCCAGTAGTACCAGAACCAACCCAGATCCATCTCCAGTTCATTGCTCATGAAGAAAGCGAAGTCCCACGGAGAAGGATGCTTGAAAGCCCATGTTTCCGTGTATTTACTCATGGCATCCTGCACCGCCTGGTCGCCAACGATGCCGCCGAGCATGGATAGCATGAGTGGAGTTTTTCTATAGGTCTGAAAACCGTATGACTCTGCTGCGTAATTGGCCTGCCACATCATCGTGGCCTCGCCCTCGTTACCGCTCTGTCGGCCGTAGCTCTGTCCCAGGCCATCGAGATTCGCCTCGGCGCCTTGCCTATGAGCCCGCGAGAGAATGTTCATATAGGTATTGAAGCCTTCATCCATCCAGCCGTACCAGGTTTCATTCGTTCCCACCATCATGGGCCACCACTGATGTGCGGCTTCGTGATCTGCTGCTCCCTGGTTCGAATTGATTACCATGGGATATTCCATGCCCGCACTCGGCCCGTCCTGAAGGGTGAGCTGCGGAAACGGATAGGGCGCCCATAGATCGGAATAGAATTCGAGCGCGTGTCTGGTAACGGCTCCCGCATTTTCAAAACGATCGGCCCGTTCGGGCAGATATAGCATGTAAATTGGGATAGGACCCTTCTCGGGGATGGTTGCACGAGTCGCCTTCCAAATATATCGGTCGGCAGTTGCCCAGGCGAAATCGTTGACCTGATCCGCGACGAAACGCCAGACGAGTCTCTCACCCGGGGCCGTGGAGCGTCCAGGTCCTCTTTCATCCTCTCCCACGATCGTGAGTTCATCATCGGATTCCAAAACGTGCGAAAGCCGCTCACGAGCTGCCTCCGTGAGGACCTCCTCAGGATTTTGAAGAACTCCAGTTCCGCTCACGATCCATCCCCCAGGAACGTCGATGCGGACATCGAAACTGCCGAAATTATTGTAGAACTCAGCAGGTCCCAGATAAATGCTGGTCTCCCAACCACGGAGATCGTCGTACTTTGCGAGACGCGGAAACCACTGTGTCGGCTGAAACAGCGTACTGTCCCAACGCTGGGTCATGCGGTGGCCCCGGCCCGTCTGACCGCCCGGGAGTTTAGTATTCCAATCGATCTCAAGAGTAATGGTTGAGCGCGCCGCAACAGGTTCAGCCAAAGAAATCCGCGCAACCGTCTGAGTGAGTCCCGAAATGCTGAGTCCAGGGGCTCGAGGAGCCTCGCCTCGCCGGCGTACCAGTCGAGGAGCCTGCAGATTGACTTCTTCACCGTCGACGAGTAGACGAGTGAGCACCATCCCCTCGGTTGTTTCAGCCGGGACCGAGAAACCGCGGGGCACGTCCGCCCTGAAAATATTATGGTCGAGATGAAGAACAATCTCGGTTAACTCGTCGCTACTGTCGTTGTGGACGAGAATCGTTTCTGAACCCGTAAGGGTCTGCGTTTGAGGATCGAGACTGACGTCAATTGAATAATCGGTTTGAAGCTGCCAGTAATTCGGACCCGGGCGTCCTGTGAAGTCCCGAGTACCCGCGGCGAATGCCCGCTCAATGGCATTGGTCATTGGAATCCCGCGACGAACGGCCCGGGTCGGGGAGTCGATCGAATACTGCAAATAGGCTGGTATTTCAGCCTCAGCCTTGTTGTCCTGCGCAGCACCCGCAGCCGGTAGAAAGAGCAGTAGAACGAGAAAGCTGGAAAGGAAAAATGCGCGTTCTTTCATCGGACTATTATGGAATAAAAATGATCATACCGAGTATGCAGCCAGCTTAATACTCGATCGTATAGAATGCAAAAAGGAGGATCCACATTCGCGAATCCTCCTTCTTGAGCTTCCCATATAGTTGTCCAAAAGAGAAAAGGGACAGCCTGCGAACGGTGTAGGCTACGCCTGACACCGGAATCATTTACGAAAGGAGAAACTTCGCATACAACCACTTTAAATAGCGTAGTGCATTGCCCTAATTCGATGCGCCTGTGAAATGTATATTCTTTTGGATTGAACCACGGCGTAAGATGCCACTCGTTGATAAAAGGGTGTCATTAGCCATCGAGCGTCTTTCTCAAATTAAAGGAGAACATCATGTCGCTACCCTCTAAGCTGATCCCCGGACTTGGTATTTTTATAGTTGCGAGTACGCTCTTCATCTCATTCGGATGTCAATCCAGCATTGATACTGAGATTACCTACGAAGAAGCAAGTGTTCTTCTGGACAGGTATATGGAAACAATGACTGAATCAGATATGGCATTGATTGATGAAATAATTTCACCAGAGTTTGTGCTCCGTAGTCCCATGTTTCCCGAACCGATTGTTGGGATCGAGGGATACAAAGCCCTCGTCACTAATACGGCAAGAACCTTCTCAGATTTTACAGCAACCATAGACGAAATCGTCGTCCATGGCGATCAGCTCTGGGGTAGATTCTCGATGTCAGGCACCAACACCGGGCCACTGGGCGAACTTCCTCCGACCAATAAGTCTTTCAGTATTACAGGGCTCGCAGTTACTCGAGTAGCTGATGGAATGATCGTTGAAGATGAGACCTTCTGGAACGTTCTGGATCTCTATCAACAACTGGGATTCACGCTAACTCCCCCACCAGGACAGCAATGAGTCGAGACGCCTTGCTCGACACGTGCCAGTCTCTCGTTTAACTGCCTCCCTCGATCCTTAAGAATCCTCCTGCGAGGTTTATCTCGCCAATGGCAACCGGCCCGCGTTTCGACGCATGGCCACTATTCTTCGTCTCGACGCATGGCATGAAGCTCATCGAATCGCAAGATAGCCACCCAGGACTCCTTTCTTGGATAAAACGATTTGCCACACATGATTTCGCCGTGCTCTGGAAGAGCCGGCAAAGGAGAGTAGAAAATATTTCCACATGCGATGGAATCGCTCATCGTAGATGTGCCGGAGCTGATCCCAATTGGATTCAAAATTGTCAGACCAGGCCATAAGCGTCCTGTCATAATGGGCACCAATATTGTGCACATCCTCGATCGTAAAAAGTCCGTCTACCGACTTTCCGAACTCTACGATTGTCGGAACAACACCGCGCGGAAAGATATATTTCTGCGTGAAACCGTCATACCCCCGACGTCTGCCTGCCCTCCCAAGAGTATGAAGTAAAAACAGGCCGTCATCTTTCAGGCGGTCAGACACCACGTTCATGTACGTTCGGTAGTTCTTTGTGCCGACGTGCTCAAACATACCTATCGAAGCTATCCGGTCGAACCGGCCCTTGACGTCCCGATAGTCCTGTTGGATGATCTCAATAGGGAGTCCGGAACACAATGCTTGCCCGAGCTCCGTTTGTTCTTTCGAGTTGTTGATGCCAACGACCGACACGCCATATTTCTCTGCAGCATATTTGGCCAGACTTCCCCAGCCGCAACCGATATCCAGGAGATGCATACCAGATCTCAGGCCCAACTTGCGACAGACGAGATCCAATTTGTTTTCCTGAGCAGCGCGGAGCGTCTCGGCCTCCTTCCAGTACGCACAGCTATAGACCAGTCGTTCGTCGAGCATTGACCTGAAGAGGGTATTTCCAAGATCGTAGTGCCGCTCTCCGATTTCGCCGGCTTTCGACTTTCGCTGTTTGTTAATGAAAACCTGGGAGGAGATGGCAGCTAAGACTCGCCAATTTCGGACAAGCTCAAGTTCAATATCGGACCGCAGGACTCGAAAAAAGAGTTCGTCGAGCTGCTCAACATCCCACCAGCCGTCCATGTATGATTCACCGGCTCCGAGGGACCCTTGAGACAACACACGACCGTAAAACCGCTCGTCGTTGACGCGAATATCCCACGGCTGTGGCCCGTTGATACCGACACCAGCCCTATTCAGGAGCTCTAACAAGACTTTTTTGGACCTATCGGTACGCATGGGCTGGATTGGAGCATACGAATTGCACGTGCTTAAATCTAACTAACAACCATCGGGTTACACAGATTTTGATAGAGCGACGTGCTATCTGCTCGGGTACGGTTCTGCATCCTCCCCGATATTAGAAGAGGAGACGGGCCAAAGACCCGTCTCCTCTTCT
>BTQE01000137.1:0-7008 GCA_036985715.1 Rhodothermia bacterium
GTCCGGATCGGTCGTAGGCGGTCTTGATGGTTACCCCTTCGGGCAGACCAGCTTTCAACTCTTCCAGTTTTTCCTTGACGGCTTCTATCGTCTTAAGCGCGTTCTCGCCGAAGCGCATGACGATCACACCGGCGACGATTTCTCCCTCTCCGTTCCAGTCGACCAGACCACGGCGGAGTTCAGGTCCCAAATGAACATCTGCAATATTGTTGATCAGAATGGGCGTTCCCTTGCTGTCGACACCTACGGGGATGTTATTGATATCTTCGATCGATTTTATATATCCCAGACCGCGAACCATGAATTCGGTCTCACCCATTTCAACCAGTCTGCCGCCGACATCGTTGTTACTTCGCTGGATGGCCCTTCGGACTTTGGATAGCGGGATATTGTAGGCGATCAATTTGTTGGGGTCTACTTCAACCTGATATTGTTTTACGAATCCACCGATGCTAGCGACTTCCGAAACACCGGGTACGCTCATCAGCTCATATCGCAGATACCAGTCCTGAATGGAGCGCAACTGCTGAAGATCGTAATCATTACCGCCGTCGAGTACATATTCGTATACCCATCCAACGCCGGTAGCATCGGGTCCAAGGCTTGGCGTTACACCGCTTGGCAGGCGGGAAGACACATAGTTCAGGTATTCGAGTACTCTGCTTCGTGCCCAATAAATGTCCGTTCCGTCATCGAATATGATGTAAACAAATGAGAGGCCGAAGAACGAATATCCTCGCACGACTTTGGCGAACGGTACGGCAAGCATTGCCGTCGTGAGCGGATAGGTTACCTGATCTTCGACGACCTGAGGTGCCTGTCCCGGGAACTCAGTGAAGATGATTACCTGGACATCGCTCAGGTCGGGGATTGCATCCACAGGCGTCTGCATCATAGCGTAGACGCCGCCAATGCTGATCAGCACAGTAAACAGGAGGACCAGAAACCGATTGTTGATCGACGCTTCAATGATTCGTTCTAGCATGGTAATTCTGATTCAGAAACGCGGGGATGTGAACTGATCGCAAGACGTGAAGAAACTTTACAATATTTGATGTCCCTAACGGGCTTTATCAGGTTGAACGGAGTGATCCATGGATGGCATGGCGATAGGCGCCATGGCTTCTTCGGGTCGACTCGTTGTGTCGGCTTCCATATCCATGTTCAAATGCTCGTCAGCCGCATCGTCGGGATCCATATCAGGCATCTCCCCGGGTAGATCTCCATTTTTCTGGTCGGACGTTGGCGACTTCCTGGCGGCAAGCATTTTTTGAATGGCTTCCTGAAGCCTGCTTTCGCTGTCAAGCATAAATTGAGCCGACGTGACAACGGATTCTCCCTTCAGCACGCCCGACAGAACGCGAATACTTGCATTTCCAACGCCACCCACTTCTCCAATGCGAATTTCACGAGGTTCGTATTTGCCTTCACCGCGATCGACAAACACTATTGCTCGTTCTCCGGATCGTATGACTGCCTCGGAAGGAATAATGAGGGCGTTGGGAACCGGTCGTCCGATCAATCTGATGTTGGCATACATTCCCGGCTTCAGATCTAGATTCGGATTAGGAAATATCAGCCTGGCATGTATATCACGGGCTTTTTTGCGGAGAAATGGATAGATATAAGAGACCCGGCCCGTATACGTTTTTCCCGGTAGATAGGACAATTCCATTTCCACGCGTTGTCCTTCTCTAATCCACGGGAGTTCGTCGTCATAGAAGCTGGCATGGACCCAGATCGTTCGTAAATCAGCAATCTGGAAAAGGTCAACACCAGCATTTATGAAGGCACCTTCGATCGCCTTTTTTTGGACCACAATGCCGGTCTCGGGTGCCAGAAGTAGAATCGTCTTGCGAACTTCATACGTCTCTTCCAATCGGCTGATCTCAGAATCAGGAATATCCCAGTATTCGAGTCGTCTACGCGCTGATGCCAGTAATCTTTCAGCATCGACGTGAGCAACCGGATAGTCGACTTTGGTAATCTTCTCATGATTCTTAAACGCAAGGAGATATTCCTCCTGAGTAGATACCAGTTCAGGGGAATAGATCTCGAGCAACGGGTCTCCTTCCGTGACTTCAGCTCCCAAAAAGTTGACATGCAGTTTTTCTATCCAGCCCGATATTTTGGCATTCACGAGATACAATCTCTCTTCGTCATATTCTACTTCTCCGACGGTCCGAATAATCCGACTGAAATCTTCTTCGATAACTGTCGTGGTCCGAACACCCATGTTCTGGACGGTAGAAGGATCAATTGAAACCGTTCCTACCGGTCCGCTTCCGGCCGCATCGTCGTATACAGGTACCAAGTCCATACCCATAACTGACTTACCGGGCCCGTCGTAAATCTCTGTCGGATTCATCGGCGACTGCCAGTAAAGGACTTTTCTTTCCGAGTCGGCAGACGTTGGAGTCTGAGCCGACGCGTCATTTTCATAAACGGGTACGAGGTCCATTCCCATGGCTGATTTTCCCGGCTGGTCGTAAATTTCCGTCGGATTCATCGGCGACTGCCAGTAGAGTACTTTCCGTTCAGAATCGGCTTGCCCCGACCCGCCGGTCGTTTCGCTGCTTGACAGCTGCCCCAGGAAAAAGCCACCGCCCGCGGCGGCGATGATGATAATGATGATGATGGCCGGCAGTGATCGCTTCTTATTCATGTCAATTTGATTAATAGGGTTGACTAGTTCTCGCTGATTTCTGAAATCGACATGACACCCAATTCTCGCTCCAGGGTGGCTATCGTTTTGAGATATCGTGCGAATACGTCTTCATAGCCGGTATGGACCATGAAGAGAACCCGTTCCGAGTCGAGCAAATTGAGGAAGTCGGTGCGCCCTGTCGTGTATGCACTCAGCGTGGCTTCCAACGTGGTTTCAGCCTGGGGAATAAGAGCTTGCTCGTAGAGTTCGAGTTGTCGTAGGTCCTCGCGGCTTCGAGAAATGATGTCAGCGATTCGAGTCCTGAAACCCGTTACCAGGGACTCGATTCCTGCGTCTACGCGGCTTCTTCGCAGACGGGCTTCCTGCAGTTGCGCTTTCAATCGTCCCCGTTGCAGGGGCACCTTCACCGAAACACCGAGAGCGAGCGCATTCTTCCCGTCAGCATTTGACGGAATGTTGGATTCGGCGACATCGAAATACGATATGTTAAAGGCGAAATCCGGATAGAACATTTTTTTTGCAAGATCGATGGATACGTCCGCCCTCTCGGCAGACATGCCGAACGCGTTGAATTCCGGACGATTTTTCAACGCCATCGAAAGCAATACACTCTCGTCCAGCTCCGGCAACTCTGGACTTGTAATCTCGATATTAGTCGGCGTACTGAGCGAGACCGGACGATTAATAAGTTTAGCAAGTGTTTCGGCAGCGGATTTTCGTTGCCAGGCTAGATCGAGAAGTCGCTGGGACAACGTATTTCGTTCCAACTGAGCTTTCAGTATCGCCTGCTGCATTCCGCGTCCGACTTCGTACTGAGTTGCAGCGACGCTCTCAAAATCCCGGAGCTTACTCTGGAACTCATGAATCAGAAGTTCATGCTGTTGAAGACGGTAAATTTCATAGAATGCAAATTTCGCCCGCAGAATGAGGTCGTCTTCAAGTACGTCTGTCCCATATGAGCTGATGACCGCACCGAGATCCGCAATTTGACCTTTCAGACTCAGTTTTCCTGGAAATGGAACGGCCTGTTCTACTCGAAATTGTGAACGCTGAGTGCCGCGTGCCGTGTAGATGGGAAACGGCAGCACATTAAACATAATCATGGGATCGGGCAGGGAGGATACCTGAATCCCTTTCGTGGTTAATACATCGGATGTCAGTTTGGAAGCTTGTATGTCTGGATTGGAGACCTGTATGGCTTCGATGATCTGATCCAGTTGAAGTATTCTGAGGGAGTCTGCTGGAATTTTTTCCTGTCCGAAAGCAAGGCCTGGAACCAGCCAGATCAGGAAAACCAGACGAAGGTGTGGCGACATATCCTGACGTATAAATATGTATTAAATCTCAACTAATCGGGGAGATGTATGAAATGGTCTAGAAAAGCTAATATTGAATAGCAAACCTTAAAAAGTCCTGAACGTTACCTTAAATTTCGTTAAGAGTTTGGTGTAAGCAACCTGTCCACCCTAACAATTGCCTGAGTTACTCCTGGTTCGATCTAGCTTATGAATCGAATATTAATAGTTGAAGATGAAGCTCGTCTGGCGGCTCTACTCCGACGCGGACTTGAAGCTGAAGGCTACGTAACCGATGTCGCAGGGGACGGTTTTGAAGGAGAACTGCTGGCCGAGGAGAATCTTTACGATGCGCTTATTGTCGACTGGCGGTTACCGAAGCAAGACGGAAAAACTCTAATTGAACATCATAGAGCATCGGGGAAATCAACTCCTGTACTTATGTTGACTGCGCTCGATGACGTTGAACACCGCGTTGCCGGTCTCGATGCCGGAGCCGACGACTATCTTACGAAGCCGTTCTCATTTGAAGAGCTACTCGCCCGACTTCGCGCGCTACTTCGGCGTCCGCAGGGTTTCGAGCGATCTAACCTATATCGTGAAGGGGAATTGGTAATGAATCGTGAGCGCAGGGAAGTGACGTGGAAGGGTGATATGCTCATGCTGCGCCCAAAGGAATATGCACTGCTCGAACTGCTTCTTAGCAATAAGGATTTGGTCATATCTCGAAGCACCATAGCAGAAAAAGTGTGGGGAAGTATTGTTTACGTAACTGACAACGTCATTGACGTCACCGTGTCGAGTCTGAGACAGAAGTTCAAAGATATCGTGACCGGCGACGCTCCGGGGATCACTATCGATACGGTTCGAGGAGTAGGCTACCGGTTACGTGGTGCAGATTCTGAATAGATAAAACCGTGCGTCTGCCCGGGTCTAGAGTTAGCAGGCTTTTTCCTGTAAGCACAATGAAAATTCCAGGTCATTCATTTGTTCTAAAAGATTGGTCGATTTCTCGTCGGCTCGCTCTGTGGTACAGTTTGTCTATTCTGAGTCTTCTTGTCGCGTTCGCAGTGATTACCTATTTCGAATTTCATCAGAGTATTCATACCGACTTTGACCAGCATCTGAAGCACGAGACCAGTCTTCTTAGACCTCTGGTATCGACTGATGGCGACACTCCCGTATTCGAAGAGCCTGAAGCGCTGAATTCGAAAGCTTATCAGACGACTGGAATTTATGCCACGTATGTGCGCTTGCTGTCCGTATCTGGCGACGTGTTGTCGGCTAGTCCTAATTTTGTCAACATTTCCACGCTGGATGTCGAACTACCTTCTGGTTCAAAGGAAGCAACCCGGAGTGTTAATTGGGGTGATTCGCCTCTCAGAACATTATATAATCCGTTGACCGATCAGGACGGCACACTTATCGGATGGTTGGAAATCTCCGGAATTGAATGGGTGGTCCATCAACAATTAACCTGGCTGATCAGAACCTACCTGGCAGGAATTTTAACCAGTACGTTACTCGCGTTTGGCGGCGGGTACGTGCTTGCCAGAAGGGCGCTACAGCCGGTGGCGGAGATAACGACCGCTGCGAAGAACATAAGGGCGACGGATCTAGGCGCGCGACTACCAACTCGTTTTGGGGTAAAAGATGAGTTAACCCGTTTAGCCGAGACCATAAATGATTTACTTAGCCGGCTCGAGGATTCCATCAAGCGAGAGCAGCGCTTCATATCAAACGCAACACATGAGTTGATGACTCCTCTTACTACGCTTCGTGGCGAGTTGGACCTTGCGCGAAGAAGGCAAGCCGATCGAGATATTGACGATGCATTGAATGTTGCACTTGACGATATCGACAGGATGGAGCAGATCATTCGTTCACTCCTGACATTGTCGCGTGCTGAAAAGTTGAAGAGCGCTCCTCGTACCGCAGTTGATATTGGAAAGCTGTGTCACGAACACATGGATCGATTCAGGGACAGAGCTGATGTACGTGAAATTAAAATGGAATTAGTGAGCACGAGTGATCTGTTAATTGCTGCCGATCCGGTGCATGTCGGGACGGTATTGGACAATCTGTTGGACAACGCATTGAAATACACGCCTGATGGGGGTTCTATAAAAGTGAGAGCCGATTCAATCGGAAATGTCGTGCGTGTTTGTGTCGAGGATACAGGACACGGATTCACCACCGAGACAGCCGAACAAATGTTCGACCGGTTTTTCCGAGCAGATGAATCTGAGATACAGAAGCAGTCCGGGAGCGGATTGGGACTATCGATAGCAAGAGCTATTACGCAAGCCTATGGTGGAGAAATTGCTGGAAGCTCTCGAGGCTTGGGACAGGGGGCTTCGTTCAAAGTTGTATTTCCTGAAGGAATGACCCTCTAAATTTCTATCGATCAACCAAAACAGTGTGTGAATCGTGAAACGACATTTGAAAGTGGTATCTCAAGCTCTGAATTTGAACAACCACTTCGAATACTCAGGTCCAACCGCAAAAATGGAAAGCGGGCTTCGCAGAGCCGTAATTATTTTACCGATCACGTTTTTGATGTTCTTTTCGACATCACAGACCGCGGCTGGAATTGACAGGATGGTGGAAGCAGATACGACTGAAGTATTGGCGGCTGTAGAAGCGTTTCACAGCGCGCTGACTCGTGGCGACAGCGTTGCGGTTGCCGCCTTACTTTTGCCAGATGTCTTGCTTTCCGAACGCAGCAATGTGGAGTCTAAAGAGCACTATCTATCGGGACATTTCCGTGGCGATTCAGCGTATCTCGGAGCAATGACCCGAGAGCAACTATCGATCAGAGTCACGATGCGAGGAGAAGCAGCATGGGTTGTTTCGAGAACGCGCTTGCACGGAAATTTTCGGGATCGCGAGATGGATTCAATCTCAGTCGAAACCGTTGTTCTAACCCGCAATGACGGACGCTGGCTCATCGCTGCCATACACTGGTCGTCAGGTAGGCGTGGTTAGCGTTTTATCCCGTAACGTATTCGGGTTCGCCTCTCCAAGATCCGCGTACGTAGAGGT
>BTQE01000138.1:0-6961 GCA_036985715.1 Rhodothermia bacterium
AATTGATTAAGAAATGCACGAGACCGGGCGCGGATGAAACTTACGTGCTTCCACGGCCATATTAAAGCATCTTTTACAATGGACAGATTGATTCGAATTTTATCCTGCTTCTCTCAGATCCTACTTGAGACGGCTTTTCTGAGACTGATCGGTATGAGGCGACAACGCCCTCTTCTTATTTTCCTATTGTTTGTTTCTGCTATCGCTGTCGGCCCACTCCGTGTGGGGGCTCAGATTTCAGACAGTACGCTCGTTTCGCGGTTTCAACTGGCCGAGTCGTACCTGAGGTCTGCTCAGTATCAGCGAGCCATTGGCCTTCTGGAAGATTTGGTCGCACGAAGCCCCGAGACGAATGTGTTCTATGAACGCCTTCGAACCGCGTACGAAAATGTAAAGCGTTTTGAAGACGCTATTGCGCTCGTCGACACGAAAATCAAGTCTGAGTCGGTACCGACACTTTACCTCTCGGAGAAAGCGCGACTGGTTTTTCTGACGGGTGATGAGCAACAAGCTATAGACGTATGGCAACAGGCCATCGAAACCGATCCAAAAGTTCCGGGCGTGTATCTTCTGGTTTACCGCTCCGTTATACAGGTTCGCATGTTCGAGCTGGCCATCGCGTTCCTGGAACAGGGGCGCGAGCGTCTTGGAAACAGCACTCTGTTTCAAACAGATCTGGCCTATCTCTACGGGCTCTCCGCCCAGCACGACAAGGCCATGCAGGAATACCTGTCGCTCTTGAAGACGACGGACGAGCAATTGAACTTCGTACGTTCTCGCCTCAATCAGTTCATCCAGGACGATGGTGCGCTTGACATGAGCATAGCTGAGGTTGAAGATGCGGTCGCGACCGAACCGCTGGTTCGCTCGTATCGAGACCTCCTTGGCTGGCTCTACATTGAGGCGGGTCGATTTCGAGACGCTTTCAATGTGAATCGAGCCATTGATCAGTTGGAAGAAGAAGACGGGCGCGTGCTCTACACGTTCGCTCAGGTGGCCGCCGAGGCCGGCGCCTACGACGTGGCCGTTGAAGCGTACAAAGAAATCCTCGTCTCTTACACAGATGTACAGACCCTTCCGGATGCACTTCGTGGTTTGGGTCTGACCCATGAACGATGGGCGGAAAGTGTTCATGAACGGGTATATGACAAATCTGGAACGAGCATTCCGGACACACATTATCAAAAGGCTCTCAATTCATATTCCCGATTCCTGAATGACTGGCCCAATCATGTTTTTTTCCCGGACGTTCTCCGCCGGATCGGGCGTCTTCAGCAAGATGTGTTTTTTGACTACCCGGCCGCTGAAGCAATTCTTTCCGAAGTCATTACGAGATATCCGAATCACAAGGCGGCCAACGATGCGGCGTTCGACATCGCACGCCTGAAGCTTGTCAATGATGACCTGGTTTCGGCCGAGGTACACTTTTCACGAATCGTATCCAGACTGAGAACGGGTGAAACAGCAGATATGGCACGATTTGAACTCGCGCAGATCCACTTTTATAGAGGCGAATTCGAAAGTGCGTTGTCGCTGGTGTCTGCGCTACAGGAGAACACGTCTGCCGACGTGTCCAATGATGCGATTCAGCTCAAACTGCTGATGATTGAGAATCGTGGCCCGGATTCACTGGATGCGTTGCTTCGTGGATTTGCTCAGGCCAAGCTGCTTATACGACAGCGCCGCACCGACGAAGCGCTGTCTCGCATCAATATTTTACTGGAACAGTCCGGTGTGCATCCGCTCACGGACGATTTAAGATTTGAGCGTGCAAAACTTCTTCGTATCCATGGTCTTTCGAGTGAAGCCCTGCAGGCCTATCTGGAAATTCCCTTGATTCATCCCGATAGTTTTTTCGGCGATCGTTCTTTATTTGAGGCCGCGGATATTCAGGCGAACGACGTGGGCGATTCGTCCGGTGCAATTGCTACGTATTCTCGTCTTTTGATCGAATATCCGGGTTCCCTTCTCGTGCCGGATACGCGAGCCCGAATACGAACCCTCCGCGGTGATGGAGCCTGACATGATGTATGATAACCACGTATTAAGAAAGGGTATAGGTTCGGGTCCCCGCAGACTCCTTTTCCTGGGTCTCATGCTGCTGACGGTCCACTCGACACATGCGCAGGATATACTGATCGCCATGGACGATCAACAGTCCGACCATCTTAAAGCCTATGGCGCTGTTTTCTGGGCCCTTGAGCGGCAAATCCCCGTCGACTGGTTGCTCAATTACAGGGGGGGGTCATTTTTGCTTGCCCAGGATGAGGTCAGTGAATCGGAGCTTCGTATTAGAGGCGTCTCCTTTGAACTCTTGTCCGGGGCCCAGACCGCCACCGTGATTTCTGAGGTGGAGGATGAATCGAACAATACCAGTATAGTCCGCCTGGAAAAAGCACCGAAAATAGTCGTCTATGCGCCCGAGCAAACACTTCCCTGGGATGACGCCGTTCTGCTCGTCTTGACCTACGCCGAAGTGCCCTTCGAGATGATCTATGATGATGGCGTATTGGATGGCAAACTCGCGGACTACGACTGGGTCCATCTTCACCATGAGGATTTCACGGGACAGTATGGGAAGTTTTTTAACTATAGAAGCTCCCCGTGGTACATCGAACAGCAGAGGCAGGCGGAGGCCACAGCGCGTCGGCGCGGATTCAGAAAAGTGAGCAAGCTGAAGTCGGCTGTGGTAGAAGAGATTCGGACGTACGTTGGGTCCGGAGGGTTTTTGTTCGCCATGTGTTCGGGAACTGACACGTTTGATATTGCCCAGGCGGCAATCGCAACGGACATCGTTCCGGCAGAATACGATGGCGATTCAGTCGATCCGAATGCCTTATCGGCTCTGGATTTTGATCGGACATTCGCCTTTCAAAATTTTAGACCGAGTTTCAATGCTCGCGAATACGAACATTCTGACATCGATGTGGGACCGCCCCCTCCCCAACTTCGAAACCCGGCGGTGGATTACTTTACACTCTTCGAATTCAGTGCGAAATGGGATCCCGTTCCGACGATGCTTACGCAGAATCATGTCTCAACGGTCAAAGGATTCGTAGGCCAGACAACCAGCTTCAGAAAAAGTACGGTCAAACCCAATGTGGTTATCCTGGCCGAGGCCCCGGGCCGCGACGAAGTTCGATACCTGCACGGTACGTTCGGAGAAGGAACGTTTACATTTTATAGCGGACACGACCCCGAAGATTATCAGCATTTTGTTGGAGATCCACCTACCGACCTGAGTCTCCATAAACATTCTCCGGGATATCGATTAATCCTGAACAATATTTTATTTCCGGCAGCCAAGAAAAAGAAGCAGAAGACCTGATATGGAGGAAGTGACCAAAAATGTGGCAGAATCTCGTTGTCAAATGAGTGAAATGGTCCTGCCCAACGACACGAATAGCCTGGGCAACCTGATGGGTGGACGCCTGCTGCATTGGATCGATATCTGCGCTTCAATATCCTCGCAGCGTCACGCTGGCTCAGCCTGTGTAACCGTAGGAGTCGATGAGGTTGACTTCAAATCTGCAATCAGACAGGGCGAAATCGTCATCCTCGAAAGCCAAATCAATCGCGCTTTCCGCACATCAATGGAAGTTGAGATCAATGTATGGGCCGAAAATCCGCGCGAGGGAACGAAAAGGAAATGCAATCGAGCTTTTTTTACATTCGTGGCGATCGGGCCGGATTCAAGACCCCGCCCGGTTCCGAGTCTAGAGGCACTCACGGACGAGGAGAAGAAACGATACGAAAGTGCAGGTCGACGACGTGAGCTCCGACTTTCTCACTCAAGATAACTTTCAGGAAAGTGACATCGGATCATCAACTGAAGTCCACCACTGCCGGTCTCGATTCTTCGGACTCTTCGTTCTGTGTTTTCTGACTGGCATCGGGATCGTCAACACCTCCTCGGCGCAACCTCAGGGCCGAAAAATCGGTCTGGGAGCCATGGTGGGTCGAACCGCAGGCGCGACTGCGAAACTATACATAGGCACCGATTCAACAGCTATCCAACCGATTGACGTCAGAGCGATTGACTTCAGCATCAGCTGGACAACGGACGACGTTGTCTTATGGACGGTCCATGTTCTTTCTCATCGCAAGATCCCCAATTCACCGCTGAGATTTTTTCTCGGCCCCGGTGCGATGGTCGGATTGAGGGAGTCACGGTTTTTTTGGGGGCTCAGTTCGAACCTCGGACTGTTTTTTGAGAAGCAGAGATTTGAGGTCTTCCTGCAGGTAACCCCCCGCTTGGTGATCATTCCTGAATTACTGGGCGAGTTTGGATCAGCAGTCGGGCTTCGCTACTATTTGTGAAACCGGTTAGTGCATGGCTCGTTAGGCGTGCTTCGGTTTTTTGCGATTATCGACCTGGATAGGAGAATCTTACAGAGGCAGGATGCTTTATCAACGCGTCTTAGTTACAGGAGCGAATGGACTTCTTGGGCAGGAACTTGTCCACCAGATGAGCAGCCGTCCTGACTATGATGTGCTTGCAACAGCCCGAGAGGACGAGCCAAAATTTTCAGGCGGTTCCTGTGGCTACGTGCCCCTCGATGTCACGGATGAAAAGGACGTGTCCTCCGTATTTCAGGATTTCTCACCGGATGTGGTTGTCAACTGTGCGGCGCTGACCGAGGTTGATCGATGCGAATCGGAGCGCGAAGCGTGCTGGCAGGTCAATGCCGATGCGGTGAATACGCTGGCCAAACAATGTCTGACATCCGGCTCCAGAATTATTCAGGTATCTACCGACTTCATTTTTGACGGGTTGGAGGGTCCGTACAAAGAAAGTGACCGTCCCAATCCCCTCTCCTATTACGGCCGCTCGAAACTGGCAGGGGAAAACGGTGCCCGTCGAGCTGGCATGGAGCATTGGGCTATAGCCAGAACCGTTCTGGTGTTTGGCGCTGGAGAAAATTTATCCCGGTCGAACTTCGTTCTTTGGGTTATTGATCAACTGAGCAGAGGGGAATCCATTCGCGTCGTCACAGATCAATGGAGAACGCCGACGTATGCACCTGACCTCGCCCAGGGGATCGAGCGAATCGTCCGACTTCAAAAACAGGGCGTCTATCATATATCGGGAAGAGAGATGTTCTCAATCCATGAACTGGCCATCGCCGTGGCAGAAGCCTTTGATCTGGATCAGGAGCTGATCGTACCCACCGACGGTTCCGAATTTACCCAGCCGGCCATCCGTCCTCCCCGAACGGGTTTTCTGGTACTGAAGGCCGAGACCGAGTTGGGTTACAAACCCCATTCCCTACAGGATGCGCTTCAGGACCTGTCGCGTCGCCTGATTGCTCTTGAGGAAGCCAAATAATTTACGAAGAATGTTGGACCCACAGTTTATTCGGGAGCATCCGGATCGTGTCAAAACAGCCATTCGAGAGAAAAATACAGGCTCTGATGAAATCGTAGATCGTGTCGTTGAACTCGATGCCTCGTATCGAGCCTGCCTGACCAAATTGCAAGAGTGTCAGGCTGAAGCAAATACGGTTTCTGCATCCATCGGCGAGCTCATGCGCGCCGGCAACCGGGAGGCAGTCGATGATGCCAAATCCCGTGCCGCCGAGTTGAAGGCAAAGATCAAGGAAAAGGACAGCGAATCTAAGGAGCTGGCGATCGAACTGAACACCCTTCTCCTTGAAATTCCGAATATCCCGCATGAATCGGTACCTGTCGGAAAAGGTGTCGATGACAATCAGGTCATTTTCGAGACGGGAGCTATGCCATCGTTCGATTTTGATCCTGTCGCGCACTGGGATCTGCTCGACAAACACCACCTGGCTGATTTCGATCGCGGAAGTAAAGTGACTGGAGCAGGATTTCCTTTCTACCTCGGCAAAGGAGCTCAATTCCAGCGCGCACTGGTCGCATTTTTCCTGGATCTGGCAGTGAGCGAGGGTGGCTATCAGGAAATACAGCCCCCTTACCTGGTCAATTCCGACTCGGCGACCGGCACCGGCCAACTACCGGACAAGGAAGATCAGATGTATGAGTCGGCCCGTGATGATCTCTTTCTGATCCCGACGGCGGAAGTACCCGTGACGAATTTTTTCAGGGACGAAATCGTCACCGAAGACGAACTACCGATCAAGTTCTGTGCCTACACCCCCTGCTTTCGCAGAGAGGCCGGCTCCTATGGACTAGACGTTCGAGGTCTTAATCGGATTCATCAGTTCGATAAGGTTGAGCTGGTGCAGTTCGTTCATCCGGATCGAAGCTACGAGGCTCTGGAAGAGCTCTGTGCTGATGCCGAACGAGCATTGGATCGACTCAACCTTCCGTATCGGCGGCTGCTGATGTGCACGGGGGATATGGGTTTTACCCAAACCAAGAAATATGATTTGGAGGTCTGGAGTGCTGGCCAGCAGAAGTGGCTGGAGGTCTCATCCATCTCCAATTACGAGGCATATCAGGCCAGGAGAATGAAAATTCGGTATCGTCCGAATGATGACTCGAAACCCACGATTCTGCATACCCTGAATGGTAGCGGCCTGGCCTTACCGCGCGTCGTGGCTGCCCTTCTCGAGAACAATCAGCAAGACGATGGAACGATTCGGGTTCCTGATGTTCTGATTCCGTACACAGGATTTGATGTAATAGGCTAGAATCGCGGGGTTCAAGATTGGTTTTCGGCTTGGGGTCTTCCAATTTCCCTTGCAATCTGTCGGATTTTTCAAGACTAATGGGCGGTCAGCCGATACTATCTGGTCTTGAGCGTGTCTGGTATCGAAACTCCTTATCTCCAAAACTGCGTCCTTTTGACATCTTTCCGTGATATTTCCCGACTTGTTTCGGACGATACTTTGGATGGATTTTGAGTTTTATCTAGACTGAAGTTCAGTGTCCAGGACCGGGTAATCTAGTCGGTAAGTCACAGTAATATAAAGGGTTAGTGAATAATAATGTTTTACATAATGTTCCCATGTAATTCACAATAACATCCTTG
>BTQE01000139.1:0-6933 GCA_036985715.1 Rhodothermia bacterium
TTGTTCCAGCTTCCAGAGATACTCGCTCAGACCGGCGACGGTCGCCGAGGGATTGAAAACGATCTCAGCACCATTCAGCCCCAATTCTCTCCAGCCTTCAGGGAAGTGGCGGTCGTAACAAATGTACACGCCCACTTTTCCAACTGCCGTATCGAAGACCGGATACCCCAGATTTCCCGGACGGAAGTAAAACTTCTCCCAAAATCCAGGATAGCAGTGCGGAATGTGGATTTTCCTAAACTTGCCCAGGTATGAACCATCGGCGTCAATCACAGCCGCCGTGTTGTAATACAGGCCCGTGAGGTCCTCTTCGTAAAGTGAAACGACAATCACCATCTTGTGCCGGGCGGCCAGTTCCTGCATCAGCTTTGTGGTGGGACCGTCTGGAATCTTCTCGACCATCTCGTACCATTTTGGATTCTGCTCGGCGCCGAAATACGGGCCATTAAAGAGCTCTTGTGTACAGAGTACCTGCGCGCCTTTCTGCGCCGCCTCTTCGATCATCACGACGGTTTTGTCCGTCATGGACGACTTGATTTTCTCAGTGGGGGAGTCTGTGCTTTCCGACAGAGTGGCCTGGATAAGGGCGGCTTTTACGATACGATCTTCCAAGGCATGTTCCGTTTTTCGTTGATGGATCGGCAATTTACGTGAGAGCTCTGAGAAGAGGCGATGGTCGGTGCAATGCGTTGCCGGGTAAAGAGAACCGAAGACATCAAATCTGCTGACGAGTCCCAGACAGGGTCAATTTACCCTCACTCGTCAAAATTGCAAGCCCACAGGCCTTCTTCATGCGTTCCTTCGGCTAAAGAGGACACCTGCGGCAAGCGCGAAGAGCACGGACGGAGCCATCTCCCCAGCCAGCGCGAAGTAGGTTCCTATTTCAGGAATAGCAGGAAAGGCAAACTTGAACAAAGGAATGGAAATGAAGCCGGTAATCATGGACGCAATGACACCGTGAACCGTATAGCCCTTCCAGAAAAGAGAAAGCAGCATAACTGGTACGAATGTAGCCGCGATTCCAGACCATCCAAAAATGACGAACCAGAAGATGGTGCGGTCCGGCGAAAGAAAAGAGACGGTAAGGGCAAGCGCCAGCGCGGCGACAGCCATGGCAAGGGTCACGATCCGGGATCGCCGCGTCAAGGATTCGCTGGAAATTGTGGGGTGGTAGAGTTGCTGGTAGAAATCTCTCGTCACCGCACTCGAGGCGACAATCAGCAGTGAGTCAATCGTCGACATGATGGCCGCAAGAACCGCCGCGATGTAAATCCCCACGATGACCGCAGGGAAGAGATGCTCGACCAGTAAAGGCAATACACTTTCGGCGGCGCCACCCAACACGGCTTGAGGATCTCGACCGGGACCTGCCAGAAGATATCTCCCCAGAATTCCCGTAAATACCGCTCCCACGTCGGTCAAGAGGGTGAAAAGGATCGCGACCCATCTGCCTTTCTTGATTTCGCCCTCTTCGCGGATGGACATGAATCGAACAAAGACTTGGGGAGATCCAAGAAATCCGATCCCGATAGCGGCATAACTGACAATCAACAGGACGTTTTCCAGGGAGAGGCCACCCAATCCCCAGAGATTGACCAATCCGGGGTCGATACTGCGAAGTCCATCGAACAGGCTCTGCCCGGCAGGAATCGAAATGAAAGCAAAAAGAGGCACCGCCACGAGCCCCAGAAGCATCAACGAACCCTGAAAAAGATCGGACCAGGCGACCGCTATGAAACCACCACTGAACGTATAGACAACGACCACGCCGAAGCCGATCAGGATTCCCGTGTAATAATCCCAGGAAAGAAAGCTCTCAAAGGCCTTGCCGGTTGCATCGATTTGAGCGCTTACATAGATCGTCACGAAAATCGCCAGGGCCCCGGCGGCAAGAATTCGAACCAACCTGGTCAATTGTGCCCCTTCCTCCGAACCGTCGTTGAACTTGGAAACCAGATAGTCGGGTATCGTGATGGATTTGAAGGCGTCGGTTTCCTTCTTGAAGGGCCTGGCCATGAAGAACCATGCAAATCCGACTCCCAGGACCTCTCCGGCGACTACCCACAACCCGCTCAGGCCTACCATGGCGCCGAGTCCGGTCAATCCCAACAGCAACCATGCCGATTCTCCCGTTGCCCGGGCGGAGAACGCCACCACCCAATATCCAAGGCGTTTCCCCCCAACGAAGTAATCGTCCAGATTATGAACCCGGCGTGACGCCAGGAATCCGATTCCAAACAGGGTGAGGAAATATGCAACGAGGACAACGTATAGCGTCGTCATGGACGGGAACGGATTAATTCAGAGATGCGGGCGAGATGATGATCGTCGTGTTCGGCTATGAAAAAGGCCAGGTCAATAACCCGCATGGGCTGTTCCAATCGCGGATGAAGAGAGGTCACACCTCTGAATGACGCATCGGCGTCGGTCAATTTCGCAACCAGTTGCATACGCTCTGTCCGAAACCGGGCCAGAAAGTCGTCCAGGTCCTTTTCATTGTGGTTGGATTCATGCGTCAGGTGATTTTCGAGATCAGCGGGCCGCAGCATCTCTTCGCCATTTTCAAAATCCTCAAAGCGTCCGTACCAGAGTCGTTCAAGGTCCCACAGGTGGCCAATATTCTCCTGAATACTCCACGACTCATTAATCCGATTCGTAAGCGAATGCTCGGGGAGGTCGCGGATGACTTCCTCCATTCTGGCCGGCGTTCCTCGAAGTCGCTCAACGATGTTTGGGTACATCCAGAGCGGCATTTCAGAAGAAAATTTTCTATCGAACCATCTCATGACAGACTAAATACGGTTAAGCCTGCTATTCTAACAGCACAGATTAAAAAAAGGACAACCTGGAGGGTTGATTTCGGAATTTACCTTCTTCACACTCGACATCCTTCGAAGTTGAGCAATATGAGCTGAATTTGAAGCTCCAGAATTCAATCTTTTTTGCGGCCCATGTCTTACGGTAAGCGTCTGCTGATCATCCCGGTCATGCTTTCGGCCGTATTTGTGTGGCAAGGGTGCTCAGATACGGTTATTGATCCGTTTTCAAACGACGGGAAATATTACACTGTCTATGGATTTCTGGACGTTCTCGAGACCGATCACACCGTGCGGGTCATCCCGGTGACACGTCACGCAGAACGAATTGAGTCTACGTCTGATGCTCAAGCTGAAATCGACGCACGGGTTTTCTCGACAGATCTTCGGTCGGGAAATCGGAGAGAATGGAGCCATCAACTGATTCAGTTGGAGGATGGCTCATATGGGCACATTTTTAAGTCGCAGTTTATTGTTCGCCCGCTTCGCACGTACCGTCTCGAGATTGTTCGATCCGACGGGAAAATGGCTTTTGCCGAAACCACCGTACCGTCTATCCCGGACGCAGCACTGTTTGAAAAAGGGCCGGAGGTGTTTTCTGCTGATTCAACCGAGTTGTACCAGGATATCTACATCCCCAGGATTGCATCGCCGTGGGAAATTCAGGGGATCTATCTCTGGGCTGGCGGCGGAACGATAAATCGTCGCGTATATGTCCAATACGGTAGATCCGGATATCGAACTGCGGACGGCGGGTGGCAGATGCGGCTGACTATTTCGGAGGATCAGGCCGTAGTCAGGGAAAACATTCAATGGTCCATTGACACCGGTGACATTACCGAGTCGACGCTGGTGGGAATTTCTGCTTTGGGCGTCCAGCTCAGAATCCTCGATCAGGATTGGGATCCTCCAGCCGGAGTGTTTGATCCGGAAATCCTTTCAGCTCCGGGTGCTTTTTCGAATGTCACGAACGGGTACGGGCGGTTTGGCTCTATCGGTCTCTACATTCAGGAGTGGAATGCTGAACATTTGTCGGTCGCATTGGGATATGACTTCTAGCCGGGCCGTCTGCATCCTCTCGCCGGGCGCTCCGTAGTATGGTCTGATTCAGAAGGAGAAGCGGATAATGGCATTCTGGAAACAATTCAAGAGAGCGCTGAAAGCCCGGCTGTTTTTTTGGCGGCGATCGATCTAAGTAGTCGATCTCAGCAATCGATTTCGGCAATTCATTTCTGGCGGTCGCTCTCAGCAATCGATATCAGCAATCGATATCAGCAATCGATATCAGCCAGCAGATGGACGGTTTTTCATTTTCGAAGGCTCGTAAGTTCGTGAATGCGAACCCATGCATGCGTATCGTTGAGGGTGAACACCCACATCTTCCTCTTCACTGACATCTCCCCGAATCGATGTTCGACTGGTTTTCAGATCCGCAGGCGTGGATAGCCCTCGGCACGTTGACGGCGCTCGAAATTGTTTTGGGTATCGACAACATCATTTTCATATCGATCCTGGCCAATCGATTGCCTTCGAATCAGCAGAACAAGGCTCGGCTTTGGGGATTGACGTTGGCTCTGTTTGGGCGGATTGCATTGCTGTTGTCGTTGACAGTGATCATGCGCTTGACCGAGCCCATCTTTACGGTGCTCACAGCCGCCATCTCCGGAAGGGATATCATCTTGATGCTTGGCGGACTTTTTCTGCTGGCCAAGGGCACCCGGGAGATTCACGATAAGCTTGAGGGGGGAGTAAGGAAGGGGCCTGCTGGGAAAGCTCTGTCTTTAGCATCCGTTCTGGTTCAAATACTGGTACTAGACCTCATTTTTTCTCTGGATTCGGTGATTACGGCTGTTGGGATGGTGGATATCGTTCCCGTCATGGTTGCAGCGATTGTCATCGCGGTTCTTTTTATGATGGTGAGTGCTCGTGCGATTTCGGAGTTCATTGAAGACAACCCGACCATCAAGATGCTGGCGCTGGCTTTCCTGCTCATGGTAGGGGTCGCTCTGATTGCTGAAAGTATGGATGTACATATACCGCGCGGGTACATCTATTTCGCGATGGCATTTTCCGTGTTTGTAGAACTGCTCAATCTGAAATTGCGAGACAAGAGCGTGGAGCCCGCAGAACTGAGAGGTGTGCCGACAGAAGACGATTATTAATCGCGACTACAGATCCCGCTTGACGACCACGACCGTGGTGTCGTCATCCAGGATATCGGATTCGTGGTGGAGGGCGAGCGCTTTTTTAAACACACAGTCCACCAGATCGGCCGCGGAGAGGTGCCGGTTTGTCTGAATAATCTCAATGAGGCCCTCTGTCTCGAGCGGTTCGTTGGACTCCGTAATGCGCTCGGTTACGCCATCCGTAAAGAGAACAAGAATCCCTCCCGGGGGGATGTGCGCATACGCCCGTTCCAGCGGAATATCTGCAAGGGGTCCTAAAATCATCCCGGTCGGTTGGAGTTGATGAACTTCGTCGCCCTTGAAAATGAGTCCAGGAACGTGCCCTGCGTTCGCGTACAGGAGATTTCCGTTTTGCTCCAATTCGGTGTAGAGAACAGAAATAAATCGAGTTGAGTAGGTCGTACGATGAATCTCCCGGTTGAGCTTTTTCATTGTGTAGAGCATCCGCAGGTGCGTTCCCATCCCCATACGGAGACCCATAATCACATCCCGGACGAGGAGTGCAGCCGGCAATCCGTGACCGCTGGCATCCCCGACGACAATTCCCATTATGTCGTCCGCCATGGAGATGAAGTCGTAGAAGTCTCCGCCGACCGCTTCAGTCGGCTTCATGCGCGCCGCAATATCATATCCTGGAAAGTCAGGAGGCTTTGCGGGGAGCAGGCTTCTCTGAATCTCTGCTGCTTTCTCAAGATCGCTAAGAGCCACCTCCGCACGCATCCGGTTGTTCAGAGCGGAGCGGACCCCGTTCAGCATGAAAGCAATTTCTTCTCGATTCCAACCCGGTAATAGACAGTAGACAAACATCCATCGTCGAACAGGGTGGAGTGAAACGACGAATGCAACGGGGATTGCTTTGGGTGTTTTTCTGTCCGCGTACAGTTCCGGGCTCTCTTCCGGATTATCGAAGATATATCCGCCGTGATGGTTGAGTAACTCTGTCGTAACGGACTCGACCGGGAACTTGGAGTCGAGCGTCGCCTCCTTCCCTACGTGTGCAAGAAGGACCCAGTTTTCACCTTGCTCTTCGAATAAATGGCCGCACCCGATGTTCAATTCATCGCCGAACGTTTCCTGAAGAGCCGTCAATATCCCTGGGAGGAATGCTCTGTCGTTGTGACCTTCAGAGATATCGCCGAAGAGCCGGTCCATCTTCCGATAAAATGATTTTGGATCTATCATACAGGCACGGCACGTGGAAAATTGAAAGTCACCCGCTAACACTACCCTCGGCGAAAAGATTCACGAAAAGAGACCAGAATCGTAATTTCAGGCCGTTTTCTCAGCAAGTTCCTACGGAAGAGCAGGCGCGTTTGAGCTCAAGGGCTTCCAGAATCATTAGAAGTAGCCCTGACGGCGAATGTCGGTTTAAAACGGTGCGTCTCCGGACGGAGCATCGCCGGACGGGGTAGGTCCGGGCAACGTTGGTCCGGACAACGCGCTACCAGGCGCTTCATCGGTGGCGCCATTTTCGTCTTTGAAGTCTCCCGATCCGTAGTAGGTGGTCAGGTTTTCGAACCGCGCGTACTGTTTGATGAATGCGAGCGTAACGTCTCCGGTGGGTCCGTTTCTCTGTTTTCCAATCAAAAGTTCTGCCAGGCCTTCCGTGGAGTTTCCGTTGTCGTCGACGGTGATCCCGTATCGCTCAGCTCGATAGATGAAGCAAACGACATCCGCGTCTTGCTCGATCGAACCCGACTCTCGAAGGTCAGAGAGCATCGGCCGCTTGTTCCCCCCGCGTGTTTCCACGGCGCGGCTGAGCTGAGATAGTGCGATGACCGGCACGTCGAGTTCCTTCGCCAGTGACTTGAGCGAGCGCGAAATGTGTGCGATTTCCTGCTCACGATTCGCGTTCCTATTCGAGTGCGTCCCGTGCATGAGCTGCATGTAATCAAGGACGACCAGCCCGATATCATGCTCGGCTTTAAGCC
>BTQE01000140.1:0-6861 GCA_036985715.1 Rhodothermia bacterium
CGGTTCAACCGACGCTATGATTTGGCCGAGCTCTTCCAGCGGCTCATCTTTGCGGGCGCCCAAACCGGGCCTCGTCCCGAAAATTGGCTCCGACTGGCTGAAGATTAGCGCTAATCAGGAAAAGAAATGAGCCCGGCTTCCCCACCGAAACCGGGCTCATAGAGGTGCTATCCATCAGAGGCAAGGACGCTGCAAGAGCTATCCTTATCTGACTATACCTATGACGGAGTTATCGCCAAAAAGTTACAGTTACAACCGGCAGAAACTGTCTAATTGGATAAGATGTATTCTAGATAATCGCTCCGTAACCTGTTGCCGCCTACCCAGTAGTTCAGTTGCAGAATTGTTTACGATGTCAGAGCCGGAGAAACAAGAAGTTACGCTGACGATTACGGTGCCACGGGGCTACCGGGAAGAGGCACGGCTGGACGTGTATCTGACGGAGCAGATCCAAAATGCCACGCGAGCCAAGGTACAACGAGGTATAAGGGACGGCCGCGTTAAGATCGACGGCAATGTGGTCAAGAAGAGATCATACACGGTTCAGCCCGGGGATCAAATCGAATGCCTGATCCTGAAGTCACCACGTCTTGAACTCCTTCCCGAAGATATTCCGCTCGATATTCTGTATGAGGATGACGATCTCCTCGTCGTGAATAAGCCGGCAGGTATGGTAGTCCATCCGGGTTACGGGAATCGTACGGGGACGCTAGTCCACGCCCTTCTACATCATGTCGGTGCCGGGAGGATTGAGATGGAGGAAGTTGGTGATGAAGAATTCTCGGACAACGACGTTGGCTTATCGGTGATCAACATTGGCTCGGAAACGGCAGGCACCCGCGTCGTCCGACCTGGCATCGTACACCGTCTGGATAAAGACACGACAGGTGCTATCGTCGTCGCCAAGAATGACGAGGTTCATGCACACCTCGCCCGACAGTTTGCCAACCGAACGATCCGCAGGGAATATCACGCCATTGTTTGGGGGAGTCCAGATCCCAAAGACGGGCGCATCGAATCATACCTCGGGCGTGATCCGCGAGACAGACGCCGAGTGACGTCTACTGACGAGGACCACGGCAGGCTGGCCGTCACGAACTACCGGACATTGGAATCTCTCGGAAACACGACGTTGGTGGAATTTAAACTGGAGACGGGGAGGACTCATCAAATTCGTGCTCACGCCAAAATGATCGGGCACCCCGTCTTCGGAGATGTGATGTACGGTGGCAACACGATACTCAAAGGATCGCAGGCGGGTCCACGTCAAGCCTTCTTCAGAGACCTGTTCAAGCGACTTCCCAGACAGGCTCTTCATGCCTACACGCTGGGCTTCGTCCATCCGGTACATGGGACGGACGTGTTATTGGTTGCGCCGTTCCCGGACGACATGAATTCCGTTATTGAAGAACTGAAGTCTCGCGATTTGTATTAAAAAGGTGAATCACTTCTCAGAGGACGTTCTTCATGCGTTCTCTATTAAATTGCTGTGTAGAATCCGTTTTTCTGTTCACGCGTCCGTTTTCTTGCTAGATTGGAGCTTCCGAGTGTGGGGGATAAAGAGCCGGGAAGTCATGCAGATACACGAATTATTGAGCGCAGAGACCACTGTTGTCGGACTTCAAGCTGGGACGAAGGAGTCGGTCCTCTCCGAAATGGTCGACCTGTTTGATGGACATCCTGCTGTCACGGACCTGGAACTCATTCGCGACGCGATTCTGGAGCGAGAAGCCGAGATGTCGACTGGTGTGGGGAAAGGATTTGGCTTACCGCATGCCAAGACAACAGGTGTATCGTCTACCATTGCTGCACTTGCTGTCATCGACGGAAGCGTTGATTTTGATGCGATTGATGGCGACCCGGTTAGGATTCTTTTTTTGCTCGTCGGCCCACCCGATTCCCAGTCACAACACGTTCGCATTCTGAGCCGAGTTTCACGGCTAATGAACCGAGACGAGGTGCGCGATCGTTTCCTGGCCTCGGAATCCGCAGCGTCGCTCCTGGAACTGCTTGAGGAGAGCGAGAATCAATTGATATCCCACTGATGCGGAGAGACCATTGATCGATCGTTGGCACGTAGCCGAATGAGTAAGACGTTTCAAAATATTTCCGGCACATTCGACATTCTCCCGGAGGCATTTACCTCAGACGGGACGGTTGTTGAAAGCTCAGCATCCTGGCATTATGTCGAGGAGCGAATTCGTGAGGTGATGGCTCAATATCGCTTCCATGAAATTCGGACTCCAGTTTTTGAACCGACCGAGTTGATTGCGCGGGGCGTCGGTGAGCTCACGGATATTGTTTCGAAAGAGATGTTTGCCTTCGAGAGGGGTGATACCAATTACGTTTTGCGACCGGAACTAACAGCACCGGCGATCCGCGCCTATCTACAGCACCATCTGGAACAGAAGGGCGGCGTGCAGAAATTGTTCTACATGGGGCCCTGTTTCCGTTCTGAGAAGCCTCAGAAAGGTAGATACAGGCAATTCCATCAGTTCGGCGTCGAGGTAATCGGTGCAAGCGATGCGCGTGCTGACGTTGAAACGGTGGCTGTCTTGATGCAGATATACACGTCATTCGGTCTCAAGGATCTGGTTCTAAAGGTCAATACACTGGGAGATGAACAAAGCCGTCCGGCCTATAAAGCAGCGCTTCAGGAGTACTTTGAACCGCTCACGTCCGAACTCAGCGAAACGAGCAGAAAACGTCTGAAGACTAATCCGCTGCGCATTCTGGATACGAAGATCGAAGAGGAACAGGAGCTGGTGAAAGGTGCTCCCAGGCTATTGGAATTCATCGATGACGCGAGTCGAGAACACTACGAGGCGGTAAAAGGACACCTCTCGGAATTGGAGATTCCTTTTACAGAAGATCCGTTTCTGGTACGGGGGCTAGACTATTATACCCGGACAGCGTATGAACTGGATAGCCCTCACTTGGGAGCGCAATCAACGCTAGCCGGTGGGGGGCGCTACGATTTACTTGCACAGGAATTGGGAAGTTCAGAGGCAATTCCTGCCGTTGGGTTCGCAGCGGGTTTCGAGCGATTGTTTTTAGCGCTGGCGGGGGAAGGAGTATCTCTACCGGATGCGGCAACGACCGGAGTATATATCGTAGCCCTGGGTGATGCAGCCGAAAAATGGGCTTTCAAGACAGCGAACCAGTGGAGAACTTCCGGATTGCGAGTGGCCTTCGACCTGCAGGGTCGATCGATGAAGGCGCAGATGCGAGATGCGAACAGGCACGGAGCGTCGAAGGTCGTCATCGTCGGCGAGAACGAGCTGACGAGTGGGAAGGCCATCGTGCGTGAGATGGAGACTGGAGATCAGCAGAGCGTCCCTCTCGACGATCTGTCGGAATTCGTACTATGAGCCAAGCGAGAATTTGCGGAACGGTTCGATTTCCAGGTTGTTGAGAGCAACAATTCACCCGTAGACAAGCGTTTTATCGATCTGATTTAGACATGTATCCCCGACTAAGCGACCTTTTTAGGGATTATCTAGGGTTTGATTTTCCAATCCCGATCTACTCGTATGGCTTTATGATAGCCCTGGGTGTGCTGGCTGCAGCCTGGCTGTTGCAGACGGAATTGAACCGCTTGTACAAGGCAGACCGAATTGGCGGGATAAAAATTCCAGATCCTTCGGCGCGAAAGAGCAAGAAGAAAGCCCGTAAGAAATTGGTAGAGGTGAGCCCATCATACCTCGTCGGGACGATTACCGTTCTAACCATCGTTGCAGGCTTCGCTGGTGGAAAGCTCTTTCACATCCTGGAGAACCTCGACACTTTTTTTGTCGATCCAATGGCGATAATTTTCGCCAAAGGGGGATTCACTTTTTACGGCGGGCTGATTGTAGGTGGGATCTCCGTCGCCTGGTATGTGAAGAAAAAGGGGATATCCGTAGCTGTTCTCGCGGACGCGGTAGCACCGGGAATGATGTTGGGCTATGGAATAGGGCGTATCGGATGTCAGCTCACGGGAGACGGAACCTGGGGGATCGCCGCGAATCTGGCGGCGAAACCTGGCTGGGTACCGGACTTCCTGTGGGCGGAGACCTATCCGGAAAACATTCTCGGAATTGACCTGTCCTCCGCACCCGTCTACCCGACACCCATATATGAATTCATTATGGCCTCGTTGCTCTTCGCCGTTCTGTGGAATATGCGAGACCATATACATACTGCAGGGTGGTTATTCTGGACGTATCTCGTCTTTAACGGAATCGAGCGCTTCAGCATCGAGACGATTCGCATCAACAATCGTTTCGATGTATTCGGAATCACCATGACACAGGCTCAATTCATTTCGGTCGTGCTGATCGTTTTGGGCGCAGTGGGTATGTGGATGACGTGGTCAAAGAAAGGCGAATCGAAAGTACCGAAACCCATAGACGTCATCTCCGAACCAGCGGCCGAGTCGAACACGTAGGCCCACCCTGATCTTTCAGAGAAATTTCTCCAGGTGGATAGCTCAGTACCCGTATTCCTTCAACTTCGAGTTTTGCAAGAGTCTTCAGCGTGCCTTCGGCCACGATCGCGACAGTAGGGGATATGGCAAGGACGTAGCACCCAGGTTTATCGTACTCGTCGTCGAGGACGAGCTGACGAGTAGGAAGATCATTGTGCGTGAGATGGAGACCGGAGATCAGGAGAGCGTCCCTCTCGACGGTCGGTCGGAATACGTACGATGAGCGAAGCGAGAATATGCGGAACGGTTCAATTTCCAGGTTGTTGAGAGCAGCTATTCACCCGGAGACAATCGTTTTATCGACCTGATTTAGACATGTATCCCCGACTAAGCGACTTTTTTAGCGATTATTTAGGGTTTGACTTTCCAATCCCGATCTACTCGTTTGGCTTTATGGTGGCCCTGGCTGTGCTTGCGGCAGCCTGGCTGTTGCAGTCCGAATTGGAGCGCCTGTATAAGGCAGACCGAATTGGCGGGGTAAAAATTCCAGATCCTTCGGCGCGAAAGAGCAAGAAGAAAACCCGTAAGAAATTGGTAGAGGTGAGCCCATCATACCTCGTCGGGACGATTACCGTTCTAACCATCGTTGCAGGCTTCGCTGGTGCAAAGCTCTTTCACATCCTGGAGAACCTCGGCACTTTCTTCGTTGATCCAATGGCGATAATTTTCGCCAAAGGAGGATTCACTTTTTACGGCGGACTGATTGTAGGTGGGATCGCCGTCGCCTGGTATGTGAAGAAAAAGGGGATATCCGTAGCTGTTCTCGCGGACGCGGTGGCACCGGGAATGATGTTGGGCTATGGAATAGGGCGTATCGGATGTCATCTCGCAGGAGACGGAGACTGGGGGATCGCCGCGAATCTGGCGGCGAAACCTGGCTGGGTACCGGACTTCCTGTGGGCAGAGTCCTATCCTGACAACATTCTCGGAATCGACCTGTCCTCGGCACCCGTTTACCCAACATCCATATACGAATTCGTTCTGGCCGCATTGCTCTTCGCCGTTCTGTGGAATATGCGAGACCATATACACGCTGCAGGGTGGTTATTCTGGACGTATCTCGTCTTCAACGGAATCGAGCGCTTCAGTATCGAGAAGATTCGCGTCAACAATCAGTTCGAATTCTTCGGAATCACCATGACACAAGCCGAAATCATTTCGGTCACGCTGATCGTTGTGGGCGCGGTAGGTATGTGGATGACGTGGTCAAAGAAAGGCGAATCGAAAGTATCGAAACCCAGAGACGTCATCTCCGAACCAGCGGCCGAGTCAAACACGTAGGTCCACCCTGACCTTTCAGGGAAATTTCTCCAGGTGGATAGCTCAGTACCCGTATTCCTTCATCTTCGAGTTTTGCACGAGTCTTCGGTGTGCCTTCGGCCACGATCGCGACAGTAGGGGATATGGCAAGGACGTTGCACCCAAGTTTATCGTACTCGTCATCGGGAACGTCGATGAGGGCATATTTTAGTTCTTTTAGTGTCCTTAGGAAGGGGACCGGCAGGAATTTCCTGTAGACAACGGCCTTATTTCTGGCCACTGGACTGATCAGGGACATCAGGTGCAGCACGTCACCCGGCCCGCGAAAATGGGGTAATGGAACAGGAATGATTTCCTCAACGACGTTCTCTACGATCTTTCGCAACTGCCGGACGCCTTCTTTGTTGGTACGATATCCGAGTCCGACGGCCAGAGTTTGCTCGTCCAGCCAAATAACATCGCCCCCTTCAAGAAGACCTGGGGACTCGATTCTGCCGAGAATCAGAATATTTCGGGATCGACAATACGCCTCGAACGCAGCCGCTTCATTTCGTCTTTCCTCTTTTCCCATTCGCCCCAGGACGATACCGTTGCCGATCGTCAATGCGGGGTCGTGGACGTAGAGCGAATCCATTCCTGCGTCAACTTCATCATCCATCTCGTGGATGGTTGCGCCAGAACTTTCCAGCACCTCAACAAACTTGTCAAAGTCTGAGCACGCCTGAAAAAAATCGGGGCAAGCCGTATATCCGGACTGCTCCCAATGAGCTGCCAGGAATTCCTGAGACTCGAACGCGACAGACGGGTGTCTCACGAGGACATCGCGTAGCGGTTCGCTCATAGATCGGCAATGGACGTTCAGCAAGATATTTCCGCGTGATACTTCGAAAGGATCCAAGTTAAGCGGTGCGGGCCAACTGGGAACGAGATGGGCGGCAAGATGGACGGCACTATGGACAGCAAGGTGGACAGAACTGCGTCATTCATTACCTTCTGCCGAATCGAAAAAAGCACACCAGAGGAAGGAGGCAGGGGCAATTAAATCGACAGACGGAACGGGAGAATATCTGGGAGGCCGAAAAGCGGTGAAAGAGGCCTTGAGTGGCGATACATCTCGTTTTATCAAAGTGATG
>BTQE01000141.1:0-6826 GCA_036985715.1 Rhodothermia bacterium
GATATTCTACAATCGACAACGAAGACATTCGACGCTCGGCTACAGCACACCGATCAGGTTCGAGAATCTAAGCTTTCAAAGACGACTAACCACAAATGACTTATCCGCTTGTCCGAAAAAGTCAGGAACGCTCAGTCTTGCGTGTGAAGACGGATCGGACAGCACGGCGAGGAGCGGCAGCGCGACCAGGGTAAAAACGTGCCGGTAAGCCAGTTTATTCGATAATGAGGATTCCTTTCATGCCGGCCTGATAGTGACCCGGCAGAAAGCAACCTATTGCCCACGTTCCTCGCTTAGACTCGGGGAGGGTGAATCGCATGGAACCCGCAGCTTTTCCCTCAAGCAACAGCATCGTCCCGTGGTCGTCGTCGCCATGTCCATTTTCTGCGGCTTCTTCGCCACGTTCGGGGACTTCGTCCACGCCCTCATGATTCATATCTTCCATGTCCATGTCCATATCCATGCTTCCCTCGACGTCCACGCCTGCAAATAGATCTTCATTGAACGCACTCTCGTCTGACGCAACGTCGCGTCCTGCCATGAATTCGTGAGGGACGAGACCCACGTTCTCCAGCACCAGCTTCACCGCCTGGCCAGCGGGGATTCGAAGAGTGTCTGGAGTGAACCCAAACTCTTTCAATTCAACGTTGATCACGACGTCGTTGCTATCCCCAACCTGTACAGAGTCCGGTGAATTGGTTGATGGCGTTGTTTGTTCAGACGCGGTGTCGCCGCAGGCTGCCAGCGTCACTAGAAGGACTGCCAGAAGTGTGGCAAGGCCCGTTCGGGCTACTGGAGTCCGGCGTTTGGGAAAGTTGCTTGTTCGTCGCATGACGTTTTTCTTCCGTTATTATGATGGGGTGGGGCGTTTCCCGGTCAGGAACGCCTTGATGATCTTCGGTTTTTGCGTTCGCCAGTCGAACCCGTTTTCGGGTGCGTCAGGAGATACGCTTTCGGAATACCTTCCCCAAAAGCGCGTTCAACAAACGGGCTCGTCAGCGTTTTATTTATTGTCAATACTATAGATCGCACCGCGAACCTGAAACCAACCTTAATGGCACCTTAATTTTTCTTCAGAATCGAACGCCTCTGCTGGAATACCTCCTACGCCATCCGGAAGAAGTGCTCTTCTGACTGGTGATTGCCGGACGCGTTCGGGCGCTTGCCGGGAGTGCGCCCAGCAGCACGGATGACATTCCCCGAATCCGTCACCAAAAAAATAAATACACCCTAAGTAAATGCAGGGCACTGGTTAGAGCGTTCCAGTATGTGGAACCAAGAGATATGGCACACCGCTGAGTTCGGGAATCATTACTTGCAAAATCAGCTAAACCAAACTTGACTTATCCGTGATTCCGAAACAGTCAGGAAAGGTCACTAGACGTTGATCCCGTCTCCGCGTAGTTCTTCTACGCTTGCCAAATCGGCGACCGTGCCCGGAGGGTGGGCATACCAGCCCGGATCGTCATAGCTGTCGAGCGTTTTGCGGACCTTTACGATGGTGAACATACCGCCCATGGTGATGTAATCGAACGGTCCCTGTGCGCCCACCATCGGGATGCTGTTCTCCGGTACCGACATCCCCATCCCGGCCATCTCGCCCATTCCGTCCTGACCCATCGTCATATACCCCGGCAGCATCGAGCGGACCCTGCGGTCCAGGCTGCCCGGCTCCACCCCAATCATGTTGGGAAACTCATGACCCATCTGGTTCATGACATGGTGGGTCATGTGGCAATGCATGGCCCAGTCGCCGGGCTCGCTGGCAATGAATTCGACGTCGCGCGTGGTCCCTACGGACACGAGCACAGTGGTCTCCGGCCACTGTGCCGAGGGTGGAATATGGCCGCCGTCAGTTGCGGTGATTTTAAAGTAATGCCCGTGCAGGTGGATGGGGTGATGATCCATGGCACCCAGGTTCCCGAAGCGGATGCGCACCCGATCTCCCTGTTGGGCTACGAGCGGCGCGGTGCCGGGATAACACCTGGCATTCATGGTCAAAATGTTGAAGTCACTCATCTCGTTCGGATTGGGCCTGTACGTTCCAGGATCGATCCGCCACTCGCTCAACATGATTGCAAAGTCCCGATCCACGCGGTGACTCGCCGAAAGCCTGCGCGGGTGGATGACGATCATACCCATCTGGCCCATAGCCATCTGAGTCATCTCGTCGTGGTGGGAATGATACATGAATGTGCCGTGATGGCGTAGCGTCCATTCATACTTGAAGGTTTCGCCAGGATGGATCACTCGCTGGTTGAGACCGCCCACGCCGTCCATGCCGTTGGGTAAGAACAGGCCGTGCCAGTGAATCGATGTTGGGGCCGGCAGGCGGTTGGTGACGTAGATGCGGATGCGGTCGCCCTCGACGGCCTCGATCGTTGGGCCGTGCACGGATCCATTGTAGCCCCAGCACTGGGCTCGCAAGCCAGGGGCGAACTCGTGCCAGAGTTCCTCGGCAATCAGATGAAAGACCTTGATTCCGTCGACGATTTCCCAAGCGAGGGAGGTGCCCCCCGGTGTGACGACGGGCGTATAATCCCGTCCCGGCAGGCCCGGTGTCAGGGCGGGTTGATTGGGATCCCCCGAATAGGTGGCATCCCAGCTGTGACGGTCAGGACCAACCGGTGTACTCCGGGCCCGAACTGCGTCAGGAACCAGCGCACCACCGAGGGCTGCTGCACCCGTCACTAGCGCTTTTCGTCGTGAAAGACTCATTTCATTCACCTCTCGTTGAAACCATTAATGGGACAGGCATCTGAGTTTCCACTTGAGAAAATTTGCTCAGGTTAGAATGCCTGCCTTGCAGCAAGAGATCGAGGTCCGAACGTGCCACCCAGTACGCATGAAGAGCCTGAATGTAGTTCCGGCCAGCCTGGATTTCCTGACGCTTGGCCAGCAGCAGCTGGAAGATTCCGATCTGCATGGCGTTGTAGTGAAGCTGCGATTCTTCTGTGATGAGGCTTCGCAACGGCAAGGTCACGTTCTGGTAGTGCTCGGCGATACGTCGAGCCGTGATGAGCCGCTGCCGGATCACCCGCACGACGGACCGAACCTCGACAGCCACAGCCAGGTATTTCGCCTGCCGGCGGCGAAGTTCTGCTTGAACGGTGGCAATCCGGGCCTGTCCCTGGTCGAATATCGGGAGGGCTAAAGCCGCTGCCGGACCAATTTTCCACCCGCCATCTTCGCGCTCGGCGCTCGCCCCAAGATCCAATGCAGGCACCAGGGCCGTGCTTTGGGTCAGGCCGAGCAATTGTCCGAACGTCTCGATCTCCTGCTTCGCGATACCCAGATCTAGGCTTGTGGTAATCGCCCGCTTTTCGAGGTCCGACAGATCCATCTGCTGTTCGGGGATGTCCGGGAGGCGGTTCGCGAGGGTCCATTTTGTGTCGGCCCCCCACAATCCCATCAGACTATTGAGACGTTCGCGGCCTTCGACCATCAACGCCTCGGCAGCCTCAAGGTCGAGCCGAGCCTGCTCGTAGAGCGCTTGCTCGTTATGCAGGTCGAGGTTGCGGATGTTGCCGGCCTCGTGCATTCGGCGGGCGGCTTCGTAAGTGGCTTCGGTGGCCAGCACGACTTGCTGAAGCATCTCCAGCAGTTGACCATCGGCCTGAACGCGATAGAAGGCGGCTCGCGTCTGTCCGCTCAGGTCCATGGCCGCCCCGGTCACTTGCAGCTTCGCTCCTTCAAAAGCAGCATTCGCAACTGCCTTTCTCAGTGGGATATAGAAGATGTCAAGAAAGTTCGTTACTACCGAAAAGAAGAGATCAGGAATCCCTCCCGAGGTCGGGAAGGTGGCGTCTCCTCCAAAAATAGGATTGTGGAGCAAGCCGGCTTGCACGACGTCCGCCTGCGCCACGCCCAGATCTTCATAGATGGCCTGGAGCCAGCGGTTGTTGAGCAGAGCAATTTGCACGGCCTCGTCCACGGTGAGTGCATCGCGCAGCTGGCTCCGGATTGCCTCAGCAACCTCTGCTTCTTCTGGAGCGCCGCGATACCATTGAACCTGGTAACCGATGCGATCGGTGACGTTCTGACGAACATCGGGGAAACCGGCTTCCCTTGGTACACTGGCACAGCCGACCAGGCCACCGAGGAGGACGAACAGCAATGCGTAGTGCCCGTTCGTTCTTTTCATCGTTGACCTCCCTGATTGCTATCATGCTCAAGCTGCTGTTTCTCGTCGGGCCGTGTCTTGCCGCCGGGCATACCCGTGGCGGCGATGACCCGCTCTAGCGCATCACTGAGCACCGTATATGCCGTGCGGGCAACGTTCAGGTCCGAGATCTCTGTCAGCGCCTGTACCATTTCTCGGATCGCGCGGATATCGCTGTCGCGCGCGTGCCAGAAATGCAGGTTCGCAGGGAATTCGACCTTCACAAGCGCATCCAATGCCGGACCGATCAGCTGCGCCTGTTCGGCTACGCCATCGATGGCGTTGGAGGCTAGTTGATCCCCGATAGCCGAGTAGGCTTCCAGCAATCGTTTCAGCGGCTCAGCGGCTGCATCGGGAAGGGTAGCCATCGAAACGTCTTGGGGCTGCTTCGAAACGGCATCGGCCATGCTTTGGTGATTCATCCACGCCATGTCAGTCATACCATCAATGGCATTCACGGCATCCACAGCGGTCGGTGCCAGAACGTCTGGGGGTGTCACAAAAGACGCCTGTGTCGCGTCGGGATTTGCTGGATGATCGGTAGGGAGCAGAGGTTGTACATAGGACGGGGTGCATCCCACCAGGGCCAATGCGGCGATAAAAATGGATACTTGTGTCATATGCTGATCGGTATGGCATGGGTGTTTCCCCGCTGCAGACAGGCGACCTGTGTCTTGCGTGCGAAGACGGACCGGTTAGCTCGGCGAGGAGCAGCAGCGCGAACGGGGTAAAAAGTGTCGCTACGCCAGGTTATTCGACGATAAGGATTCCTTTCATTCCGGCCTGATAGTGACCCGGTAGAAAGCAACCTATTGCCCACGTTCCTCGCTTAGACTCGGGGAGGGTGAATCGCATGGAACCTGTAGCTTTTCCCTCTAGCAACAGCATCGTTCCATGGTCGTCGCCGCCATGTTCGTGGACTTCGGCTTTTTCGGCGTGTTCGTGATCTTCAGCTTCTTGGCCAGGTCGGTGACCTTCTTTCATCCCCTCCATGCCCTCATGATTCATATCGTCCATGTCCATGCCCATGCCCTCATGATTCATATCGTCCATACCCTTCCCCACACCCATTTCGACGTCCACGCGTGCAAATAGATCTTCACTGAATGCACTCTCGTCAGACGCAACGTCTCGTCCCGCCATGAATTCGTGCGCGACCACCCCCACATTCTCCAGCACCAACTTCACCGTCTGGCCGGCGGGGATCCGAAGCGTGTCTGGAGTGAAGGCAAAATCGCTCATTTTAACGTTGATCACCACGTCATAGTTACCCCCAACCTGTTCAGATACGGTCGATACCGGAGGATTGGTTGATGGGGTGGTTTGTTCAGACGCCGTGTCGCCGAAGGCTGTCGGCGTCATCATAAAGATAGCTAGAAGTGTGGCAAGGCCCGTTCCGGCTACTAGAGTCCGGCGTTCGAGAGAGTTGCTTGTTCGTCGCATGACGATATTCTCCGTTGTAATGATTGGGTATAAGGCGTTTCCTGCTCGGGAAAGCCGTGATGATCTTGGGTTTCGCGTTCGCCAGTCGAACCGGTGCCGGGAGCACAAGGAGAAATGCTTTCAGAATACCTCCTCAAAGGGGGCTCTCAACAAACAGGTTCGTCGGAACTTCAAACTTAGTAGTTCGCACCACGAACCTGAAACCAACCTTAAAAGCACCTTAAATATTTTTAAGGATCGAAACTGCTCTGCTGGAAAACCTCCTGCGCAATCCGGACGAAATGCTCTCCCGAACAGTGATTGCCGAGCGCGTCTGGGGCTATGGTTGATCGCGTGCCTGGAGTGCGCCCAGCAGCACGGATGGCATTCCCCGAATCCGTCACATAGAAAAATAGAAACGCCCTAACACTGTGTGTCACACGTCGTAGGGCGTTCAGGGTTGTGGAGCCAAGGGATATAATGGGTGACCCAGGTCTCACTGGGTTTTCGCCGGATTTCACCTCTAGTTGGCCAAAATGAGCACTTTTCCTTCCGAACCCCGCCCAGACCTTTTGCTAATCATGCCAAAAACCGTCACCTTATCCGTCACCTATTCACGACGGTTTTTCACTCATGGCCAGCGTTCGTATTGTTGCGTGGAGCGCAAAGAAAACCCCCAACGGGATGCTTCCACTCTACCTAGTCATTCGTCACAAAAACCAGCGTGCGACGATTGCGCTGTCGGTGCGAATCAAAGATAAAGATTGGAACGCATCTCGAAGCGAAGTCAGGAAAACAAATCCTGACCACTACCTGCTAAACCTCCGCTTGACTGAGATGCTTCAAAAGGGCAGAGCGGCCCTCCAGGACGCCGTGCTCGAAGACTCAGCTGTATCTCCACATCGCATTAAGGAGGTGATTATGGAGAAAGCCTCGGGTGCCAAGGGAGATTTCTTGTCCTACCACGAGTCGCAGCTTGACGCGTACCGCAAAAGGCGCCAGTGGGCCACGTATGAGGTTTACCTGGCCGCTCTCAACAAGCTTCGCGACTATTCGCGTCGGTCGACCGGACGTACGACACTTGACTTCGACCAGTTGACGGTGTCTTTCATCGAAGGATTTCGCACGTACCTCATCGGGCACTGCGGAAATGGCAAGAACACCGTGCATAAGAGTCTCGCAAGCATTCGCACAATTCTCTACGCAGCAATCCGAGAAGGGTGTTTTCCCCAGGAGAATAAT
>BTQE01000142.1:0-6826 GCA_036985715.1 Rhodothermia bacterium
GATACAGTTGTCATTGTTGATAAGAAAACCGTAGTTCATCCAGGGAAGATCAGGCGGTTCGAATTGGGTGGCTGGGCGGAGAATTGCCTGGCGTAAGATCCGGTTGATGAGAACGGATTCGCAAGCCCGGGCGATTAATCAGTTGGGGCCAGGTCATCTGGATGATTGATGTTACGGAGTTCTTCGCTCGGCACTTCCAGTTCGACTACGTTGGAAACAGAATCGACGAACTGGTGAACACCGAATCGTTCTTCCCTGATAGCAGACTCGAGAAGCGGCATTAGAGAACAATGATAGCAACAGCAGAGCGGCTGGGTCTGACCATCTCGGGAGCGACACATGACAATCCGGTTCGGTTCCTTTGCTTTTTGAATCAGTCTCGTGAGCGTTTCGCCGGTTACGAACGGCAGGTCACAGGCCAGGATGAGAAGCCAATCGTTGGACGCCTCGCTCATGCAGGCGTGAATTCCTGCCAGCGGCCCAGCCCCAGGAAGAGTATCAACAACGATTCGGTCGTGAGGGAGGTCAATCTCTTTCTCCCCGGACCCCACGGAAAGAAGTACCTCGTCGACCAATCCTCTGGCAGCCCTATAGACGTGCTCGATAAGCGGGACTCCGTTAAGCTCGGCCCGATATTTTTCAGAACCGAATCGCGCAGACTGGCCACCAACGAGAAGCCCTAAAGATATTTTCGATTCCCGCCGATCGTTCATATACAAAGATAGTTGGATTTGCGCTTTTTATTCTTGGGTCCGTTAGGTTCGTACCCATATCACCGAACACATGTCTCCGAACACTCACCCAAAACCTGGTTCTTACCGTGTTCTATTTCTACGCCGACAAGAACAAAGACTCTTACAAGGGGATGAAGGGTGTCCCGCTCCGAACGAAGCGCTTGTTTGCTGACCTCCCTTCCGCGCTGGCGAAATCTCCAGCCCGAGTCCTGGTTGTTGATACCGACGCGCTCCCCTCAACCCCGACCGGGACGAAGCTGGGTGAGGTGAGTCTCTATGAGGCACGCGAAAAGAAGAACAAAAAGGAAGTCTTCGTCCCGCGTGATGCAATTCGAAATCTCTCGCCGTATCAGAAACCGATGGAGATTGCAGCAGGTGGCGGGATCATTACGCGCGTCAAGAAAGACGAGCTGCATATTCTCCTCATCCACCGAAAGGGCGTTTGGGATCTGCCGAAAGGAAAACAGGATCCGGGAGAATCCATCAGCCAGTGTGCCAAACGAGAAGTCAAAGAAGAATTGGGGATTTCTCGAGTCAAGATTGTCAAAGCGCTGGACGTGAGCGTTCACGTCTATTCCGAAAATCGGCGGTTCAAGGTCAAGACGACCCACTGGTTTCAGATGAAGACCAAGGACACGACGTTCACCCCGGAAAAAAGGGAGGGCATCAAAGAAGTCAAATGGTTTTCATTTAACAAAGCCGAAAGAATTGTGGGATACAAGAACCTCCGCAAACTTCTTCTGCGTACTCGGCCGCTCATGGAATCAGACGCCGGTTAACCCTGTCCCTACTGGCCCACCAGAAAAACGGCATTCGCCATGAGGAGTTGCCCTGAATACCAAAAACCTCTGAACAGAGGGTTGTCAATCAAGTAGACGACCGTACCTCTTCCCATCTGCTGGACGCCGTACGCCAGACTATTCTCGATCCTGTCTATCACTTCAAAGCCGACTTGCCCGCTCACGAGTGATTCGTCTTTGAGAACTCCAACGTTCCATGAGCCTGATCCACCCAGATAGGCCGGCGACGTCGTGCCTCGTTTTAGAACGAAAGATTCCTTTCCGAATCCAAACGCGAGAGGATGGGTGTTGTCGACGGACACTTTAAAGATGGAACCCCGGTTTTTTTCCGTTTCTCGATCTCTATCGCGTTCGCCGTAAACTTTCAGGGTGTCGGAATCAGTGCTTTCGTCGTTATCCCCTTCGTCCTTTTCGTCTTTTTCTTTCGGTTTCTTTTTCTTCTTATCGGTCAGCGCAAAGTCCTTCTTCCCCATAAAAAACGACGCGGCGCGACCCACAGCGATCAAGCGGCCACCCGATTTAACCCAAGACTTCAATCGTTCCAATCCGTCCTCTTTCAGCAATCCGGAGTACGACGCCTCCGGCAATACCAACACGTCGTAGTCACTCAGGTCGACGCTCTGGAATCGATCCGGAGTTATCATCGTGACCGGATACCTGATCTGCTGATCAAAGTAGTGCCAGATTTGCCCGGACGATTCCCAATCGCCTCCATTACCCCTCAAGACCACCACTTTGGGGGGTTTGATATAATTCACGTCGCTGGACCCGAAATCGGCCCCGGAATCAACGAAGCCTGTGCTCACGGCCGTAACCGATTGACCGTTGCGCTGAGCAAATTCGCTTAAAACTTTTCCGAGCTTGTCGTTAAACTTTTCGTTCCCCGCGCGGGTCACGATCAGGGTACCCACGTCATAGGAGCCCCCTTCGATTTCAAAGGCTTTCTCCGCGTATCGAACCTTGATTTTTTCCTGCAGGAGTGCTGAAAGAAACTTGGCGTCGGAGACATCCTTCCACCGAATGAGATAGGCGTAGGGTCGTTCGGTGGTTACGGAGACGGTTCCCTCGGAAGGCACATAGGCACTATCCGGTTCGATGCGCTCGGACGTGGCAAACGCGTTAACGTCATATGCGTAAGGAAGCGCCCAGGCCGTAATGTCGTACGTGAGCGAATCCGGAATGGCCGAGATCGGCTCGAACAAAACGTTCAACAGGGTAGATCTCGGCTGGTAGGCCGAAATGACCAGGTCGCCGGGTGTAACACGGAACGCGGTATCGTCTCCGGATCTGTAGCTGTATCCGTTTGCTCGGCGCCCCGTTGAGACGGTTCCTACCCTTATCCCCAACTCCTCAAGGTGGAGAGCCATTGCGTCTGTTCTTCCGTCCTCAGGGTCCACCTTCACCACGTAGGACGCGAATTTCCCACCGTCATTGGAATTGGCCCGATCGAAGTATGCTTTGAATTCGTCCACCACCCGGTCACGATGAACCGACGCCATCTCTACGGTTGACAAACCCGTGGTATAGTGATGAGCGATTCGGTCAGCCAGCGTCAGTGTGTCTGCTTCGGCCGTGAGAATTCCGAGTCCCGCGCGTCCACCCCCGGCTTGCTCATAGGTCATCCCAATGGCGCCGTTGTACATGGGGTACGTATCTCCATATCCGGGGTAATAAAGATCGAATTCCTGCTTTGTGAAATACAGCCACCCCTTCTGATCAAAATACCGGGCGTTGTTGCGACCGATAATCGTCTGAAATTCGACCTGCCAGTCCGTGATCACAGCGTGCAATGGTTTCGCGGCCGGAGCAAAGTAGTAGGGGCTGTTGACGCCCTGCTCATGAAAATCCACATGTACGTGCGGCATCCACTCATTGTAGACTCGTATTCGTGCCCGTGTCTCTTTCTGGGTCAACCATGACCAGTCTCTATTGAGATCGAAGTTGTAATGGTTGGTTCGTCCACCCGGTCCCGGTTCACTGTGCTCCCGTGCATCCGGGTTTACGTTGTTCGTCGCCCCCACCTCCTGGTTGTACCAGCTGACATACCGTTCGCGTCCGTCCGGATTGTTCATCGGATCCAGAACGACCACGGTGTTCGTGAGCCACGGCTGCGTACGTGAATCATTCGTATTTGCCAGATCGTACAGGGTCGCCATGGCGGCCTCCGAACCGACGGATTCGTTCCCATGGATATTGTAGCTCAGCCATACAATCGAGAGCGCTTCGCCAGGCAGATCGCTATCTGAATCGACATCTGAATCGACATCTGAATCGACATCTGAATCGACATTGAGCAGGCCCGTAAGTTTCAGGTTATTCGTCCGGATTCGCTCCAGTCGGGCCAGGTTCTCGGGCGCCGAGATAAACGCAAGCAGCAAGGCGCGGCCTTCGTTCGTTTCACCGTACTCGGTCAGCTCGACATTCGGAGACGCGTTCGAAACATGTCTGACGTAGTCCGCTATCTTGTCGTGCCTTGTAAACCGATCGCCGAGTTCATAGCCTAAATAATCGGCAGGGGTCATCAGCGACGGCTGAGCTGCTGCTGGAAGCACGGCAGTCAGAACTAGAAGGGTAATTATCAACGGGCGGTGCATAATTTGAAACGGTTTGACGAACTCGCTGTAGGAGGGACCTGATCCGAATCTCACTGGGGTGACTAAGGTAGCACTCGAATTGGGGATTCCACAGGGTATCTGAGGGGTTTTGACAGGGTTTAAAGAAAGATTCTCGCGCGCCACACAACCATTTAGCACATGACGAAGACGCTGCGATGGACTGTCATAGGGAACATCCTCATCGGTCTGTTTTTTCTTGGATATGCCCTCACGAAAACCTCTTACCCCGTGCCGCCAGGTTTGCATGACGAGCGGTCCGGGATGGAAGAGAAGGCCGGTTATCCTGACTTGTTCGCGGAATATCTGGACGACATCAAGACTGCAGCGTGGGAGAACGCCCCCTCTTATCCTCAGAACTACTTGATGGATGAACTCTCGAATGCCAAACGACTTGCAAAATCCGGATCGGCGATCTTGCCGTGGGTTGAACGAGGTCCCGCGAATGTAGGGGGGCGCACCCGTGCGATAGTGGTTGATCCGGACGATCCGACTCACGATACATGGTTTGCAGCAGCCGTATCCGGTGGAATATGGAAAACAACAAATGCCGGGGTTAACTGGACCTTTCTTACGCCTGATCTCCCCAATCTTGCAATCTCTTCGTTGGCTCAGGCCCCGTCTAATCCAGACGTTCTATATGCCGGTACGGGAGAAGGCTTTTTTAACGGCGATGCCGTTGCGGGAGCCGGCGTGTTTAAAACGCTGGATCGAGGCAGCAGTTGGATCCAATTGGCCGCCACGGCCACCGACTTTGATTTCAGATATGTCAACAGGATGGTCGTTTCTCCGGCTGATGAAAACGTGGTGCTTGCCGCCACGCGAGAAGGCATTTCCCGGTCGGAAGATGGAGGAGACACGTGGACAAGAGTTTATTCTGCCACCAGTGCACCCGGTGTTCTTCAGGTTATTGCCGACCCGTCTAATTTTAACCGCCTTTACGCTTCTGAGAGCGGAGTGGGCGTCGTCCGTTCGATGGATGCCGGCTTGACGTGGAGTCTGGCGTCTGTTGGCCTTTTCGGTTTGAGTGACGGTGGGATCACCTCGGATGCGCGGCTTGAGCTGGCCATTGCTCCTTCGAATCCACAGCGAGTCTACGCTGCGATTGAAGCGGAAGAAGAGACAGACAAGCTCTTTATGAGCCTCGATGGAGGAGACATCTGGGTCCTCGTCAAACCGGATGCGGGTACATCGAACCCTGATTGGATGGCCGTTGGCGAGGGGGGCAACCAGGGTTGGTATGATAACGCGATCGCGGTCGATCCCTTTGATGAGAACCGGGTCTTCCTGGGTGGTATTGGCTTCCATGAGGCGGTCCTGGGCGGTACGACAACGATTTCTGTCGTTAAATCTCTTGATGAAGAGAATACGATATCGTTCCTCGATTTCGTCTCGTTCACGTCGGCCACTCACTTTAATGGGCGAATGAAAACCGGTCTCACTGAGCCGGGTGCAACGATAACCGACGAAGAGTTCGTCTCCGTTGAAGTCCGATTCGGACCCGGGCTCTCCCAGAAGGCGCATCGTTTCACACCCCCAGATCGTCCGGGTATTCTTTTCTCCACGTATCCGTACGTCGACTACGTTGACGTCCCGTTTGAAGTCTGGGATATAACAAACAATCGGCAGCTTGCCGTCTCGTTCAGAGACCGGCTGGGAGAGGGCAGCTTCAATCTTATCCAGCGCGACGAAGAAAATCTCGGAAGAGAATACCTCATCATAAGTGCAGAGCCGTATACGGGCGCATTTCCAAACCCTTCGATTGCGAAGACTGGTGGGCCTCTCCACAAACTGCTCTATTTTTTCTGGCCGATGTTAGCCGACGAGGCAATTTGGAATCCGGGTAGCCTGCCCGTTTCGACGCTTCGAGTCAATGTCGAACTCGTACAGGGATCGACTCGGACCACAACTCTTGCTGCCAACTCAAATACTCTTCATGTAGACCAGCACACGATCGTTCCCATTGTAGAGAGTGAAGAAACCAGGTCTTTCGAGCTTCTGGTGGGAAATGATGGGGGGATATTTTTCTCCGCTAACGAGGCCTTGAACTTCATTAGCCGGAGCAGGACGTACAATACCGGTCAATTTTATGGGGTCGATAAAAGGCCAGGCGTTAATCAGTTTATTGGCGGCACGCAGGACAACGGTACGTGGCGTTCGTTCGTAGACCCGAATGCAGGCCAGGGATGGCTAACCGCGTTTGGTGGTGACGGGTTTGAGGTCGCCTGGAATCAGGAGGATGAGAGGATTGTTCTGGGCTCCATCCAGTTCAACGATATTAGAAGATCAACGGACACAGGGCGTAATTGGAATCTTGCTCAAACCGGCTTGGCCGACGTCGGATCGGGCGGCGGTGGTCAATTCCTCACGACGCTCGCCCGCTCGTTCCACAATCCCAATCAGGTGTTCACTATCGGTGCATCCGGCGTCTGGAAGTCGACCAACTTTGGCGGAAACTGGTCACTGCGAGCTATTCCGTCAGAAGATTGGGGGTTTGGCGGATCTGGAAAAGTGCGGGTTTCGCTGGCAGACGGAGCTATAGTGTGGGCGGGGTATGAGATGGGGCTCTCATTCGAAACCGTATCTGGCAATCTGAACGTTTCAACGGATGAGGGCGAAACGTTTAACCCGGTCCCGACCCCGGAAGACCTATCATCCGGAAGAATAACCGCAATTGCTA
>BTQE01000143.1:0-6803 GCA_036985715.1 Rhodothermia bacterium
CATTTATAAAACAGTCAGTTTTTGAACGCGAGATCCGAGAGACGTCTCCAGTCGATAAAAGTATAGCCCTGGAGCTAAGCCAGGAATCGCCACCTGAAACGAAAATTTACCCGGACCGGACATCCGTTCCTCCAACAGAGCGACTTTTCTTCCTAGAATGTCGTAGAGGACGATTCTCATCTCTGACCGCTCTGGAATATTGTACTGAATCGTACCCTCGCCACGGAATGGGTTTGGGAAGACTGGATAAAGTTCTAGCACGTCTGCTGGCGATTCCTCATCTCCAGTTCCCGTTACCAAGGCCTGAGAGGAGAATTCTGACGACGCGCCCATGGGGTCAAGCGCAGCAACAGCGGCGACGAATTCTTGTCCCGGGAGATTATTCAATAAGATTTGATTCCGGTGAATTCCGTCGATTTGAATTACTTCGTTTTCAAACGCGATCTGCAATTTGTAACTGATATGGCCAGGCAGACTTGTATCATCAGAACTGTTTTCCCAAGTAAAATCGGCCCCGTCTGAATTGACATAAACAGTAAGATTTTGAGGAATCTGAGGTGGCTCATTACTCAGTCCAGCGTTGGGAATTCGGTAGAAGACCGGATCGTCTCCGAGTGTAAAAAATGTCTCAAGGTCTCCATCATCGTCGTCGTCTATGCTAAACAGAGCTGACCATGCGCCCCCCGTACTGCGGTCAAAGATTTCTGCCCTGAGCGCCTCATTCGAATCGTTCCACCAAAAATAGACCTGATTGTCGGTAAACGTTAGAAAGTCCATGTAGCCATCGTTATTCAGATGCGCCGGTGTTAAATAGCCGTTCCATGAACTCAATTTTGAACCCTCATAAAGAGGCATTGAGAACGCCGAATACGCGGTGGCGATATCGTCGTAAACAACAAACGAATGAGCTGGCACAGTGTGGTATATGTCTAAGCTATCCAGTACCGGGCGAGCATTGACTAGCAACAAGTCGGGATAGATGTCATCATTTAGCCAAATTGGATCAAATAAGAGGTACTGGCCGACTTCATCTACCGGTGGAAGACCAAGATCCATTTTTTCGAATGCTCGCGTTCCTAAATTCTTGTATAAAGTAGGTGTCCGCGAAACATCGTCATTTACAATCAAGTCTCGAAAACCGTCTTGGTCAAAATCGATGACGCGTGCTGTATAGGAATTGAAAGCTGAAAAAGTGACATCTTGAATCTGAACTATGGCAGGATCAAGACTCCAACCAATTCTGAGTCGACTCTGTCCACCAATAATGAGATCCTGTCGGCCATCCAGATCTAAGTCGGCCACGCTGATGACACCCAGCCATACTCCGTTCTCTTCTCTTCCGACGTCAATTGTTTGGACGTCTACCCGATTGAGACCGTCAAATCGAACAATATGGACCTGTTCTCCTGATATCACGAGGTCATTGTCTTGGTCGCCATCAATGTCCCCGGCGAGCACTTTGCCGATGTAATCAGATTGCGAGAACAAAGTCTCTGCCTGAGAAGGATCAAGGCCAGCGCGAGACCCTGGAATCCATTGGACAACGTAGTTTTGGCTACTGTTCGAGCGAAGAAGCGTCAAGACGTCGTCATAACCGTCGCTATCAAAATCAACAGGAAGTGATTGTTCAAGAGAAAAATCATTCGCGTCAAGAACAACTGCAGAAACCTGAAATTCCGACGCTTGTGCGGTAGTCATCTCGGAAAAATCAGAGGCGTATCCATTTCGAAATGCCCGCATTCGATACGAATAGGTTTCTCCTGCTGTTAGGTCGAAGTCCTTGAACAAAAAAGTCCCGGGAAACAAGGTGCTATGAAGAAGCTCGTCTACGAGATCTGTACTAGAGCTTCGATATACATGTAGACTGTCGAATGGTGCATCTAGAGAAAATGTGAGTTGCAGAAATCCTTCCGTGTCAGAGGCGATAAGATTCACGGGCGTAGAAGGTAATTCAACATCGACAATTTGAAAACCAACAGATTCCGTTCGTGGGCCGTATACCCCGGACGCATTAATCGCAAAAATCGAAGCCTCATAGGATCCTTGAGCCAGAGATTCGAAATACCAGAATGGTTGAGCCTTTCCGCCAGCTGAGTAGTCCCAAGTCGACTCAAACTGGGAATGTGACTCTGACGAATATGAGAACGATTCGTCGATTCTTCGGAGCTGAAGTTGATATACAACTGTCTGGTATTGCTCGCTTGGAAGAATGGGCGATGCTGAAAGAGCTACGGCATTACCGAATACATCTATACTAAGACCTGTGGGAGCACTCGGTTGCGGAAGGGTCGATTCATTCACCAGTTGTTCAGAAACGAAATGCGACGCATAATACGGTCTTGGAATTACCTGCCAACTGTTCAATCGTCTCCTCTTCCCTGACTCAGTTGTGATGAATGGCATCGATCCCGTCAACGTTGTTGAATCTCGCTGGATCAGCTCGAGCGAGTCAGAAGTGATGGCGTAATAATTTCGGACCGATAGGCCTTCCTCCCTGCGCGTGATCAGAAGCTCTGTTTTTCCACTCCCAGAAAAGTCGCCCGGGTAAAGACTATGTGTATCCGAATCGTCGCGGATAATCCGAGGGTCAAGTAGCCACGACGATTCCAATTCTGCTGGCGCCACTCCATGCAATTGCCACAAGTCTACCTGGCGGACACGTACGGTGTCGTACTGTTCAGTATTTCTATCGTAATTAATGTAGTTCTCGATCATCAGGGCCGACAACTCGAGATCTCCATCTCCATCAAAGTCATAGACGGTTATATCCTCGGGTCGACTTCCCAGACGCTGCCACGACAGCAAGTTTGGCGGTAAAAAATGACCGCTGCTAGCACCTTTCATAAATCCAATTCCTGGAGATCCTAAGGAACTACTCCCTACTATTATGTCCGTACGGCCGTCGCCATCAACGTCACCGATCCACAAGATCTGGTTCACACCGGTCACTATGGGTCTGTTGTTCGGGACCAGGAATCCGTCACCGTTATTCAGACTCGTGTACAACGCTTCCTCACGAAAACCCGTCCCAGGATTGATGGCGTCCATGAGATATACGACGTCGTCAAAGCCATCATTATTGATGTCAGCGAAAACTGAAAACTCTATCCGTGCGGAAGTTTGAAGGATGATTTGAGGGTCTGAAAATCCCAACATCCCGTCCATCCCCTCTCCTCTTCGAAACACGAGATTGTAGGGAGATCGTACAATCAAATCGTCGTACCCATCCCTGTCGAAATCGACAACGTGTGCTCGGAATAATCTTTCAGGTACTTCAGAAGGGGATACATAGGACCAGGAGCCCTGATCTTCTGAAACATAATAGAAATATGGATCGGCCTTGTTCGCGCTTGAACTTGGATGACCATAGATGATTGCGCCCGAGCGTTGCTCGCCCAAGAAGCGGGCATATGCACTTGAGATTGAAAAACCAGGTGGAATCGAGACTAGTTCTTCGTGGGAAGTGAACTGGGGTACTTGTCGGCCTTCTGTAACTGAAGCGACAGACGAAAAAAGAAAGATGACAATAAGAAATTTATCGATCATAGCTGACCTCCGAATAAGTCAGCCTCTCAATGCCCGTAAAGGCGATAGGGTGCGTCTAATCAGCTAGGGTAATGACCAGATAAGACAGGAACGAGTGAAAAAGGCGTGCACTCATCTCACCACCACTATCTTTCTCGTCTGGGTAAAAGCTCCGGCTTTGAGGGTGTAGAAATAGATGCCGGGCGAAAGGCCACTGGCGCTGAAAATTACTTCGTGTTCGCCGCTGAGTTTGAATCCAGCCTCTAATTCTCGAAGCAGCCGTCCATCGACTGAATGGACAGTAAGACTGACGAAAGAAGGTATGGCCAAGTTGTATCGTATGGTCGTAGTCGCAGAAAATGGATTAGGATAGGCGATCGCAGAAATATCTGGTCGTTCTGACAAAGGGATCTCCTGTGTTTCAAGCACAACGCTAAGATCAACTTCGCCTCGGTATACTCCTTGGTCGCCCGTGCCAGCCAAGATCACATTCCTGTTCGAGTCCCACGCAACCGCCGGAATGTATGTGTCAAGAATTCCAGTTGTTACGCTCGTCCAACTGTTACCTCGATCAGAAGTAACAATAATCCCGCCTTCGTGTGCGGCCCAGATTATCCCGCCATCGCCCTCTACGAAGTCGGTGATTATATGTGGGACTGATGCTGAATAGATCCAGTTCTCGCCGCGATCAGAGGAGTAATAAATGTGCTCTTCCAGACTCACCCATAACCACCCCGCCTCATCGCTTAATATTCGGGTGTCCAAACCATAGAATCGTTCGTCGATTGGAAAATTTGGACTGAGCATCCGCCACGAGCCCCCTTGATCACTGGTTCGATAAATCGCATGTGCGCCGGTAGACGGTTCTCGAATGGCTGCATACACGAATCCATCTTTGGAAAGCTCAATCGTATAAACTGTTTGGCCATCATCTGTCCTGTATGGCACATTCATGGGGTGCCAATTGAGACCATCGTTTCTGGAATAGTACAAATCAGCTAACCAGGGAGAATAGACGTAGAGAATGCGCTGTGATTTGTCATACCGGAGTTCGGCCTTTATACCAAAACGCCCTCTGATTCTATATTCCAAACCCCTATCGGCTCGATGCCAGCTGAATCCCCCATCGATTGTACGGTACAAACCCCCCTCGTCCACCACGGCCCAGTAATGTCCTGTTCCGGTCCCTTTCTCGACGGCAAGCAATCCATTTGACCCAAAACCAATCTGATCCCATGTACTACCCTCGTTATACGAGCGTAAGAGTCCTGCGCGGTCGGTCGCAGCCCACCATAGGCCTCGGTTTTGCTCGACCATAAGTGAATGAACTTTGACCGGGCTGAGCCAATTCATATCGACGTCCATCCAAGTGTCACCGCCACTCTTCGAGATAAAGAGTAGGCCTGGGCTATAACTGACCAACAGATCTCCTTGTGGTCCCACTGCTGCAGAAAGCAGGTCTTGACGAATGTCTGGCTGACCAATTCGATCGGAGACGATCGTACAAGACGAAAGATCGGATGTATATCTAGCTATAATTCCCGCTCTCTGTGAGTACGTATACAATCTCCCCAGATAATCGACGCCTAGGATATCCTCGGCTCCGCAGTTGTAAAACGTGCTTTGCCACGACTCGCCTCCGTCGCGGGATGTCCAAATATCATTAGCGTACGTCGTATAGAGAGTATCATCCGGGCCCGATACCAGTTGTAACCCTCGCTTCTGCGGCGTAAAGCGCACATCGCTCCACGAGAGACCTCCGTCATCCGAAAACCGGAAGCCGTCGGGTGGATCACGAGTCGAGATGATTAGGCGGCCCCACGGAGATGATGACACCGACTTGACGTTGTCTATGAAAAACGACCAACTTCTTCCGCTAGCGTCTAATCGGTAGAGTACGCCAGCCGAAGAGCCAAAAACATCGTTGTTCAAACCGGCCGCGATTGACTGAATAAATGTTATACTTGGCCTTCCTAGCTCCAACCAGAGAAAATTTCTACGGAAACGGGTGTATGCGTGTGTTATCGTATAAATAGACCCGTCGGAGGCGGCGGAAATCGGGATTCCTACACTAGCCGGCCCAGATCGAAACCACGTTGCTCCCCGGTTCCGAGAGATATAGAGCCCTCTACCAGGAATAGATACCCACATACCTGCTCCGAATGGGAGCACCCCTACGTCATGTACGTCTCCGCCTAGGATCTCATTTGTGACTTCCCAGCTTACTCCGGAAGGTGATTGACCAAAGATTGACGGCGGTACCGCAAACGTCAGCAGCCCGAACAAGTAACAGACAAATGCTAGTGAGCTTGTTTTCATGACTGGCCTCCGATTTGGTCAACCTCTCATGAATATGGCCTTGGGTGCTTCCAATTGAAGGGTAACAACCAGTTACGTGCCTTTCGAGTGAAAAGGGGGTGCACTCTCAGTCGCTACTCTAAGCAAAGACGTCATTCCGAAATAGATTGACACTTTGTCGCCCAAAACGTACAGTTACTTACTCACTTGCCTGCAGACGAATCAGAATTCGATGAACAAGTTTTTATTTGTCCTATCGTGCATCGCTCTTTTTCTGTCCGGATGCGAGATAGTAAGCGGTCTGGAGCCACATGCAGACGCGGATAAACTCCAAATTCTCAGCGACTCTACCGAATACGTCGGAAGGCGCTCTGACCCCAAAACTGTCAGCCTAAGACTGGAGGTCACATACATCAATCGCTCTAAGTCGGATATCTTCCTTTACGGCTGCGGCTACCCCAGTTTTCAGCTGGAGAGGTTGGTCGATGGGAATTGGGAAATCAGAGGAAACCCTAAATCGTGCGACCTACTAAAGCACGATTCCGAGGTTGTCTTAGCCGGTGAACGCCGGGTCTTCGAGGTAAGGGAGGGCTCTTCGGATAGAACCGGTGGCTGGAATTGGGGACGTGAGGATATTTCAGGTACGTATCGTGTGGTGGTCGGGGCATACCTCAAATTCGACTACGATCGCCAAACGTGGAAGAAGCTCGTGCCAGAGACCGGTCTGTATTCGAACACGTTCGAGGTTGAAGACCGCTGCATTCTCTCTTGGGGCGGTTGCTGAACCCGCCTCTTGGACTTCTCAATTGATGGTGGGTGACAGCAGATTTCGCTTGATCAGTGCTGGAATGAACTCTTTTTTGCTTTAATGACAACGTACCAATTTTGACGATCTCTTCACGATCTTGATCGAAGCCGACATAAATGCCGCTGATAAAGACACGTTGCGGTACCCCCGGGATGATTCGAACATCCGACAC
>BTQE01000144.1:0-6760 GCA_036985715.1 Rhodothermia bacterium
AGCTGTGAGTTGCGAGAGTCTGCCTCAACACGACCTGGCCAGCGTACGATGAAGGGCATCGTGAGCGATTCTTCGTACATCCAGCGTTTGTCATACCAGCCGTGTTCACCCAGAAACCAGCCCTGATCCGACGAGTAGATGACGACGGTATTATCAGTCAGGCCGGAATCATCCAGGTAATCCAAAACGCGTCCGATATTGTCGTCGGCCGAGGCGACCGCTCTCAAATAATCCTTTATGTAGCGCTGGTATTTCCAAGCGTCGAGTTCGTCTCCGCTGAGTTCAGCTTTTCGAAGTGCCTCGTTCTTGGGATCATAGGCCGCATCCCACACTGCGAGCTGATCATCTGTCAATCCACGCGGTTTTGTGATTTTCAGATCATTCGCTGTCAGATTACGCATGACGCGCATGTTGGCGTTTCGGGCTGCAGAGGAACGACCGGCGTAGTCGTCTCTCAAGGTGGTAGGCTCCGGAATCGCAACGTCGTCATACATGGTCAAATAGTTCGGTCCTGGCCGCCAGGGCCGATGTGGTGCCTTGTGCTGGTACATCAACAGGAACGGTTTCTCGGAGTCGCGGCCTTGTTCCAGCCAATCAAGCGCCAGATCTGTGATGATATCCGTCGTGTACCCCTCGATTCGCGTTGTGTCGTCGGGCGAGCCGATACGCGGATTGTAGTAGGGTCCCTGCCCGATCAATACCCTCCAATAATCGAAGCCCGTTGGATCGCTTTTCAGATGCCATTTTCCAATGACCGCTGTCTCATATCCCGCCGTCTGTAGCAGCTTCGGAAACGTCTGTTGACTGCCGTCGAACCGTTCAGCATTGGTAATCTGGCCATTCAAGTGGTTGTATTTTCCCGTGAGAATGGTCGCCCGGCTAGGGGCGCAGATTGAATTAGTAACGAGCGTATGCTCAAACAGCATCCCTTCATTCGCGAGTCGATCAATGTTTGGCGTCTCGTTGATTTCAGAGCCGTAGGCACTGATGGCACGTGAGCTGTGATCGTCGGTGAATATGAATACGATATTCGGTGGGGGATCAGCTCCGGGCTGGCAGCCAATCACCAACAGACTAAGGAATGCACCTAAAACGACTCGTATCACGTAAAAATCACCCTATTCGGCTTGTGCTGCGATCTCATTCAGCGCTTTCGCTACCCGCCCAAGCATCTCCGCTGTTCGTTTGATTTCGGCCTCTGCTTCATCCCATTTTCGCTCCTCAATCGCCTCGCGAACGCCCGGTAGTGTTTTGACTCCGTAGCCGGTATAGAATCCTGGAGCATATACTTGATGTCGAAACCACGGCCTCCTGGGCAGGCCATCTTTGGACGTCATCGCGCGTTCAACCTGAGCCAGCATAAAGTTCATTTCGACGGACGGCGTAGCAGACGTGAGAGACCCATCCGCCTCTTCCGCGGCATTTTCCAATTCAGAGAAGGCGTTCTCCAAAGGAGCAAAATTAAGGAATGGCACAGCCGACTCCTCCACTGGGGGGACGTACGGCTTAGTTGGATCGGCTGCCAGCTTATATGCACCTGAAGCAATCAACGAATTGTCGGTCTCGGTTTTCTCACGCGTTTCGTCTGCGAGCTCCTTTACCTCGTCCAAATACTTCCTGATATTCTCAGCCAGGGACCCGAAACGGAACGGGAGCACGTCGGCCTGAGCCAATCTTAACGTAGCACGTCCCGATACTTTGGCGAGAGTGACGCCATACATGAAATCGCTATCGCCAAAACGGGTGTAGTATTCATAAGAGTCGTAAGCAGAATGGTACGAACCACCACGATTTTCGCCGCCGAAGCCCAGGTTTAGCGACGATATCCCGGCATACTGCAGGAATGGGCCGTAGTCAGAACCTGAACCGAGGGGCGATATGGGAATGTCTCCCGAATGATCGTGTTCGAGCGTGCCGTTCACTTTTCGAAGTGCTATAGATCTTTCAAACACGGTTACACCCGTTTGGGGATCCTCGACATCTCTGGCGATCTCATTGATAAAGGATTGGAGTGTATGAGACCCTCCTACACCGAGAAACCCACGTCCATTGCTGTCCGTGTTGATATAGACAACACCCTTCCCGTTGAGCTCGTCGGCGTGATACTCCACCCACTCAGTCGAACCAAGCAGTCCAGGTTCTTCACCGTCCCAGCTGGCGTAAATAATCGTTCGCTTTGGTCTCCAGCCGCTTCGTACGAGCTCACCGATCGCCCGGGCTTCTTCCATCATGGCGACGTGGCCGCTCGTCGGGTCGGCAGCGCCGAAAACCCATCCATCCCGATGGTTTCCACGCATGATCCACTCGTCGGGGAATTCGCTGCCTGGAAGTCTTGCGATCACGTCGTATGCCGGGACCAAATCCCAATTGAACTTGAGTTTCAAATGCACTCTGGCCGGGCCCGGTCCCACGTGGTATGTAAGTGGGAGCGCACCTCTCCAACGCTCAGGAGCAACCGGTCCTCCGATCGCTCTCAAGAGCGGTAAGGCGTTGTCATACGAGATCGGAATAACCGGGATCTTCATGACCGTCGGGGATTCTTCCGGTGTATATCGATCCGTATCCTCTTTCGCCCCAACAAATGGGGTCAATGGGTCCCCAGGGTAGAGCGGCATATCTGCGACAGAGCCCCTTTGAGCTCCCATTCCCGAGCGAAACGCCCCGACTGGATAAACATCCCCCTGGAAATATCCGTCATCACGAGGATCTGAGTACAGAATGCAGCCGATTGCTCCGTGTTCATAGGCCACTTTGGGTTTGATACCGCGCCAGGACCCACCATAGCGCGCGAGGACGATTTTTCCTTCGACACTGATTCCCATTCTTTCCAGGACTTCGTAGTCGCCTGGGATTCCTTGATTTACATAAACCAGCTCTGCTTCGATATCGCCGTCCGCTGAATAGGCATTGTAAGGCGGCAGCATGTCCTCCCGAACACTGCTCGACTCGTCTTCAGGAATCGCCGGTTCGTCCAGCACGAGTTGAAGTCTCGTCGGACTCGTCAATTCAACAACTCGTTCAGCAGGAGTTGGAAAAAGAACTTGAAATACTTCTATCTCGACGTCATATCCCCAGGACTCAAACAAACCAGCTACGTATTCGGCATTCGCCTTTCCTTGTGGGGATCCAACGTGCTGCGGTTTTGCAGTCAAGTGCCTCATCCACGTGTCGAGGTTTTCTGCATTCAGAACGGCGTCGAATCGATCCTCGAGCGCCTCCTGAGTCTCAGAGGACGCGTCGGTGAACCCAAGCAAGGCCTGGGCTGAAACGAGACTCGAAGACGAGAACGAACTGAGAAGTATAACAATGAGAAATGACGCAATCTTTTTCATTCGACGCCCCGCGATTCAATTTTAAACTGAGCTAGAACAATGTATAAATGAAAGGCGCCAGAGCGGATCCTTCAGCCAACACTATCAGAAGCCCAAGCAATAGCATGAAAAGTATGATAGGCGAAAGCCACCACTTTTTCCGTACACGAAGGAAAGCCCAGATTACTGCAAGTCGAGACATATTACCCTCAATATTGATTCGTCAGAATGGATGATGCGGTCGTGTCTGGGGACCGTTTTTCTCCACGGGAACCCAATATGAAACTCTCCCTTTATCGATTTTCGTCTGAAGCAGGTCTTTTCCAATGAGTCTCAAAAATAATCCGAAAGGTGTGATTACAAGCACGTAAGCGAGTACCAGGATGATCCGAGTCATGATAGCGGAAAGAACACGAGCAAATGCCATCCATCCCCTTTCGACCAGACTCAAGGAGGTAGGCAACAGGGCTGCACTGAGAAATAAGTAGGCCGAAACGCCGAGAAAATAATAAGATGAATTCTTTTCTCGCCACAACAGAACAAGTCCGATAATAGCTAACGGAATGGAGACTACGATTCCAAACTTCCTTAATTCCTTTGCTGACTTCGGTTTGTTTCTCAAGGCTTATTCTGGTGGATTCGGTATGTCTCAGTCTAAAACATGATCTGGCTGTTGCTTCGGCAGTTCCAAGTTGACAGGCTGCTCCTCCTTGTAGAGGATGAGATCTTCAAGAACCAAAACATCCATTTCCGTATTCATGAAGCAGTTGTAAGCATTCTCTGGAGTACAAACAATAGGCTCTCCTCGCACATTGAACGATGTGTTTATGAGGACAGCAGATCCGGTTTTTTCCTTAAAGGCCGTCAACAAATCGTAGAATGCCTTATTGAATGTACCATCTACCGTTTGAATGCGCGCTGAATAGTCCACATGGGTGACCGCAGGAATATCGGATCGACGGACCTTGAGCTTCTCTAATCCAAACAATTCGTGATCTGCTTCCGACAACGATATTTTTCTTTCATCCCGTATCGGGGCCACGAGAAGCATGTAGGGGGACTCGACGTCCAATTCAAAATACTCTGACGCATCTTTCGCAAGAACAGACGGAGCAAAAGGTCGGAATGACTCCCGATACTTTATTTTGAGATTCATTTTGGTCTGCATCTCGGAGTTTCTGGCATCACCAATGATGCTTCGTCCCCCGAGCGCGCGAGGTCCGAACTCCATTCGACCCTTGAACCAGCCAATCACTTTTCCGGAGACCAGCAGGTCGGCTAACAACGAATAGCGCTCTTTTTCGTTGTTGACTCGACTATAGGGTATGTTATTGCGATCAAGCCAGCGCGATATCGTTTCGGATCTGAAAGCGGGTCCCAGATACGAACCTTTTTGCGCCGCTGCCGATGGTGTTCTCGAGTTCTCCAGTACCTGATGCCATACAAACATCGCCGCCCCCAAGGCGCCGCCCGCATCTCCGGCAGCAGGTTGAATCCAAATATTTTCAAATATGCGTTCTTCCAGGATTCTACCATTGGCGACGCAATTCAGCGCAACGCCTCCGGCAAGGCACAGGTTTTTTTCGGAAGTTTCTTTCTGTACATGCTGCGCCATTCTAAGAATGATCTCTTCAGAAACCACCTGAACACTTCTGGCAAGGTCCATTTCCCTTTGAGTAATACGCGACTCAGGTTCACGAGGTGGTCCTCCAAACAACTCGTGAAAAGCAGGCGATGTCATTGTCAACCCCTGACAGTAGTTGAAATACTTCATGTTCATTCTGAATGAACCGTCGTCTTTCAGGTCAATAAGATTGTCGAGAATCGTTTGAACGTATCGGGGTTCGCCATACGGCGCCAGCCCCATGAGTTTGTACTCGCCCGAATTCACACGGAATCCGGTGTAGTACGTGAACGTCGAATAGAGAAGACCCAGGCTATGTGGGAATCGAAGTTCGAACTGAAGGTCAATCTTGTTATCGCTACCGGTGCCCCAGGTCGCGGTGGCCCATTCGCCGACCCCATCAATGGTCAGTATCGCAGCACGTTCAAATGGCGAAGGGAAAAATGCAGAAGCGGCGTGCGACTGATGGTGCTCGGGAAAAAACAGCTCGTCCGAAAAATCAATTTCCTTCTTGATGGTCTCTCCCATCCACAGTTTTTCTTTTAACCAGAGGGGCATTGACCTGAGGAACGAGGGAAAGCCAGCTGGCGCGTACATCAAGTAGGTCTCGAGAAGCCGCTCGAATTTCAACCACGGCTTGTCGTAAAACGCAACATGTGTGAGGTTTTCCGAACTAACTCCAGCCTCGGATAGGCAATATTCGATTGCTTGCGTAGGGAATCGGTGATCATGTTTCTTGCGAGAGAATCGCTCCTCCTGTGCAGCAGCGATAATCTCGCCATCTCGTAAAAGGCAGGCAGCTGAGTCGTGATAGAACGCCGAAATCCCTAGGATGTACGAGGTCATTTTGCTGAGTTGGAGACGTCTGTTGTTAGCATGCAGACGCTACTTTCGATCTGTTCGGAATCACGAAAAATTGGGAAGTGATGGCAATCGTGCAAGTCGAGTTGTTAATCTAGAAACCTTTTCAGAATCGAGAGCCGTTAAAGGAGGGCGTTGGAGATTCCAGTTGGTCTTGTCCGCACGTTGAGACATCAAATACTTCATCCCCGAGACGAACGGTACAACATCCAGCGCCGCCCGGAATCGTGTGACGAGGTCAACGTCCTCCCGATCTAACTTTTGGTCGCTTTCACCGGTCAAGCTGTCAAACACCCTCCGGCACAACCGACTTGTCACATTCACGGAAGCGGAAATACACCCGGCACCGCCCGACTCCAAACAAAGCTGCAGCAGTTTCTCCGTACCCGTAAAAATACTGAATCCCGGAAATTCCGTACACAACTGGACCAGAAGTTCTACGTCGCCGGTTGAATCCTTGATGCCTACTACCTGATCCGGGTAAAAAGCCCGCAGCCGAGAAACGAGTTCCAGCGAGTACCCGACACCGGCTATCCGCGGGAAATGATACAGGAGCACTTGCAACTGCTCTTCGCCTACACCATCCATCATCCTCTGAAATCCCTGATACAAACCGTCGTCCGTGACGTCTTTATAGTAAAAGGGAGGCAAAAGAAGAACGGCGCGAAACCCTAAAGCCATCGCCCTTCCCGTCAATTCAACCGTATCTGGTAAGGCCGCGCACCCAGTTCCAACGACGAGTCGTTCCATTGGCAATCCCGAATCCGAAATCCGCTCCATGAGCTCAACTCGCTCAGCAACCGAGAATGAGTTCGCTTCACCGGTCGTCCCAAGCAGGACCGCTCCATGGCACCCGTTATCGAACAGCCACTGAACGTGGTGCGCGAGGCCTTCGTGATCGATGGAGAGGTCAGCGTGAAGAGGTGTTAGTGACGCGGCCCAGATTCCGCCAAGAGATTCCATG
>BTQE01000145.1:0-6346 GCA_036985715.1 Rhodothermia bacterium
AAGTTTTACTTCCGTCCGGGAAATCTGGGGTATCCGGTCTTCGATACGGCAGTTGGAAAAGTGGGCGTGTACATCTGTTACGACCGCCACTTCCCTGAAGGCTGGAGAGAATTGGGGCTGAATGGTGCTGAGATCGTTTTCAATCCCTCGGCGACCGTCGCCGGTCTGAGCGAGTATCTCTGGAAGCTGGAACAACCCGCCGCGGCCTGTGCGAATATGTACTTCATAGGTGCGACAAATCGTCCCGGAACCGAAGCTCCCTGGAATATCGGCGAGTTTTACGGTATGTCATATTTCGCGAATCCGAGAGGCCAGATCATTGAGGAAGGCCCTCGATCGGAAGATGCTGTCGTAGTCGCTGATCTCGATTTGAATATGATCCGCGAGGTACGCAACACGTGGCAGTTCTATCGGGACAGACGACCGGATACGTACGAGGCCATTGTCCGTCCCTGATTGCGCGACCAAGATTGCGCAACCGTAGAGTGGCCCCATGAGCACCGCCGATATTACCCAATCCAGCCTTTACAACGAGGACCTGGCACCCGTTTCGATGGCGGATCGGTCCTGGGGGCGGTGGGCCATCGCCTCGCTCTGGGTCGGAATGGCCGTCAATATTCCCACGTATACGCTTTCTGCCGGACTCATCTCGCAGGGGATGAATTGGGGGCAGGCGCTGCTGGTTATCGCGCTCGGTAATCTAATCGTACTGGTCCCGATGGTGCTCAACGCCCATGCCGGCACCAAGTATGGCATTCCTTTCCCGGTGATCCTTCGCGCCTCATTTGGCACGATCGGCGCCAATATTCCCGCACTGATGCGCGCTCTGGTGGCGTGCGGGTGGTTCGGAATCCAGACGTGGATTGGTGGCTCGGCCATTTACACGCTGTTCTCGATCATATTCGGATTCGAACCGGCATCGGCCGCCGATGCGATCCCGATAATCGGTCTTTCGCTGGGTCAGCTCTCCTCTTTTCTTCTTTTCTGGGCCATCAATATTGCCGTCATCCTTGCGGGTATCGACTCCATCAAATTGCTCGAAATATTGGCCGCACCCTTCCTTCTCGTGCTTGGGTTGGGGCTTCTTTGGTGGGCCGTCTCTAGCGCCGGGGGCTTTTCGGCGGTTCTTTCCGAGAGCACGGTCGCTCAGGTTCGGGGATCACTGGATACGGAATTCAACTTCTGGTCAGCTTTTTGGCCGAATCTGACCGCCATGGTTGGATTTTGGGCCACTCTTTCGCTCAATATCCCGGATTTTACGCGCTACGCGTACTCGCAGCGAGATCAGATGCTCGGACAGCTCATTGGTCTGCCGACCACCATGACGCTCTATGCATTCATCGGTATCACCGTCACTTCGGCCACCGTGCTCATCTTCGGTGAGGCCATCTGGGACCCGGTACTTCTTCTCGGGAGATTTGAAAGCCCGATGATCATCGCTTTCGCCCTTTTCGGCCTGACCATTGCCACGCTATCGACAAATATTGCGGCTAACGTGGTATCACCCGCCAATGATTTTTCCAATCTGTGGCCGCGTCGTATCAACTTTCGACGGGGTGGCCTGATTACCGGCGTCATCGGAGTTCTGATCTTCCCCTGGAAACTTTACACGGATCTCTCCAACTACATTTTTACATGGCTTATCGGGTATAGCGCCCTTCTGGGATCCATAGCAGGCGTCATGATCTGCGACTATTTCGTTATAAGAAAAATGAACCTGATTACGGGAGATTTGTATCTCCGTGACAAATCGTACGGATATGGAGGCCGAGGATATAATTGGCGTGCTCTTGTTGCTATGGCTTCGGGAATATTGCCCGATGTTCCTGGATTTCTTTCGCAGGCATCCGGCGGTTCGATCCACGTCGGACCTCTCTTCGACTCCCTATATACGTATGCATGGTTCGTGAGTCTGTTTTTGGCAGGTATTGTATACTTTGTCCTAATGCGCGTTTTTCCCGTTGAACCGTACGAGCCTGATATCGAAAACCAGCAATCAAAACCATGAGTGAAACACAGACATTGGAAAACCCCAGGATGCCGGTGTGCAATTACGAACCCGCGTCTTATGATGGACCGACGCGGCAAGAAACGTTGGCAGATCGAAAACGGTTTGTGCACCCGTCGGTTTTTGCTCTCTACCGGGATCCAATCATGATTGTGGACGGGCACATGCAGTGGCTTTTCGACGAGACGGGGAAGCGCTATCTCGATATGCTCGCGGGAATCGTAACTGTGTCCTGTGGCCACAGTCATCCTAAAATCCTGACAGCAGTCCAGGAGCAGATGAATCGGCTTCAGCATGCCGCAACCATCTATCTGCATCCGAATTTGCCGCTATTGGCTAAGAAACTGGCCGCCAGGTTGCCGGATGGATTGGACGTAACGTATTTCGTGAATAGTGGGAGCGAAGCAAACGAACTAGCCATCAATATGGCGCGGGCGTACACGGGAAATACCGATGTGATTGCCCAGAGAAATGCCTATCACGGTATGTCCTCGGCTTCGGCCGGATTAACTTCGCATCACACCTGGCGACGCGATATCCCTCTTGGGGCCCGCGTTCATCACGCTATTTGTCCGGATCCTTACCGGAGCCTGTTTGATGGAACGCCGGAAGAGATCGCGCACAAAAGCGCCGAGGATATTCGTGAGCTGATCAAGTTCTCGACGCCCGGGAAAATAGCGGCTTTCATATGCGAACCGATCCAAGGCGTCGGCGGCGTTACGATGGGTGCTTCAAATTATCTGGGCGAGGCCTATGCCATTGCTCGCGAGCATGGTGGACTCTGTATCTCAGACGAAGTGCAGACGGGGTTTGGTCGAACGGGTAATCACTACTGGGGATTTGAAATGTATGATGCGGCTCCCGACATGGTCGTCATGGCAAAGGGAATCGGAAACGGAATGCCCATGGCGGCTGTGACCACGACGAAGGAAGTAGCCGAAGCCTTCACAGATAGGCTTCACTTCAATACCTATGGCGGAAACCCGGTCAGTATGGCGACTGGCCTGGCCGTCCTGGACGTGATCGACGAGGAAGGACTGCAGGAAAATGCTCGTACGGTGGGCGCGCGGTTAAAAGCGAGTCTAGAGGGACTGATGCATAGACACGAACTGGTAGGTGACGTGCGGGGGGCTGGACTCATGTTGGGCGTCGAGCTGGTCCGCGATCGCGAAACGAAAGAACCGGCTTCAACGGAAACTGCATCCGTCCTGGAGGCTGCTCGAGAGTTGGGTGTTCTTTTTGGCAAGGGCGGATTGTATGGAAATGTTCTCCGGATTAAGCCCCCGATGTGCATCACGGAAAATGACGCGGACTTCGCAGTCGGCGTACTCGATCGATCACTGACGGTAGCGGCAGCGTTGTAACTAGAGCGTGGTGAAGGCAATGAAATTCGACAAAGTCATTACAGGTGGGACGGTAGTTACACCGAGTGGAACCGTTGAGGCCGACATTGGCATCGCTGGAGAAAAAATTGAGGCCATTGGAACGAACCTTAGTACGGACCTGAGTACTGCTGCAAACGGCGCCAGCCTCATCGACGCCGCTGGACATTACGTCATTCCCGGAGTTCTGGATGTCCATGTGCACCTCGCTCTCCCGTTCTGTGGCACCGTTTCTTCCGATGATTATCTGAGCGGCACCCGCGCTGCGGCCCGAGGTGGGGTAACGACACTCATCGATTTCGCCATTCCGTATGAGGGCGATTCCCTCGGCGATGCTGCGGATAACTGGCACAAGAAAGCGGAAGGAAAGTCCCTCATCGATTACACATTTCATATTTGCATCACGCGTTGGGATGAGCACAGGGACCAGATAGAGGGCATGATCGATCGGGGATTCACCACGTTCAAGGAGTTCATGATCTACGAGTCGGAAGGCTGGCAGTCCGACGACCGGGCCATGTTTGGTACGCTTGAGAAAATGGAAGAGCACGGCACGATGCTTCTGGTACATGCTGAATCCGCTCGGGTATTGGATGAATTGATCGAACGGCATCACACGCCGGAGCTGATGGCGAAGTACGGCGCCAATCTTCATGCCATGACCAGGCCGAATTTCATCGAAGCGGAAGCCATACAGCGGGCAATCATGTGGAGCGAAATCACCGGCGGCCAGCTGTACATCGTTCATCTGTCGACCTCCGAAGGGGCTGATCTGGTCAAAGCGGCGCAATTGAGAGGAGCCCCTGTTCTCGCCGAGACGTGTGCACAGTACCTCGTCTTAGACGATTCCGTATTTGATCAGGAGGACGGCCACCTGTTCGCATGCTGTCCTCAAATCAAGAAACAGAACGATTCTCTTCGACTGTGGAAAGGCATGAGAAGCGGCGAAGTCTCGGTAGTGTCGACCGACACGTGTACGTTTACGCGCGAGCAGAAAGCCATGTGGGAGGGCGATTGGACAAAAATCCCGATGGGACTTCCCGGACTGGAAACCCTCCTACCCATCGTGTACACCCACGGTGTTCGGTTTGGACGGCTGTCCATTGAGGAAATGTGCCGCTTGCTATGCACCAACCCGGCTCAGATTATGGGACTCTTCCCGCAAAAGGGGGCCATCCAAGTGGGCGCAGACGCCGACCTGGCCATTGTGCATCCCACACACGAAATCACGGTCGATCCTGCCGAAATGGAGACGAATGCAGACTGGTCCCCGTATGACGGCTGGTCGCTTGCAGGATTTTCAAGAACCACACTTTCGCGCGGCGATGTCATCGTGGACGACTATAAAGTCGTGGGAGAGGCGGGTCGAGGAAAGTGGCTCCCTCGAAAGAAGGCCGGGCTGGCACACGCCGAGCCTACGCTTAGTTAAGAGAAGAAATGTCTAGAGCATAATATTTCGACATAGAAATGACAGAAACAATAACCGCCGAAATGCTTCCGAATGTGATCGGTGGACAGCATGTAACGAGTTCTTCTGGCCGTAGCCTGCCTGTAACGGCCCCTTCAACGGGAGAAATCATCGCTGTCGTGCCGTTGTCGGATGCCGCTGCGCTCGACCAGGCCGTCGCCGCCGCAACAGAGGCTCAAAAAGAGTGGGGAGCTCTTCCACTGAAAGATCGGGTCCAGGTCTTTTACAAAATGAAGACCCGAGTGGAGGACGAATTGGAGCACCTGATAGAAGTCATTAAGCGGGAAAACGGAAAAACACACGGCGAATCGAAGGGAAGTGTTCTTCGCGCTGTCGAATGCATCGAGTATGCAGCCAGTCTTCCGCAGATTGCTTCCGGTCGGATTCAAGAAGTCAGCAAGGGCGTTGATTGTCGAACGAGTCGACACCCTTTGGGCGTTGTCGCTGGAATAACGCCCTTCAATTTCCCGTTCATGGTGCCCCTCTGGATGGTTCCCATGGCCATCGCCCTTGGCAACGCGTTTGTACTCAAACCTTCCGAGCAGACACCGCTCAGTGCCATCGAAATTGCGCGTATTCTAAAAGAATCAGGGCTACCTGACGGTATTTTTTCAGTGGTCAACGGAGATCGCGAAATCGTTGAGGCGATGTGCGACCATCGTGGAATCAGTGCCATTGGATTCGTGGGGTCCACGCGGGTCGCTCGTACGGTATACGAGCGCTCGACGGCGAAAGGAAAACGCGTCCGTGCCCTCGGCGGAGCAAAAAACCACCTCGTCGTCGTACCGGATGCCGATCCGGAGATGACGGCTACGAATGTGGTTGCCTCCGTTGCTGGTTGCGCCGGCCAGCGGTGTATGGCGGCCAGTGTCCTTCTCGCCGTGGGCGAATCGGATCATATCGTTGAGCTAATTCGCGAAAAAATGTCTGCTTTGGTGGCTGGTCGAGACATCGGCGCGATCATTAACGAATCGGCCTACGAACGGATTACGGGATACCTGGACCGGGCAGAAAAGAACGGCGCCAAGCTCGTTCTAGATGGACGAAATGCTGTAGCTGATGACGTTCCTCAGGGTGGCCGTTATCTCGGTGGCTGCATCATCGATCAGGCCGAGCCCGATCATGAAGCCTCGTGCGACGAGATCTTCGGACCAACTCTTACGGTTATCCGATGCGATACCCTGGACGAAGCGATCGAGATTGAAAATGCCAACCCGTATGGAAATGCAGCTGCCATCTACACGTCCTCCGGCGGCACGGCGCAGTATTTCACGAGTCAGGTCAGTTCCGGAATGGTCGGTGTAAATATCGGCGTACCCGTCCCGCGCGAACCATTCGCGTTCGGTGGCTGGAACGACAGCAGTTTTGGCGGTGGCGACATCACCGGGGATTCTGCTATCGATTTCTGGACGAAAACGAAGAAGATTACGTCGAAATGGTCAGACCGGGATAAGAGTAACTGGATGTCATAAACTGCGGCTAACCCCA
>BTQE01000146.1:0-6260 GCA_036985715.1 Rhodothermia bacterium
ACGCTTCCACCACTGGAAACATATCCGCGGAATTCCTTTTTTCTTGGCTCATGGATCTTTTTGACCCATAAATTCGGGTCACTCGCAGACCCAGGCAAGATGTACCTCACCGGACGCATACCTCAAAGGATTCAGCAAACACGCCTGTTTGGTTGTTCCTTTGACGACTTCAGCGAAACCATACAAGTATCATATTAAAACGAGGACGGTTGGCAGTCGCCAAGAGTCCGCCATCATTTCCCAGATTAGACTTATCGACACTAGACTCCGCTTACTTGCGAGCGCAGACCAACGGCCCGGAACTGAAGCGCCTCCGAGACGGACCGATCCAATACCCGCTCCTCTCCATCCAGATCTGAAATCGTACGCGCTACACGAAGCACCCGGTGATAGCCTCGTGGCGTCAGGTCCAGACTTCTTAGGGCCATGCGGAGGAGAGATCGAGCCTTCTCGGTAGGGCGCACGAGGTATTCCAGGCGTCCGGGCGGGATGTCGGCGTTGGCGGTAACGCCAGGCATCTGCGCGAAGCGATGGAGCTGGACGTCGCGGGATGCAAGAATGCGCTCTCGGATGGCGCTTGAAGGTTCCGAGTCCTCCTTCCGGCCGGTCAGCGTTTCGGGGGAAATGGGCCTCACTTCCAGGTGAACATCTATCCGATCGAGAAGAGGCCCGCTGACGCGGCCACGATACCGATGCAGATTCCCGGGAGTACACGTACAGATTCGATCGCTTCCAGAGAATCCGCATGGGCATGGATTCATCGCCGCGATAAGCATAAAGCGTGCAGGAAAAAGCACACTTGATTCGGCCCTTCGGATCACGATAGATCCGTCTTCAAGGGGCTGCCGAAGACTCTCGAGTACATTTCGCCGGAATTCCGGAAGTTCATCCATAAAGAGAACACCTCTGTGCGCCAAAGAAATTTCGCCGGGTTGAGGCGGGCTTCCCCCTCCTACCAGACCTGCGTCTGATACCGTATGATGTGGCGCGCGAAATGGTCGCTTATCTACGAGGCCCGACTCGGGCAAGGTTCCGGCTACCGAATGGACCCGCGTGACCTCTATCGCTTCCTCTTTCGTAAGTGGTGGCATTATCGACGGGACTCGGCGGGCCAGCATGGTCTTCCCACTCCCTGGCGGCCCGATCATAATCACATTATGCCCTCCTGCGCACGCGATTTCGAGCGCCCGTCTTGCAAATTGCTGTCCCCGAACTTCCGAAAAGTCAGCCTGGGCTTTGGATGTCCGTGGGAGGTCAGATCCTGACAATCGGCAGACCGCTCCCTTTCCATTTTGCTTTCCCTCTAGTGCAAGCACAGCCTCCTCAAGCGTACTTACTGGAATCACCTGAACATCAGAAATCAATCCCGCCTCCGCTGCGTTTTCCAACGGTACCATAACGGTTGACAAACCGTCGCTCCTGGCTCGCAGCGCCATGGATAGAACACCCCGAACGGGTCGAATACGTCCCTCCAGTGAAAGCTCACCCATGATAAATACGTTCCTCGTATCGATAGCCCATGGACGCTGCCGCTCGGCGCCAATCAGAGATAGGGCAACCGGAAGATCAAACCCGGTTCCGTCCTTTCGTACATCCGCTGGTGCCATGTTGATTGTAATTGCGCCTCTTGGGACTCCAATTCCTGTTGAACGCAGTGCAGCGAGAATTCGATCGAGGCTTTCCCTGACGGCTCCTCGAGGTAGACCAACCACCGTATGTCTAGGGAGTCCTGCAACGATCAGAGTTTCAATTTCCACGGGAAGCGATTCGATTCCTATGGATGCACAACTCCAGATTTGACTGTATCGTCGACTCGCCAAAGTGACGGATTGATTGGTGTCTGAAAGTAGACACACTGCGCCCGGATCCATAACCTCGACCTGACGATCCAGGTCAGTCCACGTCCACCACTATCTGAAGAGATTCGCTTGGAATGAATCCTTTTGACTCGCTTCGGCCCTCCCTCGGGCCGTTTTCCAGTTTGAGCACACCGCGCGGACATACACTTGAACAGACCCCGCAGCCCACGCACGAAGCGCGTATCACGTTTTGACCTCGCTGGGCATACCACCTGACATCGATCCCCATTTCACAATGGACACTGCAGTTGCCACACGAAATACACTGCCCGCCGTTCGTCGTTATCCTGAATCGGGAGAAATATTTCTGCTGCAAACCGAGAATCGCGGCCAACGGACATCCGAAGCGGCACCACATACGTGATCCGAACATGGGATAGAATCCCACTCCAATGACGCCGGCCCACACGGATCCAATCACGAATCCATAAAACCGCGCAAAAGAAGATGAAACGCTACCCAGAATGGCCCCCTGCGTACCTGAATTAATCCACATCAGGGCCGTTAGCAAAACAATCAGAAGGAGCACGGAATGAATGAGCCACCGCTCAACCTTCCAGCTTTTTAACGAATTGTCGGACAGGTGTCGAAACGGATCGCCGAGCGTTTCGGCCAGGCCGCCGCACCCGCAAACCCACGAACAGTACCAGCGCTTCCCGTAGAAATACGTGAGGACCGGCGTAGTCATAAAACTCATGACGACGCCCCATCCCAGCATGAAAATGCCGAGCCTTCCTCCATCTCTTAGAATCCAGGCGAACCCGTAATCGCCGGGCCAAAAATATTCCCACTTAAGAGGCCAGAAATAGGTGAAGTAGTATTCGGGATTATTAAAGAGAACGAGGATTGAGGGAATCACGAACGCCAGAATCACCTGGAAGAAAACAACAGAGATCGTCCTGATCGTGTGGTATCTATCCCGGCGGTATTTATAGAACGCTCTCACCCCCATCACGAGCACAGCAAGAGAGTAGATCAGGCTGTACATAAACCACTGGTCCGCCGCGCGGCCCTTTATCGCCCAGCTGAGCGCATCAGTCGTCCGCGTAAGTCCTTCCAGCGTGTCCGGAAACCAGTAGATGAGCACATAGAAACCAGTAAACACGAGGCCCAGTAACCACCCGGCTGCGCCGCGAGAAATCACCGGATTGTCGAAAACACCGGCATTCAGGTCTCCCGCGGACCCAGCTTTGTAGAGATCTCGAATCAGCCAGGCACCGCCGACTGACGCAAACACAATTCCAAGAACGAAAAGGATTTCCGGCAACTGATTACCTGCGCCGGCCACCGAGACCAAAATGAATATGAACCCGGAAATGCAGAATCGACCGGACCAAAGACGAAGGCTCCTTTCACCCAGGCCTTTATTCGATTCGTGATGCGCTACGTGTACGACCATGCCGCTGATCGCCAGAAATCCTGCAATCGTAAGAGATGTGAGAGCGAAAAAGTATGGCGCCCCGACGATGCCGAAAAACGCAAAAACCACGGATACGCCCAATAGCAATCGAGACCACGGACCCAATTTGAGTTTGCTCGAGTCCGCAAGAGACAGGCTATGATCGTCGGTACGCATGCGGCTCAGGCGACTGCAGATGACTGTGCGCAATTCGCATATTCGTGGCGAAGCACCTGCTCGAACGACTCCGAAAATTCAGGATCGAAGTTCGCAGACTCAAGCTCTTTCAGGACCGATTCGATTCGGGCACCCGTACGGATCCAGTGCGAGCAAACGTCCTGGCGATACCGGATTCCCATCAGATTAAAGCCAAGAACCGATCCAGAACCGGTGTCGTAATCGATCCGAATCAATTTTTCCTTTTCGTAGTCGACTACGACAACGGAATGGGTACCTTCATCGGGCGTCGGGCGAACCATCCCGTAGGTCTGGTATTCGATTTCGAAAAACTTGGCCGAGTTGTAAAAGACGTCCGGTTCATAGCGAGTCCGCTCACCCAATATCGACTGGGCCACTACCCTTCCCTGTTCGCGGCCGGAATACCACAATTGCTGAATGGTTTCACCTGACGGTAGAGGCTCGGAAAATTCCGCACAGTCGCCTACCGCGTACACGTCCGGCTCGCTCGTCTCCAGGTATCGATTCACATGAATACCCCGACCCACATTGATTCCGGAAGAGATGGCAAGATCAGTTCTTGGACAGACACCGGTCGTGAGGGCAACAAAACCCACTTCGATTCTTTTCCCTCCCTCGACCACGACGGCTTCGACAGTGCCATCCGCTCCCGCCTCCATGTGACTAAGCCCCTCATTCATCCTGAGGTCCACGCCGTGTTTCCGGATCTGATTCTCAATGAGTTCTGACTCTTCTTTGGGCAGGACATAGTCCATATATCTATTCTCGCGGACCAAGAAAACTACCTCGATTCCTCTCGATGTCAGCATTTCGGCGACTTCAACGCCCGTAAGTCCACCGCCTACTACCGCTGCCCGTTTCACGCCGTTCGTGCTGCGCCGCATCAGTGCTAGATCTTGCATTGAATAAAGGCTTTGAACTCCGGGAAGCTCTTCTCCTTTCCATCCAATGCGAACGGGCTTGGAGCCGGTTGCAAGAATGAGGCTGTCATATGACAGACTATCCCCGCTCGCCATGCGAACAACCTTCGTGGTCGTGTCCACCTTGATCGCGTAGTCCTGTACCAGATCGAGGCGGTTTCTTGACCAGAAATCGTCTTCGTACGGCTTCAGGTCCCGGTCGCTGATACTGCCCATATAGGCATACATGAGGGCCGTCCGCGCAAAAAAATACGGCGATTCGGAGGAAACGATTGTGATCGTGGTATCACTGCTTTTCCGAATAAATCGAGCAGCTGTGACGCCACTAATCCCGTTCCCAACTATGACAATTCGATCTGTCATGCCTCTAGCTTGATACGCAAACACCGGAAGATGATTTACAAACACCCCGAGAGCACTAGACCGGTGCCCGACGTGTGCCAGGCGCCCAAACTACGGATTTGAATTGGGTCGACCATTCGGATGAACGCTTTTGATTGTCCCGCGCGGTAGCTTACAGATTCAATCCAGCTTAATTTTCGACAGATCGGAGTATTTCTCAGGCGCGAACATCGTTAGTGACATAATGCGATTCGGTATTACTGGAAATACGAATAAAGAAAATATCTGGGCGCCCATCGCGGAGATTATTCAGCGTCTGGTGGCCGCCGAACGGGAGTTCTGCATTCAGCAGCGTGTTTCTGATGGTCTGAAGGAACAGGGTGTTGTAGATGAATCTGTTCTCTCCGAAAAATCTACATCCGACATCGCCGGAGATGCCGATATCGTTCTTTCCTTTGGAGGCGACGGCACACTTCTAAACACAGCGCATGAAATTGGAGATCGAGGAACGCCCATTCTGGGTGTTAATCTTGGTCGATTGGGCTTCATGACCCATGTGGAAGTCGCCACATTGGACGAGGCGATCACTCGTCTTGAAAACGGGAAATACGAAGTTGAGGAGAGACTTGCTCTCAGTGCTACGATTTCTGACGGATCCGAGCTGCCTGTGAATTGGGCCCTCAACGAGTTCGCGTTTCAGCGCAGCGGCGAAGCCGGTCTCCTGTCCATAGACGTCCACGTCGACGGCAAGCCCCTGAATACCTTCTGGGCGGACGGGCTGATCATTGCGACGCCTACAGGGTCAACGGCCTATTCTCTTGCGCTTGGCGGACCGATAATGAGTCCTGGATGTGGAGGCATTCTTATTACACCTGTGGCGCCTCATACGCTCACCGTTCGCCCCATCGTCATTCCCGATACCTCAATTATCGAAGTCAGGATTCTCGACACAGATAAGGATCATGTGTTCACGTCGGACGGAATGAGTACGATACTAAAAGGAAATACATCCGGTCTCATTATCAAGCGGGCGGCGCATTCGGTACGACTGGTCAAGTTCGATGATCAGGAATACTTCGACACACTTCGCAGCAAGCTGATGTGGGGCGTTCGAAAGAGCTGAGTCCGCTTATAAACTCGCAGTGAAACCGACGCACTCCCGGAATCGTTGTTGACTCCTGCTCCGATACGACTATATATTCTGCGCTCTTGTTGGGTCAGGTAGCTCAGTTGGTAGAGCACAGGACTGAAAATCCTGGTGTCGGCGGTTCAATTCCGCCCCTGACCACATTCTTTGAAACTCTGCAATACAGCGCCGCCAGTCTTGGATCTTGCGATATGGCGGCCCGTTTATTGGAGACCAGAATCGGTTCGGTAGTTCAGTTTGGCTAGAACGCCGCCCTGTCACGGCGGAGGTCGCGGGTTCGAGTCCCGTCCGAACCGCTAAGAAGAAGCCGTAGCATCATGTACAACATGGTGTTACGGCTTTATTATTGTTCATAGGTAAAGGTGTTTGCTGTTCTCGTGAGTGCACGCCTTTTT
>BTQE01000147.1:0-6229 GCA_036985715.1 Rhodothermia bacterium
ATTGGATAGCGTCCTTGAACGGCTCATCCAGGTCACATCCGCTATATTTTCCGAAAGAGCTGGATAACGACATTTCATCACTTCCTGTCGGCATACCCTCGCTGCTAATTCTGTCCGGAATTGTTCTCGCGTCGAACGATCGATTCCCGATCAACTCCATGATGTGCATCGCGACGCCGCTCGCGGCGATTTCGAGCTCGTCGTCGACCAATTCCCCGTACGTTCTAGCGACATCTCGATTTTGGTTCAGCGTAAAGCTCGCAATAATCATCAGGGAAAGGAAGGCAAGAATAGTCTGCTGCATTGTCTCTCATTCCTTTGTCACGGGCCGGGGCGATCGGTCGGGGGTCGATGGCACCCTTGACTTGGTTTATAGTGGTCATCCATCCATAACGGCCGTGGGTAGACCAAGGCTACCGGGCGGAAAGGGATGTATTGCAGCTATCGGCAGCGCAGACTCGCGATTTAAGCCGCGCGTGACGGGAGAGAGTCAGAATGGACGAGCCGGATCGAATCGAGTCAAAAAAAACGGCACCCCGATCAATCGGAGTGCCGTTTTCCAATACCTGCCAGATTCGGCGAAAAATGACCGACTACAAGGAAGAAACCTCATCGTATTTCCTAATTGTAGCAGTTTCCGCTACAGGAATTAAAGGAAACCTGAATCACCTGGTCGCTAAAATCGGGCTTCCAGCCAAAATCCCTGAGCTTTTTGTAGCCGTTTAGATCCTTTTCGATCCAGCCAGATCCACCGTACGTCCCAAGAACCAGATCCCAGTTTCCACCGTAGCTGTTCGCCTTGATGTCTTCGTGCTGCTCGATAGAGAAACTCCTGAGATCCTCAAAAGCGATCCGCCATTTTTGATCGTCTGCCGAATGGGGTTCGATCATAGAGTAGGGTCCTTCCTGCAAATCTTCCAAATTTTGGGTGTCTTCCTCAAGCGCATTGTGGACCCAGTCGTATCTCAAATGTAGATAGGACTCTTCCCAGAGCCCCTGTTCGCTACAATCCTTGTCTACTCCGATGAAGAAATTCACCCGTGTCTCAGGGGCGAGAACAATGTTATCCGGTGATACACGAAGCTCGGTACCTTGCCGGTTGTGGCCCGAATTCATGATCATCTCCGGTGACATGATATAGTAATTTGTGTCATCGCTCATCACAACGGGGCCGTTTGGCAGCAGATTCCCCACTGCGTCAATCTTATTCAGGGTTGGCATTCCCTGTCCCTTATTAGGTATGAAGCGCTGCAGAAAGACGGCGGAGCAGTAGCCGGCCATCGATTCGAGAAATTCCAACGTGACTTTACTGGAATCCTTCACTACAAGCATTTTCACATGATAATTCTCATTAATCGTGTGCTCGGCATCACCGAACCAGCCCGTAGCGCGAATCTTAACATTTTGGCCGTCGACAGAAAAACCCTGAGCTGAGTAAGACCCCCCCTGGTAAAGACCGGTCATTTCGCCATTATAGTCAGGTGCGCCTGTTGAGGTACGTCCGTTGATATTGGCAATCGCTGTTGCCAGGTCATCGCCTGCGGACTGTGCCAGCCTGCTTGCGATATTGTACGCCGAACGTGCGATTTCGCGGGCGAGGACTTCTTCCTCGTATCCGGTCTGACGTTCAGTCGTTTCGAGAGCAGTCTGCTTCTGCTGAAATGCCAGTATTGATCCGGCAAGTATAGCGCCGAAGACCATGATCATTAATCCTTTTCCCATGACTTACATCAACCGTGTTGTTAAGGGTCTACTGATTCTGATTCCGGGGGGCCTCAGCACTTGCCCGCCGTGTCGCCGTGGCCGACGTGCTTCTGGATAAACTTCTGCTGAATGGACTTGGTGGTCCATGTGATCGTGCCATTTACGACGCTCCTGTGGCAAACCCAGACCGGATTGTCCGGATTAAGAGTAGGATCCAATGTCGGAGGCGTCGTCGGCTGCGTGGTAGGCGGCTCTAAACTCGCGGGGGTAACCGTCGGTCCGTAGACGTCCTCGAAACGGTTCTTCGCGCGCGAATTATCGTATGAGAAGATCCGCTCGAGACGCACGAATCCGTTCGCGTACCGCTTTTGCAGAACATGCCGCTTGGCGCGGACCCTTACCACGACTTTCTTATGAAAGCTGACCTGTCCTGCAGGAAGCGCCTTGTCCAGATCCGAGAGATCTACATAGAACACTTCCACTCGGACATCGAACCCAAGCTCCTTGCCGTCTTTCAGGCGGAAGGGTACATCCTGCCATTCGCCTGGTGCCATGTCGGCATCGTCCAGATCCGTGCACAGAATAACGTCTTTGAACGGCTCGTCCAGGTCGCACGACGAACCCTGTCTGCCGAAAGCGCTGGTTGAGGTAAACTCCGCGCTCCCTGCCGGTAATCCTTTCTGGTTGATTTCAGTGGGCATCGTTCGTGCGTCGAAAGCGCGATGGCCGATCAGCTCCATGACGTGCAAGGCCACTCCGCTCGCAGCTATCTCGAGCTCGTCATCGACGAGTTCATTGTATGTTGCTATTGTGCCGCGGTGCTGGGCGAGCGTAAAGGTGCCAACAAGCATTAAGGCGAGAATGGCGAGTATAGTCTGCTGCATGAAACTTAACGTGATTGTCCGCTGTTGAGGGTCCTTTTCTCCACCCGTTTCGACTGGTGGCTCTGAAGACCGATTGGCCTTTTCGAAGGTATTTCTTTACCAGTGATTTACAATGAAACCACAAGTAGTGAGTACGAGAGAAAACCAATTTGTAGGATCAAAAAAAGCGGCGCTCCGGAGACCGGAGCGCCGCTTCTCGACGTCAACTTGCAGCAACGAATTTTAAGTAGTTACCATGGGGCGCTGCCGCAAGTCAATTAATTCTGACAATTCCCGCTGCATGAGTTGAACGAGACTTGAATGACCTGATCACTGAAATCCGGCTTCCACCCGAAGTCTCGAAGCTTTCGGTAGCCGTTCGAGTCCTTTTCCATCCAGCCCGATCCACCATACGTTTCCAAGACAGGATCCCAGCTACCTCCGTAACCGTTCGCCTTGATGTCCTCGTGCTGCTTGTCGGAGAAAGTTCTCAGATCCTCAAAGGCGATCCGCCACTTTTGTGTGTCCGTCGGATGGGCTTCGATCATAGCGTAAAGTCCTTCCTGCAAATCTTCCATGTTTTGCGTGTCTTCCTCAAGCGCGTTGTTGATATAGTCGTAGCGGGACTCATCGTATGTCTCTTCCCAGACGCCTTGTTCGCTACAGTCCTTATCAACACCTATGAAGAAATTGGTGCGGGTTCCCGGAGATAGAACAATATCGTCTGGCGTAACACGTAGTTCATCTCCTTCCCGGTTGCGACCCGAGTTGAGGATCATTTCAGGAGGAAGAATCCAGTATTTTTCGTCGTCACTCAGCGTCATCTTACCCTTCGCGTAACCCTTTTTCTCACTTTTCCCACTCTTCCCGAAATTGCCTGTCATGGTAGGTTTCCCACCGTTATTCGGGATGAAGCGCTGCAGGAATACGGCCGAGCAGTATCCGGCCATCGACTCCAGAAATTCCAGTGTCACTTTGCTGGAATCCCTGACCGTCAGCATCTTCACGTAGAAATTCTCGTTAATGATGTGCTCGGCATCGCCGAACCATCCCGTGGCCCGTATTTCTACGTTTTGGCCATCGACCGTGAAAGCCTGAGCGGAATAGGTCCCGCCCTGGTAAATGCCTGTAAGCTCGCCACTGTAATCAGGTGAGCCGTTTTTCATGCGACCATTGATATTGGCAACGGCCGTAGCCAGGTCGCTCCCGGCAGCCTGTGCGAGCTTCCTCGCAATATTGTACGCTGAACGCGCAATCTCGCGCGCGAGGACTTCTTCCTCGTATCCGGTCTGACGTTCAGTCGTTTTGAGCGCAGTTTGTTTCTGCTGGAACGAGAGTACCGAGGCACCCAGTATCGCTCCAAAAACGATTATTAGTAATCCTTTTCCCATGACTCACACCGAAAAGTGTTGTTGAGGGTGAAATAATTCTTGTTCTAGTAAGGCCGGAGGCGAATCGTGGTGCCCCAGCTCAGTTGGTTCAGATACTGTCTCCCCTGTGGGAAGGGCGGAACAATGGAGAAGTCCATCTTCAGAAAAACCGTTTGGGACTCTGTCGTCACCAACTGCCCTAGATCATCCAACAGCGAAATCATGAAGTAGGACAGGCGCGGGGAACTCCGGCCATCCTCCAACCATGCCGACCAACCTGCACCCTGCTGGATACGAGTGTCCCGGATGATCTGATACATCTGGTACGTTGTATCCTGAAGCACGGCCGTGTCTGTGTCGATCAGACGGTATCTCGTTTCGATACGCACCTTGTCAAAGTTGGGAGCGGCTCCAACGGTATCCCTGGAAAAAGTGAACTCCGTGGTATTTCCGCCCTGCACGGTGGGTAGAAGGAATCGGACTGTTGTCGAGTCAAAATTGGAGCCCAGTGTCGCGATGTCATCTTCCAGCCACTCGGCCAGATCCAGTGAGTGGCTCTTTGCCGCATATACCGAGAGCTGCTCTACGCCCAGTTCTCTCTGCCGCGTCATCGCGGTGAGGAGCATGAGCATAACCGCTCCAGCAATCATCAGCGCTCTTAGGTTATCGAATATGAACCACATGACTATTCTCTGTTAGTTGCCTGGTCGGCGTAATTGGTGTGTTCGCATCTTTAGCACGAGCCCAGCTTGTCGCCGTGACCGATGTGCTTCTTGACAAACTTTTGCTTGACCGTCCTGTTTTTCCACGTAATCTTTCCCCTTTTTACACGTCGGTGGCAGATCGCTACAAGGGCGTTTGGATCCGTCTTTGGAGTCACGTTAGGATCAGGTGGCGGCGGCGGCGGTGGCGGCGGCGGGTCTGTAGGCGTCTCGACAACGGTCGGTCCGTACTTCTCTCGCAGGCGGTTCTCGGCTTTCTTTATATCGTACGAAAAGATTCGCTCGAGACGCACAAAACCGTCATTGTAGCGGTTCTGTCTCACGTGTCGCTTGGCGCGGACTTTTACAATAACCTTCTTGTGGAGGCTTCTCTGACCGGTTGGCAGGGGCTTATCAAGATCCGAAGGGTCGACATAAAACACTTCAACCCGAACGTCAAAAGGAAGCTCTTTCCCATCCTTTAGTCGAAATGGCACGTCCTGCCACTGGTCCGGCGCCATGTCGGCGTCGTCGATGTCCAGGCAAGGTGATGTGTCCTTGAAAGGTTCGTCCAGGTCGCAGGTTGTGCCCTGCTTTCCGAATGCGCTTTCGGCCGTAAGCTCGGAACTGCCCACCAGCATTCCGCTCACATTGGTCTGGTCTGGCAGCGTTCTCGAGTCGAACGCTCGGTTGCCGATGAGCTCCATGACGTGCATGGCGACGCCGCTGGCTGCAATCTCCAGCTCGTCGTCAACCAGCTCGTTGTAAGTTTTTGCCGCACCTCTTTGCTGGTTGAGTGTAAAACTCCCAACAATCATAAGGGCGAGCATTGCCAGTATTGTCTGTTGCATGACGATTATCCTTTCAAATCAGCGTTAAGGGAGTTCGCTTGTTAGCGGTTATACAACCGGGTTAGAGGCGAACTGCTAATGTTCATGTCGCGAACAGAATCGACTGTAAATCTCTTCTCGATCCAGTCCATAGCTTCGGTATCGACTGTATTTCCGAAAGGGTTACCAGAAATCTCTGGTGAGCTATCGAGAAACATTGATAAGCGATTGTTGCACATGGTGTTAGATCTTTTCGGACATGATGTCTACGTGAGATTCTCCAAGAGTCGTGCCAAAGGACCAAAAAAAGTTCAATTAGCTCGAATGAACTTCTGAGCCCACCCCCGAATACGAGGCGCCTCGAATTGGGACTCTATCTTGGATCTTCACACAGGATTTGGTGATTCGACCCAGTCGGTGCAGAATGGACGATTTCGCGAGACTAATTACCCCGCGTACGAGATTTTTCTTGGAAATAGGAGGAAACGTGCCGATTACGCCAGCCACAGCCTAAAAGTCACGTTTCAAAAGACCAGATTTTGATTTTGGATTCCAGACCATTCATCAGCGCTTGTGACCCTTCGCTGGACTCTTTACGGATGGCTTCAACGTGCCCATTGACAGTCAACATATCCGGTTGTACGAGGAGTTCCTGAACCGCGACGAAGGTCGAATTCAGCCTGTAGAGGTTGCTCCACCGGCTAGCTGGAGGTCTGAAGAAATGCAGAGGGGGGCGGCCTACTCAGAATCACCCGCCTTTC
>BTQE01000148.1:0-6218 GCA_036985715.1 Rhodothermia bacterium
GTCGGCTAGCAGGGTCGTTGTGAATTGGTCCACATTCGAAATGAACCCCCCGAATCAGTGCACCTCTTTTTCACTCGATACTATCCTAAGTAGTTGGTACACTTTGTCTAGGCGCACCCAACCCATCTTCCTGAGAGGTTGACCAAATCGGAGGTTGGCCATGAAAACGACCAGTTGTTTTCGACATCTTGTCTTGATCACAATGCTGCTCTCGGGAGTCTCCCAGGCGCAGACGCCTACACCTGTAATTGGCAGCTGCGCTCGTCCTCTCGCACGCGCCGTCCTTGACAACAACAACGTCCAAGCAGAGCTATTTAATGCTGGGATTCTCAGGTATGAGGTTCCAGCAGGAAGTGGTAGCTACGCCATCCAAACGACTGATATTTGGTTTGGGGGCTATGTAGAAGGGCAGCTTCGCGTGGCCGGTGAGCGGTGGGGTGGATGGGAGCTCTGGCCTGGTCGTCTGATTCCGGGAGCCGTGCTGCCCGACCCAGACGACTGCAGTGCATATGATCGGATGTTTGAGGTGACAAGGGAGGACCTTGAACAGTATGCGCTGAATGGTATTGTCTCTACAAACTTAGCTGGCTGGCCCTGGGACCTCGGTGCGCCCACTCTTGACGGGGACGGGAATCCATCTAACTACAACCTTGAAGCGGGCGACCGCCCAGAACTCATCGGCCATCAGCGATTTTGGTGGGTGATGAACGATATGGGTAATGTGCATGCGGAATCCAAGTCCCCGCCACTCGGCATTGAGGTTCAGGGATCTGCCGCAGCGATGCGCGATCCGAGAGAAGCGATAGACAACACGACCATTTACTCTTACCGGGTAATCAACAGACTAACAGTACCCATCGATAGCATGTTTATGGGGGTCTACTCCGAGGCTGATTTGGGGTGGTGGAACGAGATATTTGTTGGGGTCGACACGACAATCGGAATGTCATTCGCTTACAATTCAGTCAATGAAAATCACGAATATTATGGTGGCGCACCTCCAGCAATCGGGATGGTGCTCATCAAGGGATGGCCTTCCGCGTCAGACGAGATGGACAACGATTATGATGGCGAGGTTGATGAACCGGGTGAGGAAGCGGGGTTCAGTCATTTCATGCAGTGGTGCGGTGATGAAGACATTCATAGAGCCTGGGAAAAATATAATACGATGACCGGCTACTGTCGATGGGGGGAGCCGATAACGTACGGAGGCCGCGGCATCGGTGGGACCACAAGAACCCGATTCCAATGGACAGGAGATCCTGTGACAGGTGCATACTGGTCAGCCATGAATACCGACTCGTTGGGGACGGTGTGGAATGAAGGACGGCGCCCGGGATCCGTTTCGTCGTTCGGACCTTTCCGCCTTGGTTCAGGTGAGTTCGCTGAGTTCACCTTTGCCTATGTTTGGGCGCAGGGCAAAACCAACCTCGACTCAATAACGAAACTGCGTGCCGCGGCGTCTGGAATTAAATCAACGTACGATGAGTTATATCTCAGACAGCCGGAGTTTCCGCTGACTGGTGCTTTCTCAGACTCTTTCCAAAACAGAATGAGTCTTCTTCATCCAAACCCGGCCGATGAGAACGTGACTGTCACATTTACAGTCGCCGAGTCAGCCCGCGTTCGTCTGCAGCTATTCGATGTGCTCGGACGAGAGGCCACAACGCTCATGGACGGATTTTCAGCACCGGGAGTCTACACAGAGCGATTCTCTGTTCAAGACCTCTCGTCGGGGCTATACGTCTATCGAGTAGCGATCGGGCGCGCCACGGCTACGGGAACGCTAATCGTTCAACATTGAAAGTGAAATGCGCTTAAGACGGCCAAATAGGTATTTATTGGTTGGGATCTTCCTTGCTCTCTTTTGTGCTCCTCCCTTCGCAGGAGCTCAAGTCGTTAAGCAGGATTCTCTGGCCCTCTGGGATATCTATTGGAATTACTACTGGCCAAGCGATTCTCAAATTCATAGCTGGTTTCGTGGCCCTGTTGGATCCTTCGAAGGGATTGACATATCTGGCAATAGGGTTTCGGCTGTCCGGCTAGACAGCGCTGGAATAGAAGGAGGATTCCCAGTCAGCTTATTAGAACTTGATTCACTCAAGGTGTTGGATCTGTCCTACAACAAATTAAGCGGACTACTCCCGAGTGCACCGGGGCGCCTAAATGCACTAGAAGTATTTGATCTCAGTCACAATAGATTCTCTGGAGCACTTCCACGGTGGACACAAGAGTTCAAGAATCCACTAGTTTTCAACGTGGGGTACAACGATTTGAACGGAGTCTTCGATGTACCCGCCGGTCGCTACTCTAGTCTCAAGACCTTGATTCTAGCTGAAAATGAGATTGATTTGAAGTCTGCGGAATTTTTACGGCCGATGGTCAAGCTCGAAATTCTCGATCTACAACGAACAGCTTTCATCGGGCCAATACCAAGTTGGATTGGAGAGCTATCTAGCCTGACTGAGCTTCGAATTCTACATTTATTTCGGGACGAGCCATTACCAGAAGGACTGGCCAGACTGTCCAACCTGACGGTGCTCGATATTCTCGGACGTGGACCGATACCGTCATGGATCGGCCGACTCACGAATCTGAAGAAGTTGGCACTTCATGGCGGCTTCGAAGGCCCTATACCGGATTCAATTGGATATTTGGGTCAGCTCCGCGTCCTGGATCTGTATCACGCTTTTTTGCAGGGAGAAATCCCGTCCACTCTTGGAAATCTTGTAGATCTTGAAAGTCTGAATCTGTCCAGAAACTACCTGTCAGGCCCGATTCCACTATCGCTCGGGCATCTCACAAAGCTCGATCGGCTCGATCTGGCAGACAATAGTCTCGAAGGCGGAATACCGGACACGTTTGGCTCCTTGACGTCCTTGAGAACCCTCTATGTTGACGACAACCGGGACCTTGCTGGGCCACTTCCAAACAGCCTGACAAATCTGAAAAATATTCGATGGTTCCGCTACGATGACACTAATCTATGTGTATACGAGAACAGTGAGGTGCATAAGTGGTCTCGGCTCGCGACCACGTACGAGAATTTCTGTACCAGCACGGGTGTTGATAGCGACCCCCCCGTGGATCATGTCATTGAGTTGGGAGTGAATTTCCCCGATCCATTTTCGAATACGACTACAATTCAGTATAACCTCCCCAACCCGACGGACGTTAGCATAAAATTCTCAGACGCTCTTGGAAGACGCGTCCAAACCATATTTTTGGGCTATCAACAAGGGGGGGCACACGAGCTAAACTTCGACGCTTCGGGCCTACCATCTGGCATCTACTTTTACACCCTCATTGCTGGAAGCTTCAGCCAGTCGAGGAAGATGGTAGTGGTGAGGTAGTCACCTCGTTTCGAATGCGTTGGCATGCACAAATGGATGGGTAGATGGCCGATAATCTTCAGTTATCGGGCATCATCTCTATTCAGAATCTTTTGAGATTCAGTTGCTCGCGTGGTATTTGGATAGACTTTCTGGCTAACCAAAAACCGACACTAATTCCGCTAATAATGATTGCTACTGCCAGTTTTTTCAGTTTGCTCCCATTTTGAACCCCGCTAGATGCAGGAAAAACGAAACTATCTGGGAATACAAAGCCCTGGATGCGTCCATCGGATCCTTTAGTAGCGTAATGGCAGATAGGGCATCCACGTGAGGATTTCTTTCCCGCGTGCACATCACGGCTCAGCTGGCCTTTGTCGATTCCGTGCCGACGGGCTGTTTCGCTTAGGGATATTCTAATCATCGTTTCGGGCATCGTGGATTCCTGTTGTACCGAGGCTTGACGGACGTACGGACGTAGGCTTTTTCGACAATTTATTGCCTCTCTCTATCCCACGATCCGCCTTTCTTCTCTTTACGCCCATTTGCTACGCCCTTACGTCCATATCATCCAATCTATACTTCCGATGCTGATTTCTTTGGACACAGAGCAAGCATCACTGTGTCCAAGAAGGGGGAGAGAACGCCCATCCATCAGGTTTTGTCGGAGAGTTTAAAGTAGCGAGTCGAGTCTGATCGGTATTCCGTAATGCTTAGATCCATAATCCTGACGTATTTCTGTATCCACGTCGTAAATGTGCGCTGATATACCTCATTCTTCAGGTCATCATACACTTCAAGAAAGTCCTCGTACGCTTCTTTCTTGTCATATTGAATTCCGATCTGGAATGGAGGCGGATCTATGTCCATGTGTTCGACGAACTCTTGCGATGTCATCTGACGAAGCTTCTTTAGTCGAAGGTTTTGATGCTGGTAATCAACTAGACCCGTCTTAAGGTATCTACCGGCACAAAATATCATAAGGTTGTCGAAACGATTCCATTCGTCGGAATCCCAATCATCAAAGAATCGATTCTCGAATTCGTCTAGTGGCTTGTGATTTTCGTTGTAATGTCCGGAAAACTCTACCTCGAAGATTCGATCCCGATGACTGCCTCCTTCTCCTTCGATAACATGGTTCGTTGACAGAGAGAATTTTGGAGAATCGGAATACGGTAATGTGATTCGGTCTCGATTCTTCCTTTCTTGTTGCATGTCGTCGGTTATTGCTGAGAAGAGCCTTGCAAATGGAAAATTCTTGGGAACGTCGTTGAACTCTACCACGGCCGTCCCAGGCCTGACATCTTGAAAGGCAAATGGGCTATCGAATCGGAAATTGCGGCCGTCGATTCGAACAGAGGGGACGATATTGCTAATCGCCCGACCGACGAGTGATTTTCCAGCTCGGCCACTAGGAACGTCGGATATAGCTTCGTCTACAAAGCATATTGCCTTGCCACGGGAGCGATCCTTGTGTTTATGGAGCAGATAACCAATAGCCGTACAAAGAGCTATTAGACGATCGGGATTGTCGACGCCCGCCACGTTCACAAGAAAACGGCCAAAGTCACACATATACGGGTCATTGAGGATATCCACCAGCGGAGTGAACGGGCGTTCCAATACGCTCTTTTTCCAAACATATCCGTCCAGTTGATTATATGAGAGAATTTCAACGCCAGATTCCGTAACTCGAACCACACAGTTTTCGAAGTAGAAAAAAGCCTCGGTAGCAGAGTCTTTGTGAAACGTCGCGTTTAGCGATGGAAGGCATTCGAGAAGAGCTCTTGATCCATAGACTTTTGAGCCGCGGACCAAAGCCTCGCGCACTGAAACATCATTCGTCAACTTTGGAATGTTTCGAAAGAGAAAGTCTTTAATCTGTTCTGCACTTACCTCTTCGAGAATCTTATCTCTTGCTCGCACGAGAATGCTTGAGGCAGCTCCGGATGGATATAGCTTCGCAAAACCATTGTCAGAAAAATAATCGACAAGTTTGGCATGATTAATCTGACATTTTCCATTCACGTTGTCCCAGAATGGCTTTGTATCGTAAAACCCTTCAGGCTTCGGGACTGAAACGTTGGTATCAGAGCCGGTAGCTTCGGTGTTGTTAACGGGCCTGAACTTCCCATTCTTAATCGCACGAGCGATGGTGAGTCCGCCGTATGTACGTCCGTCGGCAGAGTGGATTTCGTTCCACTTCTCGCGAATGAGGTCAGAGAGCCGAAAAAGTCGATCCATTTGGATTTCGTCACCGCGAGTCCAATAGGAGAGAATTCCGCAAAGCGCCTGGTCGGCGTGGCTCGCCGATTCATACCCTGTCGTATCGCCGCGAAACAAGCGATTGAATTTTTGAGGCAGACGTGACTGTTCTATATCCTTAATTACGTACAGGTCATCTACTAGCTGTTGGACGATCATTTCTCGCTGGTTGATAACCGTGGGAGTCCCAGGAAAGTGATTCCCGGTCATCGTGAAGTAACGTCCTGACCCATAGATTTCGCAACGACTGTGATGTAGACCTACAGTCGTAGTGGCCTCCACAATGCAGTGTAATCCTAGCCCTGATGGACTTTGTTCGGTATAGGAATTCAGACGCTCTAATATTTTCAGCGTGATGGGTGGGATGTTGCCATCGGATAGGATGCATTTATCGAAGTCCACTCCGACATACGCATCTTCGTCGGTGAAAACAAAGCCGATTCCGCTGAATTCGCCCGATTCAACGACTTTTACAGCGTTGTCGAATGTAGTCCATGTTTTCGGATCGTTGACTTTCGCGCACTCGCCGTTGACTTGCTTTGGTATTTTCGTTGGCTTGCCGTTACGCTCTCCATATTTCCATAGAACCCACTGCGGCAATTCTTTCAGCGCCAACGGGAT
>BTQE01000149.1:0-6193 GCA_036985715.1 Rhodothermia bacterium
CCTCCGATTCGACTTCGAGGACCCATCCCACTTGAGACATCTCTGGACGTGGCGGGAAAACGGGGAAAACCTGCCCGCTGCATTTTCACTGGAGAGAGTCGGAAAGTAAAGCTCCGTCAAACATTGAGTCGATTTTTGTAAGGAACGAACTCTCCATGCTCCACGTGCCGCTTCAGAATGCGCAGGTACATGGCCCAGCAGTAACAGGACGTTCGATAATGATCGTTTTCATGTGGCCAACCCTTGTGATGAAAACGTACGCTTGTTTTTTCGCCGTCTCCCTCGAGCCGAAAACCGATCCGGGTTCCCAGCCATTCGTCATCCGCTTCGATCATTTCCCATTCGAATTCTGATGGCAGAACCGAATACGTGACCCGGGCTTTCCACTGATAACCCGGTCCGAAGTCCAAATCGTATACTTCCCCTTCGCTTGGATTTCCGACAGTCGATAGTGACCACCAGGCACTTACGCCTTCGGGAGATGTGATTCCGTCAAACACCTTTTCCGGTGATGCGTTAATCTGAAAATCGTGATAGATGTCAGCCATGATATTCTCCACGTGATTTCTTCCAGGTTGAATGGGTAACCCAGAACACCGTGCCGGTGATCCAAAAAAGAACGAATGAATGACCGAATCTGTACTGGAATATCACTTCGCAGCACCGGTCTTGAGACTGGAAACCGCAATGAAACAGCATTATGTACCCATCCCGATGGAAATGGCCGAAGCTCTGAAGGAAGCAGGGGTGCGCCGCGTTTTGGCGACACTCAATGCTCACACGCTGAGTCGTGGAATTCAGAGCAGAAAAGATGGCGAAAAATATCTGATGCTCGGCCGAACCATCCTGAGAGACGTTGGAGTGAAGTTCGGCGACATTGTAACGGTCACGATCATCCCAGACCCGGAACCCGACAAAATCCAACTATGCGACGAATTCGCTGCCACCTTAGAGCAGGACGAAGAAGCGGCGATCCGGTTTGCAACCCTCGTACCCAGCCATCGGCGCGGGCTGAACTATTATGTTGACAGTGCGAAACGAGAAGATACTCGGGTTAAGCGAGCACTCGAAGTGGCACACAAGCTTCGGACGCACGCTCTTTACGGAGATCTAAAAAAGGACGAGTAATCCGTATACTCTCCCTTTCACTATTTCAGAAAGACTCCGTTCAAGCCATGAATAGCAGGAAGTGCCCATTTCGGCGGGCAGCAATTGTCTTTGCATTCTCCATTACCATTTTCGCGGGATGCGGATCGAATGAGCCTGGTCCAGGAGATCCGGGCTGGGTCGATACGGATCGACTCTTGAATGCTGACAATGAGTTGGAAAACTGGATGTCGCTGGGCCGCGACTTTCAACAGCAACATTATTCGCCAGCCGACCAGATCAACGTCGAGAATGTCAGCGACCTCGGCCTGGCTTGGGAATATGACGCCCGTACTCCCCGGGGCAGGGTCAACCGGGGGCTTGAGGCTGTGCCGATCGTTGTGGACGGAATCATGTACACATCCGGTGCCTGGAGCATCGTGTACGCGCTGGATGCCAGGACGGGTGATGAAATCTGGACCTACGATCCCGAAGTGGACGGGGCGTTTGCCCGCGCCGAGTGTTGCGATATTGTAAACAGGGGGGTACAAGTGTGGAAAGGCCGCGTTTACGTGGCCACGTTCGACGGGTATCTCGTGGCGCTTGACGCGAGAAGCGGACTCGTGCTCTGGCGAGTCGACACGCTCATCGACCGAACTCGCGGTTACAGTATCACCGGGGCACCTCAGATAGCGGGGAATGTTATCGTGATCGGTAACGGCGGCGCCGATTTTGGCGTCCGTGGGTACATAACGGCTTACGATTTGACCACTGGAGGCGAGGAATGGCGGTTTTTTACGGTTCCCGGAGATCCTGAAAACGGATATGAACACCGCGAATTGGAAATGGCCGCCGAGACATGGGATCCTGATTCAGACTGGGAATCGGGCGGTGGAGGGACGGTATGGGGACAATTTGCCTACGATCCTTATTTGAATCTGCTTTACGTAGGAACGGGGAATTCCACACCGTACCCGATCTGGTTCCGAAGCCCGTCGGGGGGCGACAATCTGTTTCTCGCTTCCATTCTTGCAATAAACCCGGACACGGGCGCATTGGTCTGGTACTACCAGACAACGCCCGGAGAAATGTGGGACTACACCGTCACACAGAATTTGGTACTAGCAGACCTGGAAATCGACGGGTCGTCAAGACAGGTTCTGATGGTCGCGCCAAAAAATGGATTCCTTTACGTGCTGGATCGCCAAACCGGCGAGCTACTGACTGCCGACAATTTCGTCCGGGTAACCTGGGCGACTCATATAGACATGGACTCGGGCAGGCCCGTGCTTACAGAACAGGGGAATTATCAAGACGAGCCCAAATGGGTGTATCCGTGGGATATCGGCGCGCATAGCTGGCAACAAATGAGCTACAGTCCCCAGACGGAGCTGGTCTATATCCCGGCAATCGATGCTGGCATGCTCTACACTTCCTTCGATGAATACTCGTTTCAGCCCGGTGAATGGAACGTCGGTATCTATTATCTGGCAGATTCGCTGAAGTCGGAGTTGTTGATCGCCAGAGATCCGGTTACGCAAGAGGAAATCTGGAGTGTTGAGCTACAGGGTGTCGGAAACGGTGGCGTGCTTTCGACAGGAGGCAATCTCGTTTTCCAGGGAAATGCGAATGGAAATTTTGTTGCCTACCGTGCGGACACGGGAAAAATTCTTCATCAAATTCCGACCGGTACAGGCATTATGGCAGCACCGATTACCTACGTCATTGATGGTGAACAATACGTGGCGGTCATGGCGGGATTCGGCGGCGCATTGCTTGATTATTTTGTTAAAGAAAACGCTGCGGCCACCTACGAGAATTTCGGACGCATCCTCGCTTTCAAGCTGAGCGGTACGGACGTCGCTCTGCCACCGGAACGAGTCATCCCTGATATTTCCGAGCCACCGATAAGATCGGTTACAGCCGAATCGATACAGAAAGGCGGACAACTCTACGGAGAATTTTGCGCTGTTTGCCACGGAGGAATTGGCGGTGAACGAATGTCCCTCTTCCCGAGTCTTATTCGAATGGCGTCCAGCACGCACGAGCTATTCAATCAGATTCTTCTTGAAGGATTGTATGAGCCGAATGGAATGGCGAATTGGTCTGATATCCTGATGGAGGAAGACGCAGAGGCCATTCACGACTACCTGGTATCCGAGCAGGAATCGGCCTGGCGAGAACAAGAGAACCAGAACTGAGCCAGGAAACGCGTTCTTACAGCCATTGATTGGGTGCTGATTGGTGGATATTTCCTCCTGCTGACAGGTATCGTATGGTGGTCCTCACGAAAACAGAAGACGTCTGAAGATTACTTTCTGGCCGGTAGAAACATTGCCTGGTTCGCAGTCGGTGCCTCTCTTTTCGCGTCAAACATTGGCTCCGAGCATATTGTCGGCCTGGCGGGCGGAGGCGCAACCAACGGTATGGCGCAGGCTCACTGGGAGCTGCATGCATGGATCATTATCATGTTGGGCTGGATTTTCGTTCCCTTCTACCATCGGGCGAAAGTCTTCACGATGCCCGAGTTCCTGGAGAAAAGGTTTAACAGCGCTGCACGGTGGATCCTTTCGGTCGTCTCGCTCATTGCGTATGTGTTTACGAAAGTCTCCGTGACGGTGTACGCGGGTGCGCTCGTCTTCAGGACGCTCTTGCCCGATGCGTTTGGTACACCTGACGATGCATTTTGGATTGGTGCATTTACTACCGTCGTTCTAACGGGAATTTATACGGTATTTGGCGGGCTCAGGGCGGTCGTTTATACAGAGATCATGCAAACCGGCCTGCTCCTCGTCGGGTCGATCTTGATTACGTATTTCGGGCTCCAGGAATTGGGTGGATGGGGAGAGCTCGAGTCCATCCTGGCCCAGAACAAAGAACAGTTCGCACTGTGGCGACCCAATTCCGATCCGGTTTTCCCGTGGCTCGGCGTAATGATCGCCTCCCCGATCGTTGGAATCTGGTATTGGTGTACCGATCAGTACATCGTCCAGCGTACCCTGGCCGCCCGATCGCTCCGTGATACCCGCCGAGGAGCCATTTTTGGCGGTTTTTTGAAAGTTTGGCCTGTGTTTATTTTTCTAGTGCCAGGGATGATCGGATACGCGCTTCAATCCAAGGGCCTACTCGCGATTTCACTGGGGCCCGACGGGAAAATGCTCGGCGACATGGTATTCCCGACGATGGTGGCCAATTTATTACCCGTGGGGCTCCGGGGATTGGTGGTTGGAGGTCTTTTGTCTGCGTTAATGAGTTCGCTGGCTTCACTTTTCAACTCCTGCGCTACGCTTTTTACGGTGGACATCTATGAGAAGTTCAAACCAGGAAAATCCGAATCTCATCTGGTCAACGTAGGAAGGGTTGCTACAACGGTCGTCGTCGTCCTGGGCCTGCTCTGGATCCCGATCATGAAACAGATGGCAGAGGGCAGTAGCGGACTCTACGACTATCTCCAGAACGTCCAGGGATTTCTTGCACCACCGATCACGGCCGTCTTTCTATTGGGTCTGTTCAATAAGAGAATCAATGCGAAACGTGCTTTTTGGGGGATGGTCATTGGATTTGTGTTGGGAATGTTCAAATTGACGGTACAGACCTTAACGCAGAGCCGCTTGTTGGACCCGTCGACAGTTTTCGGAGCGATTGGCGCATTCAATGGATACTACTTTGCCGGTGTACTTTTTTTGGTTGCCGTGACAATCATAGTTACCGTTTCATATGCGACCGAACCGCCGCCGGAAGAAAAAATTCGTGGCTTCACCTTCTCCATGGTCTCGGACCACGACCGAAAAGAGAATCGAGCCAGCTGGAACTGGAAGGATGTGGCCGGAACCATTGTTGTACTTGGTCTTGTTCTGGGAGTCTATCTTTACTTTAGCTTCTGGCTCTAACGAAACTATTGTGTTCTGACATGATGACTCGCGTTCCTACCATTCTGCTTTCCGCGTTTACACTCGTATTTTTTGCCGGTTGTGAGCCGTGGGGAGAGGAAAAGCAGTTCCTTTTTCAAGACCCCTGGGAGCTCGTCGACGCCCCTGCCGTTGGCGAGAACATCCGCATTCTTCTCTACCACGATATGGAAGGTCTCGCAGGCCAGGACGATCCGCGGACGTTCAGTTTCTCGAAACCGCAGTATCCACAGGGCCAGGAAATGCTGGCGGCGGATATCAATGCCGTGGTTGACGGACTCTTCGCTGGCGGTGCTACTCAAGTCCACATCGTCGATGGACATGGCAGCGGTAATCCGGAACCCGATCTGAGGACCGATCTTCTCGACCCACGCGCTCAGCAGGTCTTTCGAGACGAATACTTCGATGCCTATTTCGACCTTACCGAAGATGACCTTTACGATGCCGTAGGAGTCGTAGGAATGCACGCCAAGACCGGAAGTGGTGGTTTCGCTTCCCATACATTCACGCTGGGAATAGATTTGCTCCTCAATGGTCAGTCGATTACGGAGACAGAGTTGTTGGCGCTCTCCTGGGGCCGGGCAGACGTGCCACTCATTTTCGCTTCGGGCGACGATCGCCTCGAAAATGATCTCCAAACAATGCCCTGGATCGAATTTGCCCAGGTAAAGACAGCGACCAGCGCTTCTTCCGCCGACCTGAGACCCGTCGATGAGGCCCACGCCGACATGCGCGAAGCTGCGAAGAGGGCGGTTGAAAATCTGGGTAACGCCAAAGTAATGAAGGTAATCACACCGGTCCGGGCGACAGTACGAGCGGTGCCACCCGCAAGCCTCGAACTCCTGGAGAACGTGCCTGGTATCGACTACGGAGAAAACAGTGCGACGTTCGTTGCCGAGAGCATGCAGCAAGCCTATGATGGGCTCGTGGCACTGGTGGGTGTTGCGACCAGAAACTACGCGAGTATTCTGTTCGAAAATCTAAGAGCACGCCCTGGTGGACCAGAAATAATGAACGCATATCGGGATTCGCTCGTCGGGCGCTGGTTCGACGTCGAGTCGAATCGTTGGCAGCCGGACTCAGATCCGTCACTACCCACTCAACAACGAGGTCACGGCTACCGCTAACGATCAGCTTGCCATACCTTTGCTTAGACACGATTGCATGGACCCGTTTGCTTAGACACGATTGCATGGACC